>JBAWAV010000185.1:0-2355 GCA_049589475.1 Mycobacterium sp.
GCCCGCGCACAGCAAGTCCTGTCTTTTCAGCGCCACTCCAGCGCGGCCGCGTACGCCGAGATTCGCGCCAGAGTGGGCTGGAAGTCGCGCCCGCTGCGCATCGCGGCGCCGGCGTTACGCCTACTCATGCGGCGCCAAGCGCCATACTTCAAGGCACCCGGTCGTTACGCTGACCCCTGGGGCGCGATCCGGAAGAAGTGGGGCGATCCAGCACCGGACGCGTTGACGGTTTAGCCGGGTCGCTCTCGTTGCTCATCGGGCGCCGATCAGCTGGGGGATCATCGAGGCGGCAACGGGTGCGCCGAAATAGTAGCCCTGCCCGATGTCGCAGCCGTGCTCGCGCAGCCAGTCGGCGGTGCCCGCGTCTTCGATGCCCTCGGCGACCACGGTGACGTCCAGCTCGTGGGTGAGGTCGATCACGGCACGCACCACCGCGGCGGCACGCGTGTCTTCCGTGATTGACGAGATGAACTGGCGGTCCAGCTTGACCTCGTCGATGGGCAGATCGCGTAGGTAGGACAGCGCCGAAAAGCCGCTGCCGAAGTCGTCGACCGCAACGCAGATGTCTTGTTCGCGCAACCTGTGCAGCACAGCTGTCACCCGGTCGATGTCGTTGAGGATCACATCCTCGGTAATCTCCACAGTCAGCAATGAAGGTGCAAGACCGCGGCTCCGCAGCGCGCCGCATAGCGCATCGGGCAATGCCGCATCCTTCAGATCCGGGGCAAGCACATTCACCGCGACCGTCGCACCCACCCCCGACGTTTCCCAACGCGCCGCATCGTCAAGAGCCCTGGTCACCACGAATTCGGTCACTTGTCGCATCAGTCCGTGCTGGCGCACGAGCGCCATGAACTCATCCGGTCGCAACACACCCAGCTGCGGATGCGGCCAACGCAACAAAGCCTCCAGCCCGACGACCCGGCCAGAACGCAGATGCATTTTCGGTTGGTACACCAGATCGAATGCACGTCTCGCCGTCAAGTCCGGGCTCTTGCCGAGATCCGAGACCGGCCCACCCGGCGGTGATTCGGTGTTCTTGCAGTCGTAGACCGTGACCGCCGGGACAGGCGCGAGCACACCCGCAAGACGAAGACTGGCAATCCCTTTCGCGAGGAGACTCGCTTGGGTCGCCTCGGTATGCGCCTTCCGCAGGTCTCGCCATGAAGCCTCCACCGCGGCACTGTCGAGCAGCGCTTGCCGCGACTCCTCCGGGATTGACTCATCGTCGGCCAGCCTGCGCAGGACAGCTGCGGGAATGATGAAGCGGCCGCTGGCAGTGCACATCAGAAACTCCGCTGAGCTTGCGGTATCGAGAAAGAGGTTGGCGCCCCAGCTTTCTCGTAACCATACAAGCGAGATCCTCGGCCGCCGGTGATCACGCGTGGACGAGGTCCGCCGACTCCTTCTCCGCCGGCGCGGGCCACGGCGACGGCTTCGGCCGCTGCCGGACGATCTGCGGCCCGGCTCGCGGCTAGGCCTGATGGCGACGACCCGCTTCGGACGGCTCCGCCGCGCTCGCGATCGCCGCTAGGCCGGACGGCGACGACCCGCTTCGGACGGCTTCGCCGTCCTCGCGATCGCCGCTAGGCGGCAGATTTCTCCAGGATGTGCACGCCGCACGCCGACCCCAGACCGATCACGTGGGCCAGGCCGACTTTCGCATTTGCGATCTGCCGGTCGCCGGCTTCGCCGCGGAGGTGATGGCAGATCTCCCAGATGTTGGCGATACCGGTCGCCGCGATGGGATGCCCCTTGGATTCCAGGCCGCCTGAGACGTTCACCGGGATCGACCCGTCACGCCACGTCGCACCGGAGTTGAAAAAGTCTGCGGCACCGCCCTTTTCACACAGCATCAGGTTGTCGTAATGCACCAGCTCAGCGGTGGCGAAGCAGTCGTGCAACTCGACCAGGTCGAGGTCGCCCGGGCCGATCCCGGCCTGCTCGTAGGCGGTCGCGGCGGCGTTGCGGGTCAGCGTGTTGACGTTCGGCAACACCTGACAACCGGCCTCGTAGGGATCGGTGGTCAACACCGACGCCGACACTTTGACCGCGCGTCGCCGTTGCTCCAGCGACAGCGACTTCAACGTCTCGCCATTGCACACCACCGCGGCAGCGGCGCCGTCGCAGTTGGCCGAACACATCGGCCGAGTGTTCGGGTAGGCGATCATGACGTCGTTCATGATCTGCTCGAGGGTGAACTTCTTCTGATAGGCGGCCAGTGGGTTCAGGGTCGAATGGGCGTGGTTCTTCTCGCTGATCTTGGCGAACAGCTCGAAACTCGTACCGCCGTATTTGTGCCCGTATTCCGTGCCGATTTGTGCGAACACTCCCGGCATGGCCTCGGTGCCGATG
>JBAWAV010000186.1:0-5153 GCA_049589475.1 Mycobacterium sp.
CACCGGCTCTGCCCGCCATCGCGCCAAAAGTCAGGTGGTGCTGGCCGCGGCGCTGTGCAGCGTGGGAACCGTCGACCGGGCCCGTGCGGTGGGCGAGGCGGCGCTCGAGCTCACCGGCCAGTCGGGCCTGGTGCCGCTGCGCTGGGCGGTGGCGTCGCTGCTGGTCGACTTGGTCGGCGCCGACGGCCCGATCGCCGATTTGCGAGACATCCGCGACGAGTGCGCCCGCAGGGTGCGGCATTGGGGCGGTGCCTGGCGCCAGCTCTGAAGATTGGCTGCTGGGCCTCTATTGTCGGGGTGATACCTGACCCGTAACGCTGGAGATGCTGTCGTCGATGTCAACGCAGGAGGAGCGTCTCGACGCCGTTGTGGCCCAGGCTGTGGCGGGTGATCGGGACGCGCTCCGTGAAGTGCTGGAGACGATTCGCCCGATCGTGGTCCGATATTGCCGCGCACGCGTCGGCGCCCTCGAGCGAAATGGTCTCTCGGCCGACGATGTGGCGCAGGAGGTGTGCTTGGCGACCGTCATGGCGCTGCCGCGTTACCGCGATCGCGGGCGCCCATTCCTGGCCTTCGTGTACGGCATCGCCGCGCACAAGGTGGCCGACGCGTTCCGGGCGGCCGGCAAGGATCTGTCCTATCCCACGGCGACCATTCCGGACCACCGGTCAGCAGAGCCGGATCCCGAGCAGTCCGCCGTCGATGCCGACTCCGCGACCAGGATGAGAGAGTTGCTCGACCTCCTGCCTGACAAGCAACGCGAGATCCTGATCTTGCGGGTCGTGGTCGGTCTGAGCGCCGAGGAAACCGCCGAGGCCGTAGGCAGCACCGCCGGAGCGGTGCGCGTCGCCCAACATCGCGCGTTGGGGCGGCTGAAATCCGTGATCGTCGCAGCGGGGCGGGATTATGTCTGAACAATTCGATCAGCTTGAGCCGGACGCGGTCGCACGCAGCGAGCGCTTCGTCGATGCGTTGGCCAAACGTGAGCCGGTCGACGGCGATGCCGGGGATCTGGCGCTGGCCGGACTACTGGAGAACTGGCGCGACGAAGTGCGCATGCCAGCAATGGGCGGGATCTGCCCTGAGGAGAACGCCGTCGCGGCCTTGGCCCGTGGGCTGGCCGCGCGTCGCCGCGCCCGGCACCGGACGGCGCTGGTGAGCGCGATGGCCGCAGCCGTGCTGAGCGTTGCGGGATTCGGCGTCCTGACGGGCCAGGCCCAGCCTGGCGACCCTCTCTACGGTGTCCGGACGACAATGTTCGGCGAGCCGGCGTCGGTAAGCGACGAGCGGATCGCGGTGTCCGCCGAGAGCGAGATGAACGAGGTCGAGCAGATGATCGCGACGGGCCAGTGGGACCGAGCCCACGACAAGCTGACCGTGGTCGGCGCCCACGTGCAGACCGTCAGGGACGCCGATCGCAAACAGGGACTGCTCGATCACATGAACCGGTTGACCGCGAAGGTGGTGAGTCGCGACGCGCATGCCACGGCGTTGCCAATTGCTCCCGGAATCGCGTTCACGCCCAACGGTTTTGGTGGCTGAACAACGCGACGGGCTGGTCAGCGGCGTCCGTGGAATCCTTCAGTGTCCGAGGTCGCCTCGTTGAGTGACGCGTCGGCGTAGCCGCGGCAGTAGTCCCAGGTGACGTAGGAGTCGGGTTCGGGATCGTAGGCCGGCTCGTGCGGACGGACGGTGCCGTCGATAAGCAGCTGGAGCAGGTTCGCGCGCAACATGTCCCAGTCGTGATAGTGGTCCTGCTGACATTCGTCGCAACACACCACGAGACCGCGAATCCCCTTGTGGGCGAGCAGCGCCTCATAGACCGCGAGGTCGGCCAGATCGGCCTCGACCGCCATCCGCTCCTGGGAGTCCAGGGGCTGGCCGGGCTCGACGGCATCAAGCGCCGCTGACGGATCGCACGGGTCATCGGCGAAGGGATCAGGCGGCAAACCGGGCGGGAGGTAGTCGCGCACGGGTCCACATTACGCAGCCGGGCGGGCATCGCGCCAGCGCTAGACCCGCAGCCCAGCCGCCATGTCGTCACCCCGCGGGGCCGTATTGCCCGCCTTCTCCTCACGCCGCGTGCGGCGTGCATCGTCAGCGGGCTGGGAGCCGATAGGATGGCATTCTCACTCCGCGCGTCCTTGGGAGGGCCCCGGCAATGTCATCTGGCTTGTCCCGTCTCGAAGGCAGCGGCGACCTGATTGTCTCGTCATACCCCCGGGTCGGCGGTTTCCCGGATGATTCGGTGCCGACCGGCGGTGACGATCCGAACAAGATCGCCATGCTGGGCTTGACGTTCGACGACGTCCTGCTGTTGCCGGCTGCCTCCGATGTGGTGCCGGCGACCGCCGACACGTCCAGTCAGCTCACCAAGAAGGTCCGGCTGAGGGTGCCGCTGGTCAGCTCGGCGATGGATACCGTCACCGAATCGCGGATGGCGATCGCGATGGCCCGTGCCGGCGGGCTTGGCGTTCTGCACCGCAACCTGCCGATCGCCGAGCAGGCCGGCCAGGTCGAGACCGTGAAGCGATCGGAGGCCGGCATGGTCACCGATCCGGTCACCTGCCACCCGGAGAACACGCTGGCCCAGGTCGATGCGATGTGTGCGCGGTTCCGCATCTCCGGGCTGCCCGTCATCGACGACACGGGCGCCCTGGTCGGCATCATCACCAACCGCGACATGCGCTTCGAGGTCGACCAGTCCAGGCACGTCGCCGAGGTCATGACCAAAGCCCCGCTGATCACCGCCCAGGAAGGCGTGAGCGCGGATGCGGCGCTGGGCTTGCTGCGGCGGCACAAGATCGAAAAGCTGCCTGTCGTCGACGGCCACGGCCGGCTGACCGGGCTGATCACCGTCAAAGACTTCGTCAAGACCGAACAGCATCCACTGGCGACCAAGGACAGCGACGGCCGTTTGCTCGTCGGCGCCGCCGTCGGTGTCGGAGACGACGCCTGGGTGCGGGCCATGACGCTGGCCGACGCCGGCGCGGACCTGCTGGTGGTCGACACCGCGCACGCCCACAACCGGCTGGTCCTCGACATGGTCGGCAAGCTCAAGGCAGAAGTGGGCGATCGGGTCGAGGTCGTGGGCGGCAACGTCGCGACCAGGTCGGCGGCCGCTGCGCTGGTCGAAGCCGGCGCCGACGCCGTCAAGGTCGGCGTGGGTCCCGGGTCGATCTGCACCACCCGCGTGGTCGCCGGAGTCGGCGCCCCACAGATCACCGCAATCCTCGAGGCCGTCGCGGTCTGCGCTCCGGCGGGCGTGCCGGTGATCGCCGACGGTGGACTGCAGTACTCCGGCGACATCGCCAAGGCGCTGGCCGCAGGTGCGTCGACGGCCATGTTGGGATCGCTGCTGGCCGGTACCGCCGAAGCGCCGGGCGAGCTGATCTTTGTCAACGGCAAGCAGTACAAGAGCTACCGCGGCATGGGTTCGCTGGGGGCCATGCAAGGCCGCGGTGAGGCCAAGTCGTATTCGAAGGACCGCTACTTCCAGGACGACGCGCTCTCCGAGGACAAGCTGGTGCCCGAGGGCATCGAAGGCCGGGTACCGTTCCGTGGGCCGCTGGCGTCGGTGATCCATCAGCTCACCGGTGGATTGCGGGCCGCAATGGGCTATACCGGCGCGGAAACCATCGAGGCGCTGCAACATGCACAGTTCGTCCGGATCACCGCGGCGGGCTTGAAGGAAAGTCATCCGCACGACATCACGATGACCGCCGAAGCACCCAACTACTACGCTCGGTGAATTGATCGAAGGACCGCTCATGCGTGACATGGTCGAGATCGGCATGGGCCGAACAGCCCGGCGCACTTTCGAACTCGATGACATCAGTATCGTGCCCTCGCGGCGCACCCGCTCGTCGCAGGACGTGACGACGGCCTGGCAGCTCGACGCCTACCGGTTCGAGATCCCGATCGTCGCGCATCCGAGCGACGCGCTGGTGTCGCCGGAATTCGCCATCGAACTCGGGCGGCTCGGCGGGCTGGGGGTGCTCAACGGCGAAGGGCTGATCGGCCGCCACGCGGATGTGGAAGCCAAGATCGCCCAGGTCATCGAGGCGGCTGCCAAAGAGCCCGAGCCGTCGGCGGCGATCCGGCTGCTGCAGCAGTTCCACGCCGCGCCGTTGGACCCCGATCTGCTGGGCGCCGCGGTGGCCCGCATCCGCGAGGCCGGGGTGACCACCGCGGTGCGGGTCAGCCCGCAGAACGCGCAGGCCTTGACGCCGGCACTGTTGTCGGCGGGCATCGACCTGCTGGTCATTCAGGGCAGCATCATCTCCGCCGAACGTGTCGCCAGTGACGGCGAGCCGCTGAACCTGAAGACCTTCATCTCCGAACTCGACGTTCCGGTGGTGGCCGGCGGCGTGATCGACCACCGCACCGCGCTACACCTGATGCGCACCGGCGCGGCGGGCGTCATCGTCGGCTACGGGTCGACCAGGGGAGTGACCACCAGCGACGAGGTGCTCGGGATCCGGGTGCCGATGGCGACGGCGATCGCCGACGCGGCTGCGGCCCGGCGGGAATACCTCGACGAGACCGGCGGCCGCTACGTGCACGTGCTCGCCGACGGAGACATCCACACGTCGGGAGATCTGGCCAAGGCGATCGCCTGCGGGGCCGACGCGGTCGTGCTGGGCACCCCGCTCGCCGAGTCGGCCGAAGCGTTGGGCGACGGGTGGTTCTGGCCGACGGCCGCCGCCCACCCATCGCTGCCACGGGGTGCGCTGCTGCAGGTCGCGGTCGGCGAGCGGCTTCCGCTGGGGCAGGTCCTCAACGGCCCGTCCGACGATCCGTTCGGCTCGCTGAATCTGGTCGGCGGACTGCGCCGCTCGATGGCCAAGGCCGGCTACTGCGACCTCAAGGAATTCCAGAAAGTCGGCCTGACCGTAGGAAGCTGACCTCGATTCCTGGCTTGCTACCGACGGGTAAGTACATACTGGTTCCATGAAGCCGGATTACGACGTTCTCATTATCGGTTCGGGTTTCGGTGGCAGCATCACTGCGTTGCGCCTGACCGAAAAGGGCTACCGCGTAGGTGTATTGGAGGCCGGTCAGCGCTTCTCGGATGAGGATTTCGCCAAGACGTCGTGGGATCTGCGCAAGTTCCTGTGGGCGCCGAGACTGGGTTGCTACGGAATCCAGCG
>JBAWAV010000187.1:0-30031 GCA_049589475.1 Mycobacterium sp.
TGGGCGACATCTGCGAGATCGATGCCGACGGCTACCTGACCGTCACCGGCCGAACATCCGACTTCATTCTGCGCGGCGGCAAGAACATCAGCGCCGCGCACGTCGAGGACGCCGCTGCGACGCATCCCGCGATCGCGGTTGCGGCGGCCGTCGCGATGCCGGATCCGACATTCGGCGAAAAAGTCTGCCTGTACACCGAACTCGTCGATTCGCACCGGCTCGACCTGCCCGGGCTCGTCGAGCATCTCCTGGCGGCTGGGGTGTCCAAAGAGTTGCTGCCCGAACGGCTCATCGTGGTCGACGAACTACCCCGGTCGTCGGGTGGGAAGGTCGCCAAGGGCGTTCTTCGAGAAGATATTCGAGCCAGGATGGAGTCCGGTCATGAACGCTCGTGACGTTCGGCGCGGCGGGCTGGAGGTATGGGCGCCGTCGGTGGTTCCGCCGATCGGCGTCGACCTGTCCAGCGAGCAAGCGCTCGCCGTGGCGTTCCGCCACCTTGCCGCCATCGGCTTCGCGGAGAACATGGCCGGGCACATCACCTGGCAACCCGACGGGCAGACCGACATGTACGTCAACCCGTGGGGCCTGTGGTGGCAGGAGATCGCCGCATCGGACATCTGTGTGGTCGACGCCGACGCGCGGGTGGTCCGCGGCCGGTGGGACGTCACCCCGGCCATCCACATCCACACCGAACTGCATCGCGTCCGTGATGACGCGCGGGTGGTCATCCACAATCACCCCTACTACGTGTGCGTACTGGCCGCGCTGGGCGGGCTGCCCGAGTTGGTGCATCAGACCGGCTCGTTGTTCCTGGACGACCTGTGTCTGGTCGAGTCCTACGACGGTGAGATCGACAGTGCCACGCGCGCAGCCGATCTCGCGGCTCGGATCGCGGGTGCCAACCTGACGATTCTGGCCAACCACGGCGTGATCGCGACGGGCCGCAATCTGGCCGAGGCGGTCTATCGCGCGGCGTCGATCGAGCGGGTCTGCAAATTGGCCTATGACGTAATGCTCACCGGCAGGGAGCCTGTGCAGATGAACTGGCCGGACATGGCGGGCATGCAGCGATCGCTGATCGAACGGGCCGCCGATGTGTACTGGGCGGGGGCTGCCCGCATGACGATCAAAGCCGACCCGGCCGTCTTGAGCTGAGCGGAGTGCGATGAAATCGATCGATGAGCTGGCCGCCAACCTGAGCTTCACGACCGCGAAGACCGGCGAAAGCCGTTCTGTGACTTTTCTTCCCGATCCGCCCAGGGCACGACGCCGCTACACACTCATCTCTGTGGACGACCACATCGTCGAACCGGCGGACACGTTCACCGGACGTCTGCCGCGCAAGTTCGCCGACCGCGCCCCGAAAGTCGTCGACACCGTCGAAGGCGGGCAGACGTGGGTCTACGACGACCGGGAACTGCCCAACGTCGGATTCAACGCGGTGGTGGGCCGGCCGGTCTCGGAATACGGCTTCGAGCCGGTCCGGTTCGACGAAATGCGCAAGGGCGCCTGGGACATCGACGAACGCGTCAAAGACATGGATGTGAATGGTATCTATGCCTCGCTCAACTTCCCGTCCTTTCTGCCGGGTTTCGCCGGTCAGCGCCTGCAGCAGGTGACCAACGATCGCGACCTCGCGTTGGCGTCGGTGCGGGCATGGAACGACTGGCACCACGACGTCTGGGCGGGCTCACATCCCGGCCGCATCATCCCGTGCCAGTTGCCCTGGCTGCTCGATCCAGAACTCGGCGCGACCATGATCCGCGAAAACGCCGAGCGGGGTTTTCACGCCGTCACGTTCAGTGAGAACCCAGCGATGCTGGGATTGCCGAGCATTCACTCCGGCCACTGGGACCCGATGATGGCGGCCTGCGCCGAGACCGGCACCGTGGTGAATCTCCACATCGGGTCGTCGGGCTCGTCTCCGTCGACGACGGCGGACGCGCCGCCAGATGTGCAGGGTGTGCTGTTCTTCGCCTACGCGATATCGGCCGCCGTCGACTGGCTGTATTCCGGATTGCCGAGCAGATTCCCCGACCTGAAGATCTGCTTGTCCGAGGGTGGAATCGGTTGGGTCGCTGGGTTACTGGATCGCCTCGACCACATGCTCAGCTACCACGCGATGTATGGCACCTGGGCGGCGTTGGGGGAGAGCTTGACGCCGGCCGAGGTATTCACCCGAAACTTCTGGTTCTGCGCGGTGGAAGACAAGTCCTCATTCGTGCAACACGACCGCATCGGCGTCGACAACATCATGCTGGAAGCCGATTACCCGCATTGTGATTCGACGTGGCCGCACACCCAGGAAACGGTACACGAGCAGATCGGCGACCTGCCACCGGATCTGATTCGAAAGTTCACCTGGGAGAACGCATCACGCCTGTACCGCCATCCGGTACCCGCCGAAGTTCAGCGGGATCCCGAGGCGTTCTGACTGCGGCTAGTCACTCTCGCGAAGCGCCGGCATCACCGCTTCATCGACGTAACGCAAGTACTTCCAAGCGATGTCGGGCGGGATACCGCCGCACAACGGCGCGAGCGTGAGCATGCCGCCGCCGCGGACGTACGCGATGGCCTCGTCGGCGGTGAAGATGCGGTGGGTGCGCGACATCGCTCGTAGCTCGTCGACGTCGGCGGCGTCGGCGATGCCGGCGGACGTCTGATCGCCCGGGTTCCACTCGGCATATGTCCGCGCGTCGTGCAGCAGGTGCTCACCGAGCTCCTGCCAGGCGTGGTCGACATCCGGCGCGACGAAACACACGCTCGGCGTATCGCGGTTGGGCAGCAACGTCATCCCCGGTTCGTGGCCGTGGGCGCGACAGGCCTCTTCGTAGGCCTCCTGAGAACCCGGTGCATCGCCTTGGGCCAGGTAGCCGAGCCCATAGCGGCCCGCGCGTCGCGCCGCGGCCAAACTTCCACCGCCCCAGAGCATCAGCGGACCCTGCGACGACAGCGGCGCGGGAGTCACCTTGATCCGCCGACCTTCGTGGTGCACCTCCTCGCCGGCGAGCAGACGCCGCAGCAGGCCCAGCTTTTCGTCGGCGATCCGTCCGCGCGACTTCAGGTCGAGCCCGAAATGCCGGTATTCCTCGGCCCGATAGCCAAGCCCGAACACGTAGCCGGCGCGGCCCTTGCTGATGAGGTCGAGCACGGCGATCTCTTCGGCCAGCCGGACCGGATCGTAGAACGGCAGGATCACGATCAGCGTCAGCATCAACTGCTTGGTGCGCGCGGCGATGGCGCTGCCGAGTATCAGCGGGGTGGGCAGATACCCGTCCGGTGAACTGTGGTGCTCGCATAGCACCGCCGCGACACAGCCACGCGTCTCCGCCCATTCGCACATGTCGAGGGCGGCCCCGTAGAGTTCGCGCGTCGGCGCACCGAAGTCGGGGGCGCGCATGTCAAATCGCATGGAATACATGGCCCGTTACCCTGACTGCGTTGTCGACGGACGGATAGACTCCGCGGCCATGACGGTACCGCACGCACCGCTGGATGGTCGCCGCATTCTGGTCACCGGCGGTGCCACCGGAATCGGTGCGGCGGCGGTAGAAGTCCTGTGCGCTGCGGGTGCGCGGGTGGTCGCGACGTATCACCGAACCGCACCGGATGACACGGCAAAGGCGCTGAGATGGCTGCAGTGCGATGTGCGTGACCCCGCGTCCGTCGACGCGACGTTTCACGACGCAGTGCAAGAACTCGGCGGTCTCGATGTCCTGGTCAACGCCGCCGGCTTGTGGCAGGCGGGAGTGCCCGGCCAGATCAGCGGCGAGGAAATCGACTTTCTGCTGGAGACCAACGTCAAAGCCACGATTCTGACGAATCAGGCCGCGCACGCGGCCATGCGCGGAAACGGCGGCCAGATCATCAATTTCGGGTCCGCCGAGGCGGTCATGGGTAGTCCCATTGCCGCGGTCTACGCCGCCACCAAAGGCGCCGTCCAGGCATGGACCCGCTCCGCAGCCAAGGCGTGGGGCCCCGACCGGGTCACCGTCAACGCGCTGGCGCCGGCAGTTCAGACGTCCGGCGCCGATCGGCTGCGGGCGTTCCTGGGTCCGGAGGCCGGGCCGTTTATCGACCAGCAGATGAAGCTGTCCATACCGTTGGGCGGCAAGCTCGGCGATCCCGCCGGCGACCTGGGACCGGTCCTGGTGTTTCTGGCCGGCACGGGTGCCGGGTTCATCACCGGGCAACTGATCCCCGTCGACGGTGGCCTTGCCATGGTCGGCGGCTGAGAAGAGCTCTGCCCATGAACCGCCTCGGCATTGAGATGCTCAGCGTGTTCGGCATGCCGCCGGTCGAATATGTCGACCTCGTCGCCGACCTGGGATGCCGTTACATCACAGCCGGTTTGGTCGGCTTCGCACCGCTGAGGTCTCTTGGCTACCCGCCGTTTTCGCTTCGCGACGACGCGCCGCTGCGCCGCTTGCTTCTCACGGTCATGGCGGATCGCGGCGTGTCGATCTCGCTGGGAGAAGGCCTGCTCATCGTGCCCGGCATCGACGTTCGTTCCTACGCAGCCGATCTCGACGTCATGGCCGAACTGCGGATCCCGCGGATCAACACAGTCAGCCTGGAGCCAGACCGTGCTCGCACGTTCGACCAACTTGCTGCGCTCACCGCTCTGGCAGCCGATCGTGGTATCGCGACGTGCGTCGAACCCGTTGTCGGTCTGAGTATCGCGGACCTGCCCACGGCTCTCGCCGCCGTCGAATATGTCGGTCGGGACGAAGTCAGTCTGTTGATCGACACCATGCATGTGGCCCGCTTCGGCGCGGACGCCGGCGACCTGCGATCGATACCCGCAGAGCGGATCGGTTACGTCCAGCTGAGCGACACCACGCTAGGGCCGAGGATCGCCAATTACGCGGAGGAGGCCATGTTCGAGCGGTTGGCGCCCGGCGAAGGCGATTTACCGCTGGCTGACATGCTCGCGGCCCTACCGGGTGATCGCGTCGTCGGTTTGGAGATTCCGATGCGATCCCGTGCCGAGGCCGGCACCAGCGCCTACGACCGGTTGCGGCCATGCGTCCAGAGCGCGCGGGCTCTGCTGGCCCAAGCCGACGAAATCGGTTGAGTCTCAGGCTAGCGGTCAGCCGCCGAAAGCCTTCTTGATCGTTTGGTCTTGCTTTTCCCCGACGTCGGTCACAAAGTCCATCGGTGCCAGCATCTCCGGCGGGCCGTCGAACTCCAGCGTGACAAAAGCCTTGCCTTCGGTGAACAGCAACACCGTCACACCCTTGGAACGATCCTCGTTCAGTCCCTCGATTGTCACGCCGCCAACCCCGACCTCGGCGTTCAGCGCCTTCGTACGGAGAGCCTCGCGGTGAATCGCTTTGGCCGAATCCAGCGCATTCGCGGCGGCCTGCGGATTGAGCAAGATCTCGATGGTGTCGATGATCGAGTGGCTGTGATCTTGGTCGGCGAACGTCGTCGTTGCGCCGGTCTGGCCGTTCGGATTCTTCGTTGCGGGCCCGGCGGTGAACGCTTCGGGTGCCTTGATGTCGCTGGCCTTGATCAGCAGCGTGGTGTAGTCACTGACCGGTCCAGCCGTCGTGCTGGCAGCCCCGGAGGAAGGTGGCGACGAGGCGGGATGGCTGCTGCAGCCGGCGGCCGACGCTGCGGCCAGCGACGTCACCATGGCCAGTGTCGCCACCGCAGTCAGGGAAGTCCTCATCGCGTCGTGCTCCTTCACATCGGGTAACGGAATACGGTAACCCAGGCGTAAATTGCCCGCTGATGCTATGCCGTCGCGAGCCGGCAGCACGGTTCCTCAGCTGAGCGTGTTTGACGGGCTGTCACGAGGGGAAGGCGAACACAGCGGACGTGCTGGCCGGTCTGGATCGGCGAGACCTTGAAGAGGGGTCAGCGGTTCGCGATTCGAGGGAACACCTTGATCGAGACGAAGAGGGAGGTTTGATCCATGGGCGATCAGAACAGTGGGCCCGAGGACGCCGTGAAGGGCGCCGTTGAAGGCATCAAGGGCAAGGCCAAAGAGGTCGGCGGGACCATCGCCGGTCGGGACGACATCGTAAAAGAAGGTAAAGCCCAGCAGGACAAGGCCGATGCCGAACGCGATGTCGCGAAGAAGGAAGCCGAAGCGGAGTCGGCCCGGGCCGGCGCGGAGGCTGCCGAAAAGCGGCAGAAGGAACACCAGTAAGTCATTGCGCATGAACGGTCCGGTCCGCGCGGCGGGCCGGACCGTTTCGCGTCGGGCGGTCTCGGAATACCCTGCATACCAATAGGTTTTGTACTAGCTAGCCCGCTGTCACATGTTCTCGCGCGTACAGCCCGCTGCCGGTGACGAACGGCAGGTCCAGAGTCGTCCTGATTCCCGGTGGGGCCGCAACCACCGCCGGAATGGCGTTGACAATCCGCCCGGCGGCGCCGCAGATCGCGGCTTGATTGTGGTCGCCGTAGCGGCTGCTCGGGACGATGTCCACGGCGTAGGACGGCTCACCGGTGATCTCGACGCGATACGAACCGCCGCCCGCCGCGGGCTGCGGCCAGTCCGGTCGCAGGTCGGGCCGCAGGCGGGTGATGTGCTCGATGACGATCGCCGGGTGACCCTGGACCAAGCCGCGGATCTCGAACTGCAACGCGGCCAGGGTGCCTTTGGCCACGTGGCCCACCGCGATGTCGAAGTCCTCCGGTGCCGGCTCGCGTTGGTAGGACTCGGTGATCTCGTCGACCTCGATGCCCAGACCGGCTGCCAGCTGCCGGATCGCCGTACCCCAGGCAATGCTGAGTACGCCCGGCTGCAGCAGCATCGGCGTCTCGTCCAGCGACCGGGCGAACCCCATGTAGTGCATCACTTCTGCGCCGTCGTACGACGCGTAGTCGTGGATCTCCATGCAGCGCACCTGCTCGATGCGCTGACAGGTGCCGGCAAGCGCCAACGGGATCAAGTCGTTGACGAAGCCAGGATCGACACCGCTGATGAAGATGCTCGTATTACCTTGCCGGGCAGCATCTTCCACACGCGCGATGTACTTATCCGGCAACACGCCCCACGGGTACTGCAACAACCCGGGCGACGACCCGACGACGTTGATACCGGCGGCGAGGATGCGCATGACATCCTTCATCGCGTCGGGAAGACGGGTGTCACCCATGGCGCAGTAGACGACACAGTCCGGCCGGGTGGCGATCACGGCATCGAGGTCGCTGACCGCCACGATGCCGGTGACGGTGTCGAGTCCGGCGAGTGCGCCGGCATCCTTTCCGACCTTCTCCGGCGACGAGACGCACACCCCCGTGAGCTCGAATTGCGGATTGGTGATCTCCTCGATCAACGCCAACCGACCGACGTTTCCTGTGCCGACGTGGGCGACCCGGATCGCCATAGATGTCCTCCGTCTCAGTATTCGAGCGACAGACCGCCCTCGACGCTAGTCCACGGCGAATGCGGGTGCGACGAATCGTCGCACGACGTCACGCTCGGTGGCGCCGTCGCCGACCGGCCAGTACAGCAGTGACAGCACAACGCGAACCACCCAGAGCGCGGCCTGCGGATCACGGTCGGTGAGCCCGGTCAGTTCGGTGGCGAAGCCCGCCAACAATGGTGATCCGGTGAGCCACACCAAGTCGTTGACACGGTCCGAACTGAACATCAACTGACCCAGCGGATCCGACCGAATCAGGTTGAGCGCCACGGTTATCGCGCTGACAACGCGCTCCGGTCCGTCAAGTTTCTTGACGCTTTCGCGCACAGATTCGACGATGCGCGCCGCGCCGCGGGCAACGACGGCGTCACGAATGTCGGCCTTACCGCCGGCATAGCGATAGACGGTGGCCCGGGAACAGTGCACATGCGCGGCGAGCGTATCGATGTCGAAGGCGTCGAGGCCGTGGCGAGTAATGAGGTCAGTGGCGGCGTCATAGATCCGTTCGGCCGCGATCGTGCGGCGCTCGCCGCCCACCAGCCAGTCGTCGCGAGGCATCGGCTTAGTCTCCTACGTTCAGAAAAATGCATCCCAGGAATTCTCAACCTGAGACAGCCTTGGCCATTTATCTCAGCATCTGTGCAGATCCGCCGACGGGGCTGAGACGGCGGGCGGATCTGCCTGATCCGCTACGTTGTCAGCTTTTCGCGGCACCGTTGACCATGCCGCGTTGGGCCCTCAACCTGGACCGGTGACGAGCGCCACTGACCCGATCGAGTTGTTCGGGAGCGGAAACCTGCAAGATCCCTATCCGCTCTATGCCCGGATGCGCGTCGGCGAACCGGTGCAGCGGATCGGCCATTCGGAGTTCTACGCGGTCTGCAGTTGGGACGCAGTCGTCGAAGCCATCACCCGCGTCGACGAATTCTCATCGAATCTGACCGCGACGATGGTTTACCAGCCCGACGCCACGATCTCGCCGTTTTACATGGCTCCCTTCGGAGATCCGTCGCATGCACTCGCCGTCGCCGATGACCCGGCGCATGCCGCGCATCGCAAGGTGCTGCTTCCGCATCTGGCCGCGAAAAAGATCCGCGCGCTGGAGGCTTTCGTTACCGACACCGCCACAGAGCTCTGGGCCGGCAGCCTGCGCAATGGGCGTATCGACTGGATGCGCGACGTGGCCAACCGACTGCCGATGATGGTCGTGGCACGCCTGATCGGCGTGCCCGACACAGACGTCGACAAACTCGTGGACTGGGGATATGCCGGCACGCAGTTTCTCGAAGGCCTGGTTTCGGCCGACCAGCTCGCAGCGGCGTCGGCGTCGGTGATCGAGCTCGGGGGCTATGTCCACGAGCACTTTCAGCGCGCCGCCGCCGACCCCCGCGACAACCTGCTCGGCGACCTTGCCACGGCGTGCGTGACCGGCGACCTCGACAATGCAGTGGCCATGGGCATGATGATCACGTTGTTCGCCGCCGGGGGAGAATCGACCGCATCGCTACTCGGAAGCGCGGCCTGGATTCTCGCTACCCGGCCCGACATCCAGCAGCAGCTGCGCGAAAACCCTGGACTGCTCGGGGCATTCATCGAAGAAACGCTGCGCTACGAGCCGCCGTTCCGCGGGCACTATCGGCATGTCGCGATCGACACCGCGCTGTGCGGCACCGAACTCGCGGCGGGATCGCACCTGCTGTTGCTGTGGGGCGCGGCCAATCGCGACCCCGCCCACTACGACGCACCCGACGAATTCCGGCTCGACCGAGTTGGCGGCAAGAGCCATGTCGCCTTCGGTAAAGGTGCCCACTTCTGCGTCGGAGCCGCGCTCGCGCGGCTCGAAGCCCAGATCGTGTTGCGCCTGCTGCTCGATCGCACCTCGAGCGTCGACGTCGCGGATGTGGGCCGTTGGCTGCCCAGCCTGCTCGTGCGACGCCTCGAGCGTCTCGAACTGGCGGTCAGGAACTCCTGACGATCAGTTCCCGAAACCTTGACGGCTTGACACCGGCGCCGGCGTGCCACTTCCTTGCACGCGGCTCGCCGCGAAGTCCGCACCCTGGGCGATGACGCTGCCATCGTCCACGTAGCTGTTGTGGGCCGAGAAGTTCATTCCGTCCGAGCAGACCGGGTCTTCGACGGCGCACACCTGGATGGTCTTGGACTGATACAGCGGGCCGATGACCAGCTGCGGCTGTCCGAGGAAGTTCATCGCCCGAACATTAGGCGTTCCGAACAGCACCACCGCGGCGACGTGGCTGGCGACAGCAGGGTCCAGCGGCTTGGGGATGGTCGCCGGATCGACGTCTTGCGGCACCGAGTCCGGGACGGCCGGCGACGTGACGAAGCCCGCGACGGCGGCGCCCTGCGAAAAACCACCGAGCACCATCTTGGTGTTGGGGCAGGCAGCGGCTTCGTTCACCACGTGTGTGCCGGCATCCCTGATGCCTTCCAGACCGGTCGACCACTGGTAGCTGGCGGGGTAGTTCACCGCGTAGACGTCCAACGATTTCCCACCCAGCCGCGAACGCAGGGCGTCGACGAACGCCTGTCCTGTCGGTCCGACACCTGGTTCCTCACCGGTTCCGCGGGCGAACACTACTTGGGTATCAGGGCATCCAGCCGCCGACGCGGAGGGAAGGGCGTCGGCAACCAGAACCGAACCCCCGAGTGCCCAGGTCGTTGCGACCATCACACCGAATAGACGAGAGAAACGACGCGCATTCATGTCGCGAAAGATTCCCACAGGAAAGCTTGTCCAAACTAAGAATTTCCTACGCATAGCCTGAGTACTCCTGAACGACGGTCGGTACTGAATTGTGTGGGGCGGGCGGGTCGGCTCAATTATGGTGCAGCGAGCGGCTCCGGGCCAGTTAACCACTGCGGCAGAGTGATTCAGGCGGATGCATCGACGCTGGTCGGCGCGTCGGACAGCGGGACAAGTTGCACTTCCGGCCGCTGCGGCACGTCGTCGGCGAGGAACCACCGAAATGCCAGGTTTCCGCGGGGATAGTCAACTGTGGTCAACGAATTCGGGTGTGACGTCCCACCTCGGGAGACGACAATCGTCACCGAGCCGTCGGAGTTGAGCACGGCGCTGTGGCCGTTGACTGAGCACCGCGCGTCGGCGGCACCGTGGGTGGCCATGAATTGGTTCCACACCACCAAGTTCCAGAACCTGCATCGCGGCGGTCGGTGGGTGATGACGAGCGCTTCGTCGTCGTCGAGCACGAAGCTGCCGTACGAGTAGCAGGCGTCACGGGCCGACCAGCCGAAGTTCGCATCGGGCACTTGGTACGGTTCGGCGAATTGGTTTGCTGCATGGGCGATTTCGTGGCCGAGCGCATGCGTCTCGTCGATGCGTGCGCCGACCGTCAGGGGGAGGATCGCGAACATCGTGCGCATCCAGGCCGCAGTCGCGCGCAGGCGTGCGGCAGTTTCGGCATCTGCGTGCCGAATCGGGTCGGGCTGCTCAAGCGCCTCGATCTGCCAGCTGACGGGGCGTCCGGTCAAGGGGTCGGCCTGATAGTCGCGAGTCATCAGCACCGCGGCGTCGGGCGTCGGGCCCAGCTCGAACGAAAAGTTGCCGGATACATCGATCTCGAGGTCGTCGTCGCGCACGATGGCCACGATGCGATCCGACCAGGCACCCGGCGACGGTTCGTTGTAGGCCGTCAGCGAGAAATAGACACTGTCACCGCGGTTGCCGCTGA
This sequence comes from Mycobacterium sp., assembly GCA_049589475.1. GTDB lineage: Bacteria > Actinomycetota > Actinomycetes > Mycobacteriales > Mycobacteriaceae > Mycobacterium. Next base: position 11,096 of record JBAWAV010000187.1, read on the forward strand.
CCCGGTAGCGGCGCGCGGGATCGACCGGACAGATGCAGTAGTAGGCGTCGGTGTTGTCGCCGCCCCAGCGCCGGTCTCGCCGAAACGGGGTATTGACTTCGACGAACATCGGTCGGCTCGGTTCGCCGAACAGGTAGGTGTCGAAGGCGACGCCCAGCGTCGTCGCGATCATCCGGTAGCCGTCGGCGACGTGCCGGTCGTCGGTGACGGCGCGGTCGCCGTCCAGGAAGGAGCGGTCCAGGCCGCCCAACGTCTCGAGTAGCTCGCGCCAGGCGGCGGTGGACTCGTGGTCAGGCATCGGTGCCGACTCCTCTCGTTATCAGGGCGGCGGTCCGCTCGACCCAGGCGTCGTCGAGCGCCTCCGCCCGGGTGAGCAGCGCCAGAAACGTGGTGCCGGCGACGACCTCGACGACATCGGCCGCGGTGACGCCCGGCCGTACCTCCCCGCGGGCGACAGCGTCGGCGAGCCGCTGCGTCAACCCGCGCGACAAGATGTCGCCGAACCGTTCCAGCAGAGCCGCGTGCAGCGTGAGATCGGCAGCCATTTCGCCGACCAGCCCGGGCAACGCGGCCCGCGCGGCCGGGGTGCTCAGCACCGCCGCCGTACGGCTGACCATCTCGCGCACGTCACCGGCCAACGACCCGGTGTCGGGGAGCGCGGTGGCGTCGCTGATCGGGAAGACCGCCTCATGGACCAGGTGCGCCTTGCTCGGCCAGCGCCGGTAGATCGCCGGCTTGCTGGTGCCCGCCCGGCGTGCGATCGCATCGACCGACAGGTCGGCGTAGCCGGTTTCGCCGAGCAACTGAACGGTCGCACGCAGCACATCGCTGTCGATGCGTCTATCGCGCGGGCGGCCAAGCTCTGTCATCATTACGGAACTCAAAGTAACATAATTAGCCATGACCCAGGCAGCTTCCGTTCCCGTACAGCTCGACGACTTGGCCGAGCCGCGCTTCAGCCCCCAGATCGACCAACTCCGCGACCTGATGGCGCAGATGGCCCCCGAGTGCCCGCTGGATGCCGAGACGCTGCACGCCAAAGCGGCCGTTGAGACCGGGCTGACGGATTTCGGGCCCGACGACTATCGGGAGCGTCTGGATGTCTACCTCAGGGCGCTGCGAGAGATCGACGGCTTGGACGGGGCTGGAATCGTCAACTTCCACATGCAGCTGCTGCAGATACTCAAGAATCGGCTGCTGCTCAACGCCCTACTTGCGCGCCATCCCGAAATACGCGAGATCGAGTTGCTGCCGCCGGTGGTCATCGCGGGCTTGCCGCGGACCGGTACCACCCACCTGCATAACCTGCTCGCCGCGGGCCCGACCTTTCGCACCCTCCCGTACTGGGAGAGCGTCGAACCCTTCCCCTTGCCCGCCGAGCTGGGAGTCGAGCCCGATCCGCGGAAGGCGCGCATGGACGCCGCCGTCGAGTTCATGGATGCGGCGATGCCGCACTTCGCACTCATGCACGAGATGACCACCGACCACGTGCACGAAGAGATCCAGCTGCTGGCCAACGACGTGTCCACCATGCTGTTCGAGACACTCGCCCATGTGCCGCGCTGGCGCGACTACTACCTGGCCGACGACCAGACATCGTCGTATGAGCACCTGAGCCTGCAGCTGAAGGCCCTGCAGTTCCTTCGGGGAGGCCGACGCTGGTTGCTCAAGTCACCTCAGCACCTCGAGCAGCTGGCAGTGCTGGACGCCGTCTTTCCCGACGTCGTCGTGGTGTTCACCCACCGTGAGCCCGTGCCGGTGGTGCTGTCGATGCTGGCGATGCTCACCTACACCGCGCGCATGCACCGGTCTCCGGTACCGGTGCACGAGATCGCGGCGTCGTGGTCCGGCCGCCTGCAGCTCATGCTCGACGCGCTGGTGCGCGACCGGGACCTCATCCCGCCGGAGCGTTCGATCGACGTCCGCTTCGACGACTTCATGGCCGACGAGTTCGGAGTCGCCGGGCGGATCTACCATCTCGCCGGCGAGCCGCTGACCGACGCGGCACGCGCGGCGATGACCGATTACCTCGACAACCACCGGCGCGGACGGCTGGGCAGCATAGCGACGTCGGCCGAAATGTTCGGACTCGACGAGCACGACCTGCCCGCGCGGTTCAGCCGCTACAGCGAGCGGTTTCTGGCCTGACGCCCAATCAGGCGGGTTGTCCTGGCGGAGGCGGCGCGTCCTGCGGGCCCTCGGCCGGAGGGGCATCGGGGGCCGGCGGCGGGGGAGCGTCCGGAGTGACGGCGTTCACCAACAACGGCGGCGGGGGCGGCAGGGCGTCCTCGGGGGCTTCGGGATCCACAGGCAAGTACATGTGGTGGGTGAACTGCGGCTGGTAGGCGCCACCGCCACCGATTCGCACGCCGCCGCCTTCACCGCTGGACACCGGAGTCCCGTCGGGCAGCGTCACCGCGGTGTGGCCACCGTTCCAGCCGATTACGAGAGCGCCGGGGGCCGTTCCGTACTTGAAGCCGCGGGCCAGCAAGGCCGACTCTTCGTTGCCGGTGTTGAACCGCTCTCCGAAGGCGGGCCGGTCAGTTGCCACGTTCGACACCACGGACGCCAGACCCGAGCAGTCGGTCCCCGCGGGGGAATGTCCGCCGGTGACGTACGGAGTGCCAGACATCTGCTCGAGAAGACCCATCAGCGTTGCTAAAACAAACATGAGCCGGGACGGTACTTACAAGATCAATAGACAACCAAACTTTGTGCAGGCGGTCACTTTTGCGCATGAAAGATGACATACGTCTCATTTGTGAACAAAAAGACCTGGTAGATAAAGGTTTACGAAACACCAGTTTTACACGCGTGAAAGAGTAACCAGTTCTTGACTTTTCCCTGCGCAACGTCTCAGATTCGTTGACCTCAAGCTCAGATGCTGCAACTTTAGGCCAAAATCCGCCTATAGCAAAGAGTTATATATCGCTGTGATCAATATGACCTTCCCGGACCCTGTTTCGGGCGTAAGCGCAGACGGTGTGACGGCGTTCTGTGCGTTGGCTATTCGCCGGGCGGCAACTGCCGCGGGCCGTCGGTCGCACGCAATTCGGCAGGTCCGTCGCGCTCGGTCAATTCGCGTCGTGATTCACCCCGGCTCGACACCAGCGATGTCACATCCACCTGCTCTGGCGGCAAGCTGCGCGGCGAGAAAGCCTGGGCTGCAGGAGCCCCGAACTCGCGTGCGTGATCATCAGCTGAGCTGACCGTGGTCGACTCAGCAGCGGGCGCGGCACCGGAACTTTCTTCAGAGTGGACGCTGAGCTTGTGAGTGCGCTTGAGCGAGAAGGTGATCTCCTCCACCTCCTCGATCACCTGGCGCGCGGTGCGCAAGGGATGGGTTGTCGTATCGATTGCGCGGGCCACGAAGCCGGGAACCAGCGGGCGGACCCAGCGGGCGGCGGCTCTGGTGACATCGGGGATGGTCGGAATCGACGGCGTTGCAGGTGTATTCCGCGGCTCGACAATCGCGGGCAGGTTATCCGCCTCGGCCACAGCGGGCGTTTCCGCCGCATCAGGCGACGGTATCGCCGCCAGGCTCGCGGCCTCCGCCTCAGCGGCGATCGGCAGGTAGATGTCGTCGACTGCCGACGCTGAGTCCGCAGTTGGACCCTCGATCGCAGCGCTCACCCGATGTAGGAGCTGCGCTCTGTCGATCTCAATCTGGGCTTCGACGGCCAGCCGGGCCTGTGCGAGTTGCTGTTCGGCCCACAAGGTTTCAGAGGCCGCGCGCACCTCGGCGCGCTTAACCGCGATTGCGGTATCGGCTGTCAGCTCGGCGCGCTCGCGCTCTGCGCGAGCTTGGGCATGGCGATCGTGGGTCGTCTCGCCTCGCCACAGCCGCAGGATCGTTGGCAACAACGCCAGAAATACGAAGAACCCCACCGTAAGCAGTTGCAGCATCAAGATGCTCGTGCTGATCGAGCTCAACTGTTGCATAGCGGCCCACCGGGCGCCGAGACCGTGATCCGCGTCCGCAATCGCACTGTGTCGGCTCTCGCTGAGCGCTCGCTCGTCGTCGACGATACGAGCATCGAGGTCGGGTGCTCGGCGGTCACGAGCAGCATCGGCTTCGTCCAGCTCTCGCTGCGAGTCCGCGAGAATCTCATTGGCCGTTCGGGTTTCGGGCCCCGAACCCGGCACGCCCGTGATGCGAGTCTGCGGACACGCCGGGGTGGGGTGGTATTCGCAGCGGGCAACGACCAGAGCCTCGTCGCGATGTGTGCGTGCTACGTCGACAGTGTGATCGAGAACGGCACGCGCATCGCGCATCCGCTGCAAGCTGCTCGATGCTTGTACGACAGCCGGAGCCGAGACGGCGCTGCGTGTGGCCTGTTGTTGAAGGTGATGGTCGATCGAGCCGGAAAGCATTACAAGCGAGGCGAATTCGCCCGCCATCGCGCCCAAGATCAGGCCCACGGCCACCGCCCCGCGTCTGGCGACTCCGTGGGTCGGGGCGGCGGCCGTCGTCCGGCTGACCGCGCCCACAAGCAGTGCGAATGCCAGAGTGAACGGCACAACGGCGAACACCGAGAGACGCGTTGCCTGCGCAACGGCGAGGGTCGTCACCAGCCATGTCAATGCGATATTCGCAAGGACGACTACGCCGGCGACGGCATGCGACGAGCGCTCGTGACGCTCGTGCAGTTCGCGACGCTCGCCGCCGCCGGCCCAGGTGAGCCAGGCCTCGACCGAGGAGCCGGGGGCGTGCTGCGTGGTGACGTGGTAGGCGCACATTGGATCAGACACCTCCAAGTATTGCCATGTCAGGACACGGCCGGGGACATCGAGTCGCTGGCTGGCTGTGTGGTGCGATGAACAACCCGAAGAATCGCCAGCCCAGATCGCGCCGGTGCGATGCTGAATTCTCTCACACCCGCCGATCACCACACAGCGACGCGGGTCAGCTGTGTCCGACGCGTTTGATCATTCGAGCGGTGGCGTGTTCGATGGTTTCGCGCCGCGCCTCCGGCGTCCGTTGACGCTCAGATCGACGCAAGGCTGACGCGATAGTGAGCCCGGCTTCTGCGCAGCCTCATGTCGTCAGGTCCGTCCGACCGATGATAGCTGGGTCTTCATCGGCACCGGTGTACCCGTCGGCAACGTTTGCCTAACCGGTTGCCAGGCGCCTCGGCCGACACGACACGATCAGTCGCTGTGTTGGAAGGCGACGTGAGACTGTATTGACTTATGCAGGGCCACGAGTACATCAGCTACGAGTCTTTTGGGCGGCACTTCTTCGAAGTGGCGGTGACGGAGGAGCGCGTCGGTGCCGCATTCGCCGCGATCGCCGGCAACCAATTCGACATGCCGCCGATGGTTCAGGGCCCCGGCAAGATCGCCAAAGTCAGCGCCAACGTGACGATCAAGGAACCGAAGGTCACTCGCAACGTCGGCGATAGCATCACTTTCGACATCCATATCCCGTTGCTGATCGATCTGCTCATCGACCTGCGAATCGACAAACAACGCTTTCAGGTCGACGGCGATATCGCATTGAGCGCCACCGCACGCGCCGCCGAGCCGCTGCTGTTGATCGTCGACGTTGCGAAACCCCGGCCGTCAGACATCACCGTGCACGTGACGTCGAAAAGTATCCGCGGCGAGCTATTGCGAATCGTTGCAGGGGTCGACGGAGAGATCCGTCGATTCATCGCGCAATATGTCAACGAAGAGATCGATTCTCCTCAATCACAAGCGGCGCAAATCATCGACGTGGCCGAGCAACTCGACCAGACCTGGACCGGTATCTGAGCATCGGTCGGGCGGTTTATCGCCTGGCTCGGTCAGGGTATTCACGGCCGACAGTTCGGTCGGTGTTCCACCACAGCAGAGAGTGAGACGACGTGGCACGAGTGGATGTCTCGACAACGTCGGACCTTTCGCCGGACGCGGCGTGGAAGCTGGCGTCGGATCTCGGTCGCTTCGGCGACTGGATGACGATATTCGGCGGCTGGCGCGGCGAGATGCCTTCGGCGATCGACAAGGGGACGCGTGTCTCGTCGCTCATCAAGGTCAAGGGATTTCGCAACGTCATCCACTGGGAGGTGACCCAGTACGACGAACCGAATGCGATCGAACTGAGCGGCCGCGGCCGCGGCGGGGTTCGCATCACTGTCGCTATGGGAGTCACCGACAACCAGCCTGGCTCGACGTTCGACCTGACCGCCGATTTGAGCGGCGGCGTGCTCAGTGGGCCGGTGGGAAAGCTCGTGGCGCGGATCATCAAATCGGATGTGCGCAAGTCGGTGTGCAACCTGGCCGCCTTGCGATCACCCCGGGCCGCTAGCTAGCCGCGAAACCCGTCCTAGTGGGCTACGCCGTGATGGGCGCTGTCCCATTCGCGCTCGACTTGACGAACCCGGCGCGCCTCCATGGCGAGCCACGCCAAGGCCGCGCCTGCCGCGAGCAGTGTGACACTGGCCGCGGTCACCCCGACGTCGATCTGCCTGGTGGCAAAGCTGGCCAGGCAGACCACGAATGACACCACGGCCACTCCGACCAGCGACAGACCGGCAAGTGGCTGGGAGGTGCGGTGCCGGTCGACGGGGCCGATCGTGGTGTCTCCCATGCGTCTCCTTCGATGTCAGTCGCGCCGCAGCGCGAACAGATCGACTACCCGAATAGGGTGCGGGGAAACCGGCGCCGGTGACCGACCGGTTTGTGATCGCGGGCAGGTGGCTACAGGCACATGGTGACGTCAGTAGTGATCGTGGGCAGTGGGTTCACCGGTTTCGAGTGCGCGCGGCGGGTGGCTCGGCTGCTGCGCAGGGACGATGTCGACGTGACGATCATCTCCCCGGTCGACTACATGCTCTATACGCCGCTCCTTCCAGACGTGGCCGGTGGAGTCGTCGCCGCGCGGTTTGTCGCCATACCGCTGGCGGGGACCCTGAAGAGAGTGCGGGCCATACGCGGCCGGGTGGACCGCGTCGATCTGGAACAGCACCGGTTGCGATACACCGATCTCGAACAACGCACCCGGGAGTTGTCCTGGGATCGGTTGGTGTTGACTCCCGGCTCGGTGACCCGGCTGTTCGATATTCCTGGATTGGCGCAGCACGCAAGAGGTTTGAAGTCGACCGCGGAGGCGCTCTACCTCCGCGATCACGTTCTGGAGCAGCTGGAGCTGTCCTGCCTGGAAGACGACGCCGAGTTGGCGCAGGCGCGCCGCACGATCGTCGTGGTCGGTGCGTCGTATTCCGGCACGGAACTCGTGCTGCAGCTACGCGCACTGGCGCATGCCGCGGCCAAACAAATGAATTTCGACCCGGCCGCGGTGAAATTCCTGTTGCTCGACGTTGCCGAACAGGTGATGCCCGAGGTCGGCGAAAAGTTGGGGGCCCGCGCGCAGCGGGTTCTCCGGCGACGCGGGGTCGACGTCCGACTGGGCTTGACGCTCAACGAAGTCCATCCGGACCACGTCATCCTCAGCGACGGCTCACGCGTAGCCGCCCACACCGTCGCGTGGGTGACTGGCGTGACCGCCGCACCGCTGATCGAGACGCTGGATCTGCCGACTGAGAACGGCCGGCTGAAGGTGCAGACCGACCTGTCGGTTCCCGGTCATCCCGACGTCTTCGCCGCCGGCGACGCCGCCGCGGTGCCTGACGTGACCCAGCCCGGCAAGATCACCCCACCCACGGCGCAGCACGCGACGCGCCAGGGCAAGACGCTGGCCAAGAACGTCGCCGCCAGTCTCGGCCGCGGCAAGAAGCGCGACTACAAACACCACGACATGGGATTGGTCGTCGACCTGGGACCACACCAGGCAGTTGCCAACCCGCTGAAGATCCCACTGTCCGGCTTCCCGGCCAAGTGCGTCACCCGCGCCTACCACCTGTACGCCATCCCGCGCGGCGTCAACCGCTGGGCGGTCGCGCTTGCCTATGTGACTGACGTGATGTTCGCCCGGTCGGTGGTGTCGCTCGGGCTCTCGACACAAAGCGACGCCGAATTCTCGACGAGCGAAGGTATCCCACTGCCGCGAGCCGGCTGACGCACCACGACCGGCGCAGCTGCGGCCGTCGGGCGATATGGTTTCGGCGATGAAATGTGTGGTGGCCGGCTACGGCAGCCGTGGCGATGTGGAGCCCTGCATCGCCGTCGCAGCCGAGTTGCAACGCCGAGGTCACGAGGTACGCGTCGCCGTCACAGTTCCGACGGAATTGCAGACCTATGTTGCGGCCGCGGGCCTGGTCACTGTGCCCTACGGCCGCCATTGGCAGGATCTCTTGAGCGACGACGACTTCGCCGGCATGCTGCAGAATCCTCTCAGCGCGATCCCGCAAGCCGTCGAATACGTAACGCGGACCTTGGCTGAGAAGTCCGCCACGCTGACGGCCTTGGCAGAGGACGCGGACCTGATCGTGGCCGGCATGACCGAGCAGACGCCGGCGGCCAATATTGCTGAGCTCCAACATATTCCATTGGCGGCGCTACACTTCTTCCCGTCGCAGATCCTCCACGCCGGAACGGCTGAACAGGGTGTGTCAACGCAGGCCGACCGCGCCCAGCGCCGAGCGCTGGGCCTGCCCGAGGTTATCGGGGACCAGGCGTCTCGGCCGCTGGAAATCCAGGCGTACGAGCGACTCTGCGTGCCGCGATTAGCCGACGACTGGGCGGGGGATGAGCGACGGCCCTTCGTCGGAACACTGACGTTGGAGTTGCCGACGGACACCGATGACGAGGTGCTGTCGTGGGCAGCCGACGGATCACCACCGGTCTACTTCGGCTTCGGCAGCACGCCCGTCGCAGAGCCGGCCGACATGGTCGCCACGATCAGCACGGCGTGCGGGCTAATCGGCACCCGAGCGTTGATTTGCTTGGGGCCCAACGACTTCAACGAAATCATCGTTCCGGAGAACGTCAAGACCGTGCGCGACGTCAACCACGCGGCGGTGTTCCCCGCCTGCCGCGCGATCGTTCATCACGGCGGTGCCGGCACCACGGCCGCCGGCCTGCGGGCCGGCACCCCGGCATTGATCCTCTGGAACGGGCTCGATCAACCGATGTGGGCAGCCGCCCTTGCACATCTGGGAGTTGGCTTCGGACGGCGCTTTTCGGACACGACGCTGGACTCACTGGCCGCCGACCTGCGACTGATCCTCGCTGAGCAGTACGCCGCGCGGGCTCGTGAGATCGCGCGTCTGATGGTCACTCCTGCCGAGAGCCTCACCCGGACCGCCGATCTGCTGGAAGAGGCTGCGGGCGAACGGCTCTAAGGCCGTACCTGGCGCGCCGTGCGCGTTTCGATGGCGTCGATCGTCAGAGCCCGGCGATGGATCCGCCACGAGCCGGCGTTGCCGCGCCGATATTCGTCGTCGTAGCGCACATGCCATACCACGTCACGGATCTGGTCATCGTGCGCTATCCAGTGGTGGGCGATGCACGTGATGCGGCCACGAGCAGTGCCGGATCGCGGGTTAGCGTCGTAAACTTCGCCCACGATCGCGTGCTGAGTGCGAATGGTGGCAGCGACGGTTGCCAGCGCGTCGCTGATGGCGGCGCGTCCGCGATGCTGACGGACCGGCTCCAAGGTCGATGGGGGATCGGGCAGCGTCAGCTCAGCGTCTTCAGCGAAAAGCTTTGCAGCAGAACTAAAATGACGATCATCGACGAGAGCTGCGTAGCAGTGCACCAGATCGCCGAGAGCAGCCCGGTCGGCGGCGTCCAGCATCAGGCAACCAAGGAGAGCCGTTGGGCGCAGGCCGACAGTTCGTCCTTGGCCTGATCGAGATCGGCGATCGACGGCATGGCCAGCACCAGCCGGTCGGCGCCCTGGGCCGCCAGCCGCTCCGCACGCTCGGCGTCGACTTTGGCAACCGAGTGACCCAGCGACACTTCGATCTTCGCCGGGTCCCGACCGGCGCCGATCGCCTCGTCGCGCATCAGCGTCAGCAGGGCCTCCAGCTGCGATCCAGCCACCCCTAACGGCTGGAAGCCGTCACCGTAGCGTCCCGCCCGTCGAGCAGCCGCCTTACTGTGGCCGCCGATGTGCACGGGAAGATGTTGCCCGGCAACAGGATGCGGGCTGCACACGACGTCGTCGAAATGGAAGAACTCACCGTGGTGACTGACCTCGGCCGTGCCGGTATCCCAGAGTGCACGCAGGACCGCCAGCTGCTCGTCGGCGCGGCGTCCGCGGCTTTCGAATGCAGTGCCGCAGGCCTCGATCTCTTCGCGCAGCCAGCCCACGCCGACGCACAGCCGGAGCCTTCCATTCGACAGCGCGTCGACGGTCGCTGCGCGTTTGGCCAGTACCACTGGATGGTGATTGGGCAGCACCAGAACCCCGGTTGCCAAGCCGAGTCGGTCGGTGTTGGCGGCCAGAAACGACAACAGATCCAGCGGATCGGGGACCGGGCAGTCGGCCGCCAATTCCACGCGCCCCGACGGGTCGTAGGGGTAGACGCTGTCGTAACGGGTGGCCAGCACGGTGTGCTCAACAGCGACAATCGATTCGAAGCCGCACGCCTCGAGGTGCCGCGCGAAGGCCGTCATCCAGCGCGGGTCTGCGGTGACGCCTGCGGCGACCGGGGCGACCACGCCGAACTTCAACGACTTCATGGCAATGGAGAAGCTAGCAGGTTGCGGTCGGGTGGACCGCCGTCTGTGCACGCATGGCCTCGGCCAATGTGATCGCACGGGGATCGTTGAACACTTCCTCGAGCAGCACCGGGCGACCATTGGGACCGCTCAGCGGTACTCGCCAGTTGGGATATTCGTCGGTAGTTCCCGGCTGGTTCTGGGTTCGCCGGTCGCCGACGGCGTCGGTCAGCGCCAATCCCAACAGGCGCGATGGTGTTCGGCCCAGGTATTTGTGCAGGGCAAGCACCGTCTCCTCGACATCGGCGTGCTTCGATAACAGGCCGACCCGACGCAACTCGGCGATCCAGGCCGCCCGCTCGGCTTCGGTCGCGGCGAACTCCTCGTCGACCGGTCGGGTCAACAATCCCAGCGAATCCCTAAGGCGCACATGATCGCCGGCCAAATAGCCCGCCGTCGGCGGCAGGTCGTGAGTCGTCACCGACGAGAGGCAGTATTCACGCCAACGTTCGGCCGGCAGGGGACCGCCCGCGCCGTCGCGGTCCAGTTCGAACCAGAGGATCGACGTGCCCAGCACACCGCGTGCCCGTAGATAGTCACGAACCCACGGCTGGACCGTGCCGAGGTCCTCGCCGACCACCAACGCCGCCGCGCGGTGGGCTTCCAGAGCAACGATTCCGATCATCGCCTCGTGGTCGTAACGCACGTAAGTGCCCTGCGTGGGCGGTTGGCCCTGCGGAATCCACCACAGCCGGAACAAGCCGATGATGTGGTCGATGCGCACCCCACCGGCGTGCCGCAGCACGCTGCGGATCAGCGCGCGAAAGGGCTGATATTCCAGCTCTTCAAGCCGGTCGGGGCGCCACGGTGGCTGCGACCAGTCCTGGCCCAACTGATTGAACTCATCGGGCGGCGCACCGGCCGAGACCCCCAGTGCCAGCGCCTCCTGCAGTGCCCAGGAGTCGGCCCCGTTCGGGTGCACGCCGACGGCGAGGTCGTGCACGATCCCCAGCGGCATCCCGGCCGACAGTGCCCGCGATTGCGCGGCGGAGAGTTGCTCGTCGAGTTGCCACTGCATCCAGCGGTGAAAGTCGACCGCGGGTTGGTGCTTGACGACGAATTCGGCGACGCCGTCAGCGCTGGGGTGGCGCACCGATTCGGGCCATCGATGCCAGTCGCCGCCGTACTTCTCGGCCAGCGTGCACCAGGTGGCGAAATCGTCAAGAGCTGCGCCCTCGCGGTCGCAGTATGCCGCGTACGCCAGTTCGCGACCGGCGGTCCGGGGAACCCGGTAGACCAGTTTCAGCGCGGAGCGCTTGGCCTTCCACGCGGCATCGCGGTCGATGGAGTCCAGCGTGGCAGCGCGGTGCTGCACTTCTTTACGCAGCCGCCGCACCCGGCCGCGTTTGCGCAGGTCGCCGAATTCCGGGATGGCCTCGACCCGCAGATACAGCGGGTTGACGAAGCGGCGGGACGTCGGCAAGTACGGCGACGGCTCCATCGGCTTGGTCGGGGCGGCCGCGTGCAGGGGATTGACCAGCACGTACCCGGCCCCGTGCACCGAAGCCGACCACACCGCAAGGTCGGTGAGGTCGGTCAGGTCGCCGACGCCCCAGGACTGACGGGACCGCACGCTATATAACTGTGTCGCCAGCCCCCAGGTGCGGCGAGCGCCCAACCGCTCCGGCAGTCCCAGCCACTCAGGCGTGACGATCAGCGCGGAGCTGGTCTCGTCCGCGCCGGAGCGCAGGAACACCCGGTGGTAGCCCAGCGGGAGGTCGTCGGGCAGCACGAAGCTGGCCTCGCCGATCGAGCGTCCATCGAGGTCGAAGGGCGCGGCGAAGTTGTCGACCTGGCGGATTCCGGTGCGGACCGTGCCGTCCTCCAGCCGCACCCACACCTCGGCGGGCTGGCCGTGGGTGACGTGGACCCAGAACGACGTCGGCGCGCCGGCCCGCCCCAGGATGGTCGGCGGCAGCGCCCGCGACCAGTACGCGCGGGCCTGAGCGGTCAGCGCCGCGGCGCGTTCCGGCTCGGTCGCGGCGGGCACACCACACGCAGCAAGCACGGCTACCAGCGTGCTTTCCGGGACGTCGATCCGACGGCCGCTCCAGTCCTCGTAGTCGGTCGCGATCCCGAACCGACTCGCGAGTTCGGTCAACGACGGCGGCAGCTGGGTCATATACGGCTCTCCTCGATCCCGGCCTCGGCGGCACCATCGTCACCGGCGAGAGTCATACCCGACATCTTGCTTGCCGAGACGACGTGTGAGCGACCCGAGTGTTCACCTCAGCGTCGTCTCTTCGGTGGGCTGGGTTTGCTCCGGGCCGTACGATGCGCAGCGGATATTTCTTGGATTCCTTCCCCACCTAATCAATGGCAGGTGACGGCACTGTGGCGCAAACCACTACCGACGGGTACGCGAATAGCAACCGCGTCGAAACATTCGCCTGGCGAGGTCGCCGAGGGTGCCCTACCGTTATCCCTGTGAATCGTGGGACTAGACAGCATTCAGATGCCCGGCCGGCTGGGAGCGTGCGCAAAAATGGCAGGTGAGCAGCGAGGATCGGGCTATGGCCTCGGACTGTCGACCCGGACCCAGGTAACCGGATACCAGTTCCTGGCCCGCCGGACCGCCATGGCGTTGACGCGCTGGCGCGTCCGGATGGAGATCGAGCCCGGCCGGCGCCAGACGCTGGCAGTGGTCGCGTCGATATCGGCCGCCCTGGTGATTTGCCTGGGCGCGTTGCTGTACTCCTTCATCAGCCCGTCCGGGCAGCTGAACGACACCCCGATCATCGCCGACCGCGACTCCGGGGCCCTCTACGTGCGCGTCGGCGACAAGTTGTACCCGGCGCTGAACCTGGCGTCGGCCCGGCTGATCGCCGGACGTGCGGACAACCCGCACAAGGTGCGCGGAAGCCAGATCGCCCAACAGCCGCACGGGCCGCTGGTGGGTATCCCCGGCGCACCGTCGGAGTTCACTCCGACCACCCCGGCGACGTCGTCGTGGCTGGTGTGCGACTCGGTGGCACCGACCGCGGGCGTGGCCACGTCACCGGTCACTGTCACCGTGATCGACGGCACGCCCGACCTGACCGGTCGCCGCCACGTCGTGAACGGCTCGGACGCCGTAGTGCTGCACTACGAAAAAGACACCTGGGTGATCCGGCAGGGACGGCGGTCGCGCATCGACTCGATGAACCGGGCGGTGTTGCTGCCACTCGGGCTGACGCCGGAGAACGTGACCCAGGCGCGGCCGATGAGCCGGGCGCTGTACGACGCGCTGCCGGTCGGCCCTGAGCTGTCGGTGCCGAAGGTGCCGGGCGCGGGCCAGCCCGCGGGATTCGCCGGTGCACCCGGACCGGTGGGAACCGTGATCGTGACACCGCAAATCAGTGGGCCGCAACAGTATTCGTTGGTGCTCAGCGACGGGGTGCAGACGGTGAACCCGGTGGTCGCCCAGATCCTGCAGAACGCAGGCACGCCCGCCGGCAATACACCGGTGGTGGTGGCGCCGGCGTCGCTGGCGAAGATGCCGGTGGTCAACGGGCTGGACCTGTCGGCCTACCCCGACGGACCGCTGAGCCCGGTGGATCTCAAGGACAACCCCGCGACGTGCTGGTGGTGGCAGAAGACCGCCGGCGAAGAGCGGGCACGTGTCCAGGTGATCTCCGGCCCGACCATCCCGGTTCGCAGCGGCGCCACTGACCAAGTTGTCTCGCTGGTCAAGGCCGACTCGTCTGGCCGCGAAGCCGACCGCGTCTACTTCGGCCCGGACTACGGCAACTGGGTCGTCGTCACCGGGAACGACCCCGGCGCGAGCACATCCGAATCACTGTGGTGGCTCTCGAGTTCCGGTGTGCGCTTCGGCGTCGACAACTCGCGCGATTCTCGCTCGGCGCTTGGCCTGACGGCCCAGCCCAGCCCGGCGCCCTGGGTCGCTCTGCGACTCCTGGCACCCGGACCCGCGCTGTCCCGCGCCGACGCGCTGGTTCGTCATGACACTCTTCCGTCCGATATGAACCCTGCAGAATTGGCGGTACCGAAGTGAAGCAAGGTTTTGCACGCCCGACGCCTGAGCGGGCTCCCGCCGTCAGGCCGGAGAACATCGTCCTACCGACACCGCTGAGTGTTCCGCCGCCTGAAGGCAAGCCGTGGTGGTTGATCGTCGTCGGCGTGCTCGTGGTCGGCCTGCTGGTCGGCATGGTCGGCATGACGGTCGCCAACGGCTCGCGGATGTTCCTGGGCGCCGGCTCGATCTTCCCGATCTTCATGATCGGCGGCGTCGCGATGATGATGTTCGGCGGTCGCTTCGGCGGCCAGCAGCAGATGAGCCGGCCGAAGCTGGACGCGATGCGTGCCCAGTTCATGCTGATGCTCGACATGCTGCGCGAAACCGCGAACGAGTCCGCCGACAGCATGGACTCCAACTACCGCTGGTTCCACCCGGAGCCGACTACCCTGGCCGCCGCGGTCGGATCGCAGCGGATGTGGGAGCGCAAGCCGGACGGTAAGGACCTCAACTTCGGTGTCGCCCGGATCGGCGTGGGCATGACCCGGCCCGAGGTGACCTGGGGTGAGCCGCAGAACATGCCGACCGACATCGAGTTGGAGCCGGTGACCGGTAAGGCGCTGCAGGAGTTCGGCCGCTACCAGAGCGTCGTCTACAACCTGCCCAAGATGGTGTCGTTGCTTGTCGAGCCGTGGTACGCGCTGGAAGGCAATCGCGAGCAGACGCTGGGGCTCATGCGGGCCCTCATCCTGCAGCTGGCTTTCTCGCACGGCCCCGACCACCTGCAGATGATCGTCGTCACCTCCGACATGAGCGAATGGGACTGGGTCAAGTGGTTGCCGCACTTCGGCGACCCGCGTCGCCGTGACGCCGCCGGCAACGCTCGCATGGTGTACGGATCGGTGCGCGAGTTCGCCGCCGACCAAGCCGAATTGTTCGCCGGCCGTGGATCTTTCACCCCGCGGCACGCCAGCTCTTCGGCAGAGACACCGACGCCTCACCACGTGATCATCGCCGACGTCGACGACCCGCAGTGGGAATACGTGATCAGCGTCGACGGTGTCGACGGTGTGACGTTCTTCGACCTGACCGGTTCGGCGCTGTGGACCGGTAACCCGGAGCGAGTGTTGCGCTTCACCAACGACATCGGCGTGATCGAGGCATTGCCCCGTGACCGCGATACCTGGATGGTGATCGACGACAACCGGTGGTTCTTCGCCCTCGCCGACTACGTGACCGAGCCCGAGGCCGAGCAGTTCGCGCAGCGGGTGGCCCGCTGGCGGCTGGCCGAGGCCTACGAGGAGATCGGGCAGCGGGTCGCGCAGATCGGCGCCCGCGACATCCTGTCCTACTACGGCATCGAGGATCCGTCCGAGATCGACTTCGATTCACTGTGGGCCAGCCGGCGCGACGCGCTGACGAGCCGCTCGCGACTGCGGATCCCGTTCGGAAACCGTTCCGACAACGGCGAACTGCTCTTCCTGGACATGAAGTCGCTCGACGAGGGTGGTGACGGTCCGCACGGCGTCATGTCGGGAACCACCGGTTCGGGTAAGTCGACCCTGGTGCGTACCGTGCTCGAGTCGCTGATGCTGTCGCATCCGCCGGACGAGCTGCAGTTCGTGCTGGCCGACCTCAAGGGTGGCTCGGCGGTCAAGCCGTTCGCCGGTGTGCCGCACGTGTCGCGCATCATCACCGACCTCGAGGAAGACCAGGCGCTGATGGAGCGCTTCCTGGACGCACTCTGGGGAGAGATCGCCCGGCGAAAGGCGGTCTGCGACAACGCCGGCGTGGACGATGCCAAGGAATACAACGAGATGCGCTCCCGGATGCGCGCTCGCGGACAGGACATTCCGCCGCTGCCGATGCTGGTCGTCGTGATCGACGAGTTCTACGAGTGGTTCCGCATCATGCCGACCGCCGTCGACGTGCTCGACTCGATCGGCCGGCAGGGTCGTGCGTACTGGATCCACCTGATGATGGCCTCACAGACCATCGAGAGTCGGGCCGAAAAGCTCATGGAGAACATGGGTTACCGGCTGGTGCTGAAAGCACGTACTGCTGGTGCGGCGCAGGCTGCCGGTGTGCCCAATGCCGTCAACCTGCCGGCGCAAGCCGGTCTCGGCTACTTCCGGAAGAGCCTCGACGAGATCGTCCGCTTCCAGGCGGAGTTCCTGTGGCGCGACTACCGCCGCGGCGTCTCCTACGACGACGACGGTCCGGCGATGTTGACCCACACCGTGGACTACATTCGGCCGCAACTGTTCACGACCGGCTTCACGCCGGTCGAGGTCAGCGTCACCGGACCTGACGACTTCGACGCTCTCACCAACGGCGACGGCCACAACGGCAACGGTGAGGTGTTCGGCGGCAACGGCGCCGCTGCGCCCGACGACGAAGAAGAAGAGGAAGAAGCGATCCGGACACCGAAGGTCGGTACCGTGATCATCGACCAGCTTCGTCGCATCGACTTCCAGCCATACCGGTTGTGGCAGCCACCGCTGGACCGGCCGGTGTCGGTCGAGACACTGGTCGACCGCTTCCTCGATCACCCGTGGCAGGAGGAGTACGGCTCGGCCCGCAACCTGGTGTTCCCGGTCGGCATCATCGACCGGCCGTTCAAGCACGACCAGCCGCCGTGGACGGTCGACGTGTCGGGGCCCGGCTCCAACGTGCTGATCCTCGGTGCCGGTGGATCAGGTAAGACCACTGCGCTGCAGACCCTGATCACCTCGGCCGCGCTGACCCACACGCCGGAGCAGGTGCAGTTCTACGTCCTGGCGTACAGCAGCACCGCCTTGACGACGGTCGGCAAGCTGCCGCACGTCGGCGAGGTCGTCGGCCCAACCGACCCGTACGGCGTTCGCCGCACGGTCGCCGAGCTGCTGGCGTTGCTGCAGACGCGCAAGCGCACGTTCCTCGAGTTCGACGTTCCCTCGATGGAGGTGTTCCGTCGCCGCAAGTTCGGT
Organism: Mycobacterium sp.; assembly: GCA_049589475.1. GTDB lineage: Bacteria > Actinomycetota > Actinomycetes > Mycobacteriales > Mycobacteriaceae > Mycobacterium. The sequence goes on from JBAWAV010000187.1 coordinate 28,631, forward strand.
GGCGAGGCGGGTCGCACTCCGAACGACGGCTTCGGCGACGTCTTCCTGGTGATCGACAACTACCGGGCGCTCGCCGAAGAGAACGAGGTCCTGATCGAGCAGGTCAACCAGATCATCAACCAGGGTCCGTCGTTCGGTGTCCACGTGGTGGTCACCGCCGATCGCGAGTCCGAGTTGCGGCCACCGGTGCGCAGTGGATTCGGATCCCGGATCGAACTGCGTCTGGCCGCGGTCGAGGACGCCAAGCTGGTGCGTTCGCGCTTCGCCAAGGATGTTCCGGTCAAGCCGGGTCGCGGCATGGTCGCAGTCAACTACGTCCGACTGGACAGCGATCCGCAATCCGGTCTGCACACCTTGGTGGCCCGGCCGGCGCTCGCCGACACTCCGGACAACGTGTTCGCGTCCGACAGCGTCGGCGCGGCGGTCAGCAAGGTGGCGACCACCCAGGCGCCTCCGGTGCGCAGGCTTCCCGCGAAGTTCGGTCTGGACCAGGTGCGCGCGCTGGCTCAGGGCGACCAGCGGCAGAACGTCGGTGCCGGCGGAATCGCTTGGGCCATCAACGAATTGAACCTGCAGCCGGTGTACCTCAACTTCGCCGAGAACGCGCACCTGATGGTGACGGGTCGACGCGAATGTGGCCGCACGACCACGCTGGCGACGATCATGTCCGAGATCGGCCGGGTCTACGAGCCGGGAGCCAGCATCGCCGCACCGACGTCACGTCCGTCGGCGCAGGTGTGGCTGGTCGACCCGCGTCGTCAACTGCTGACCACGCTGGGCACCGACTACGTCGAGAAGTTCGCGTACAACCTCGACGGCGTCTCCGCCATGATGGAGGAGCTGGGTCAGCTGTTGGCCCGTCGCGAGCCGCCGCCGGGCCTGTCCGCGGAAGAGCTGCTGTCCCGGGCGTGGTGGAGCGGGCCGGAGATCTTCCTGATCATCGACGACGTGCAGCAGTTGCCGCCGGGCTTCGATTCGCCACTGCAACGGGCGGCACCGTGGGTGACGCGAGCAGCCGACGTCGGCCTGCACGTCATCGTCACCCGGACCTTCGGTGGATGGTCCTCGGCAGGCAGCGACCCGATGCTGCGGGCGCTGGCTCAGGCCAACGCACCGCTGCTGGTGATGGACGCCGACCCCGACGAGGGCTTCATCCGCGGAAAAATGAAGGGTGGTCCGCTGCCGCGTGGTCGCGGTCTGCTGATGGCCGAGGACACTGGTGTGTTCGTTCAGGTCGCGGCCACCGACTTGCGTCGATAACCGCGTCTGACCGAAGGCCCCCCGTCCATTTGGGCGGGGGGCCTTCGTCGTTGCGAGGCTATGCCCCCGCCCCGCACTTCATAGCCGGCGCATAGCTTCGCCATGTCAGCAGCCCATCTTTCCTAGTTAACGTCTCTAACT
>JBAWAV010000188.1:0-4837 GCA_049589475.1 Mycobacterium sp.
GAGGACGGCCACTCCACCGCCATCGACGGCGAGGTCCCGGCCGACCTGGAGTCCAAGGCGGCCGAGGCGATCCGCTCGTGTCCGGAACAAGCCATCTCGGTCATCCCCTAGCCGGGCAGGAGGCCCCTATGACCACCGAACCCGTCGCCGGCGATGACACTCCGCCAGGCGACACTGGGCGGAAGAAGAACCGCTACCACTTCGACCGGCACACGCCCGAGTACCGGGAGCAGTTCGCCGACGTGACCGCGGAGATGCTGGACAAGTGCCCGGTCGCGTGGAGCGACACCTACGGCGGCCACTGGGTCGCCGCCGGGCACTCCGAGGTATTCGAGCTGGCCCGGTCGGCCGATTACCTGTCCAACGACCACGACCCGGCCGGCGAGCGGCGGGGCTACAAGGGCATCTCGATCCCGTCCCCGGAGGTGGCGTTCCGCGGCGGCTTCCTGGAGATGGACCCGCCCGAGCAGCGGTACTACCGGCAGCTGCTCAACCCCTACCTGTCGCCGGCCGCGGTGGCCCGGTGGGAGCCGCTGGTGGACGAGATCGTCCGCGCCAGCCTCAACGAGAAGATCGAGACCGGCCGGATCGACTTCGTCGACGACCTCGCCAACATCGTGCCCGCCGTGCTGACGCTGGCGATGCTGGGCATCCCACTGAAGAACTGGGCGATCTACAGCGAGCCAGTCCATGCCTCGGTGTACACGCCAGAGCATTCCCCCGACATCGACAAGATCGTCGCGATGCACCGGCAGATGGGTCTGGATCTGCTGACCAACATGATGGAGATCCGGGAGAACCCCCGACCGGGAATCGTCAACGGGCTCTTGCAATTACGCATCGACGGCGAGCCCGCGCCCGACCTCGAGATCATGGGCAACCTCGGGCTGGTGATCGGCGGCGGCTTCGACACCACCACCGCGCTGACCGCGCACTCGATGGAATGGCTCTCCCAGCATCCCGCCGAGCGGGAGCGACTCAGCCGCGAACGCGACGCCCTGCTCGACTCCGCCACCGAGGAATTTCTGCGTTACTACACCCCGGCGCCCGGCGATGGACGCACCTTCTCCGACGACGTGGAGATCGAAGGAACGCAGTTCAAAGAGGGTGAGAGGCTGTGGATCTCGTGGGCCATGGCCAACCGCGACCCGTCGGTGTTCAGTGATCCGAACAAGATCGTCCTCGACCGTAAAGGCAACCGGCACTTCAGTTTTGGACTCGGTGTTCACCGCTGCATCGGGTCCAACGTGGCGCGCACCGTGTTCAAGTCGATGCTGACCGCGGTGCTCGACCGGATGCCGGATTACCAGTGCGATCCCGAAGGCACCGTGCATTACGAGACGATCGGCGTGATCCAGGGCATGCGACACCTGCCCGCGACATTCACTCCGGGCAAACGACTCGGCGCGGGGCTCGACGAAACGCTGGAGAAGCTGCAGCGAATCTGCGACGAGCAGCAACTCGCGCTACCCATCACCGAACGCAAGGAATCCGCCGTCATCGACTAGGTCGGCCTACCGGCCGCCGAGCGTGAAGCCACTGCGAAAAGCCGCCCGAGAAATCGCAACCGGTTCACGCTCGGTGCTGAATTACCGCGCGGGCAGTCCGAGCACTCGCTGGGCGATGATGTTGCGCTGGATTTCCGAGGTCCCGCCGGCGATGGTGCCGGAGAAGCTGCGGGCGTAACGGTCGAACCAACTGCCGAAGTAGTGGTCGAGGTTCATCGGCTCGTAGCGCCCGGTCAGCGCCGGGTGCACCAAACCATCGGATCCTGCTGCAGTCAAGGCATTTTCACATGCTTGCCGTTCGGCCTCGGAACCGAGCAGCTTGAGCACCGACAGCGCGGGCACGTCCTCTTCGCCGCGGGTTGCCCGCGCTAATGCCACCGAGCCGAGGAGCTGAAGTGCCTGGCGATCCATGATCGTGGTGGCGTACTGATCCCGCTCGAGTTCATTCGCCGGATGGAAGTCGGAGATGACGTTGTCGAGCCTATCGGCGAAGCCGAGCCACATCATCGTGCGTTCGTGCCCCAATGAACCGTTGGCCACCCGCCAGCCCTGATTGAGTGGCCCTACGAGATTCTCCGCCGGTACCTTGACATCCTCGAAGAACACTTCGTTGAAGTCCAGGTTCTCTTGACCGCAGATATCCGGGAATGGCCGACGCGTCACACCGGGGGTATCGGTCGGAATCAGCAGTGCGCTGATTCCCTTGTGCTTCGGTGCATCCGGATCGGTCCGCACGAACGTCAGCAACACGTCGGCATCGTGAGCCCCGGACGTCCACACCTTCTGTCCGTTGACCACAAAGTGGTCGCCGTCGCGGACTGCCTTGGTGCGCAACGAGGCCAGATCCGAGCCGGCACTCGGCTCGCTCATCCCCAGCGACGCGGTGATCTCGGCGCGTAAAATGGGCACCGCCCAGCGTTGCTTCTGCTCGTCGCTACCGAACGAGATAAGCGATGCGGCAATGATATTGACGCCCTGCGGGTTGAAGCTGTGATAGATCCGGCGCTTGCACAGCTCTTCCAAGTAAACGTACTGCTGCAGCACGGTGGCGTTGCGGCCACCGAACTCCGGCGGTTGAGTGGGCAGCAGCCAGCCGTTGTCGAACAGCAGTCGCTGCCAACGCCGGGCCCAGGCGGGCATGTGCGACACCGACTTTGGCCGCTCCAGGGCCTCAGCGGCGGCGGCGGGGACGTGCTGATCGAGGAAGGCGACGAACTCCTCGCGGAATGACTCGACGTCCGGATCAAAGGTGAGCTGCACGGTACTCCTCGGTAACCCTCGCCCGATGCTCGGCGGTTCCGCCCAGCATGAGCTCGCCGGCCTTGGCGCGTTTCAGCGCAAACTGCAGGTCGTTCTCCCAGGTGAAACCCATCGCTCCGAACAGCTGCAGGCCGTGCCGAAATACCAGCGACTGGCATTCGCCCGCAGCCGCTTTCGCCATCGCGGCGGCCAATCGCCGACGGGGATCGTCGCCGGCGATGGTCAAGGCGGCGTAATAACTCAGCGCCCGGGCCCGCTCGACGGCGACGTGCATGTCGGCGGCCTTGTGCTGAACCGCCTGGAACGATCCGATCGGCACGCCGAACTGATGGCGGCTGCGAACGTGGTCAAGGACCAAATCCAGAATGCGTTGGCAGGCACCGACCATCGTCATCGCCATACCCATGAGCGCGACGTGATGCGCCCGGTCGGTGTCGACGGCGACCCGGGCGGTGTCGGGCAGGCGTAACCCGTCGAAGGTCAGATCGGCGACGTGCAGCACCGGATCGAGCACTGAACTCCGTCGCCGCGTCAACGGTCCGGCGGCTTGGTCGGAGTTGACGACGAACACCGCAGCGTCGGTCTTGACGGCCAGCCACTCGGCGCGGTCACCGTCGAGCACGTGGCGGGCGGTCCCGTCCAGTACCCAGCCCTCGCCGTCTCGGTGGGCCGTCACCCCGCCGTAGACGGCCGTCCCGGATGCCCGCGGATCGAAACGGTCCGCGGCCAGCGGCGCGAACTGGGTCATCGTGGCCAGAAACGGTGTGGGATCGGTAGCCCGGCCCAATTCCTCGAGGACGATCGCCAACTCGACGGCGGTCTCGGGGTCGTTCATCTCGGTCCAGCCGTGCTCGACGTAGGCCCGCCAGACCGGGGTCGGGTCGACGCCGTCTTCGGCAACACCTCTGACCAGCGCCGGAGGGCACTGTTTGCCGACGGCGTCGCGCACGGTTTCCTGCCAGAGCCGCTGATCTTCGTCGAATTCCAACAGCATTCGGGCCGACTCCTTAGGACAGTTAACTTGCTGTGAGAATACTATTCTCTTAATAGCACAGTGACAATCTCACCGATCCGGCTCCGGAAACGGCCGTGGGCGATCAAGCCGATCGCACGAGCCGCAGGCGTAGCTGTCGGTGTCCCGAAAGTGGGAGAATGATATTATCGCTGACGAAGAACAACAATTACGCACATGGTGCCCGAATGTGGTCGCTATCAGGCGCGATGAATAATCGAAACGCTTACCGGAAACCCGTTGATTAGCGGTGAACGGGGATGTTAGTTTGGCTAGCAGATTGCTTCTTGGCCCCGACGCAGCCGGCCGATTCACGAAGGGTGGTTTAGGTGATTGAGCACCCGGACGGGACCCGCACGCCGCTGATCGATGCCAGCGTGCACATCTTCTTCTCGTCCAACAAGGAGTTGCGCTCGGTCTTGCGGGAACCGTTCAAGAGTCGCGGCTTCCCCGACTACGAGATGGACTGGTACGGAGCGCCCGGCGGCGAGTACGCGCCCAATACCGAGGGACCTGACCGTCAGTACCCGGGCTCTGATCCGGAAATCGTTGGCAACGAACTGTTTTCGAAGCGCGGAGTCGACGTCGCCGTCTTGCATCCGATGGCGCGCGGCATCATGCCGGACCGGCATCTGGGCACCGCGCTGCACGCCGCGCACAACGAGATGATGGTGTCGAAGTGGCTCGAGCACAGCCGGTTCGGGGACCGGTTCCGCGGCACGATTCGGGTGAATCCCGACGACATCGCCGGCGCGCTGAAAGAGATCGAGAAGTGGCGTGGGCACCCTCGCGTGGTCCAAATCGGCGTCCCGCTGCAGTCCCGCGAGGTCTACGGCAAGCCGCAGTTCTGGCCGCTCTGGGAAGCGGCGGTCGATGCGGGCCTTCCCGTCGCCGCGCACATCGAGGTCGGCTCGGGAATCGCCAACCCGCCGACCCCGTCCGGCAACACCCGCACCTACGAGCAGTACGTCAGCTTCATGGCGCTGAACTACCTCTACCACCAGATGAACATGATCGCCGAGGGAGTCTTCGAGCGTTTCCCCGGCCTGAAATTCGT
>JBAWAV010000189.1:0-4358 GCA_049589475.1 Mycobacterium sp.
CGCCGCAGCACCGTGGCCACCCGATCGGCCATCTTCGGTTCCCGAAGACTGGTGACCTCCATTGCAACCTCCACCGTTACGCGAATATACGAATTAACTAATCATTTAGCAGGTTATCCGAATCGCTGGTTCGAGCCGGGAATTGGCGACTCTCAGTTAGCAACGTCACCCCTAATACCCCATTGCCCGTCCCATGAGGTCCTTCATGATCTCGGTGGTGCCGGCGTAGAGCCGCTGCACCCGGGAATCGCGCCACAGCCTGGCCACTTCGTATTCGTTGATATAGCCGTAGCCGCCGTACATCTGCAGGCAGCGGTCGATGATCTCCCACTGAACTTCTGAGGTCCACCATTTCAAGCCCGCGGCATCCTGATCGGACAATGTGCCGTCGTTGACCGAGAGCACGCACTGATCGAGATAAGTCTGGGCCGCGTCGAGCTTGGTCTGCATTTCGGCGAGGAAGTGCCTATTGACCTGGAATTTGCCGATCGGCTGACCGAACGCGGTGCGTTCGAGCGCATATGCCTTGGTCAAGTCCAGGGCTCGTCGTGCGGCCGGGAGCGCGTAACAGGCCACGCCGACCCGCTCGCTGGGCAGATTGGAAACCAGATGGTAGAAGCCGCGAGTGAGTTCGCCGACGAGGGTTTCCTTAGGGACCTTGACGTCTTCGAAGAACAGTTCGGCGGTGTCGGCGGAATACTGGCCGATCTTGTCGAGTTTGCGACCGCGGGTGAAGCCCTCCATGCCGTCTTCGATCATCAAGAGGCTAATGCCCTTGTGGCGCGCTTCAGTGTCGGTTTTCACCGCGGTCAGCACCAGCTTTGACAGCAGACCGTTGCTGATGAAGGTCTTCTGGCCGTTGACCACCCAGTGGTCTCCCGCGTCACGGGCGGTCGTCTTGATGCCCGCGAGGTCGGATCCGGCCGCGGGCTCGGACATCGCGATCGAGCCGATGTATTCACCGGCGACGAACTTGGGCAGCCAGCGAGCCTTCTGTTCATCGGTGGTGAGGTGGTTGAGGTAGGGCACCAGGATGTCGTTCTGCACTCCCAGGCCGATGCCCACCGATCCGGTCGCGAACATCTCTTCGGAGATGATCTGGTTGAACCGGAAATCCTTGACGCCGAGGCCGCCGTACTTCTCGTCGAACTCCCAGCCGATCAGACCAGCCGCACCGGCGGCCAGCCATGCCTCGCGGCTGACCTTGCCGTCGCGTTCCCACTTCTCGACGTTCGGCACGCATTCCCGCTCGAAGAATTCGCGCGCGCTGGCCCGAAAGTCGTCGTGAATCTCGTCGAAGATGTTGCGGCGCATACACTTTCCTCTAATTGGTCCAGGACACGATGGAGGGCAACGCTCGTCCGGGGGAGTCGCCGGCAAAGAGGCGGTCTGCAAGCAGTGCCTCGAGTTGCTGGTAGGAGCCGCACAGCGAGTCGATCTGGTAACCACGCGTCACGTACCGGTGCAGGTCGTGTTCGATCGTCAGCCCGATCGCGCCGCACACCTGCAGAGCCGCGTCTGACACCACCCGATGCGCTCGCCCGGCCGCCGCCTTGGCGGTCAGCGCGGAGAGTTCCCCGCCGTATCGCCATGTTTCGCCGAGCAATGCGCGCGCGCCTTCCAGACCCGCTGATGCGTCGGCGAGTAGGTGTCGCGGCGATTGGAACGATCCGATGGGTGCACCAAACTGGATGCGGACGCTCACGTGCTCAACCGCGATACGAAGCGCTTCGTCAGCCAGCGCGACGAGTTCGGTGGCCAAGGCGCGCTGCGCCGCCGCGATCGCGCGATTCCATTCAGCCGAGGCGTCGACCAGCTCGCCGGTCATCGGCCCGGTGACCTGCGTCCAATATGCCGACGGATCGAAAGTATCGAGCCTCTCGGCGTCGAGACCTTCGGTGTCGACGATTCCGATTGAGACCGTGCCCTTCGGGCTCGACACCGGGACAACCAGTCGTCCGCTGCCCGGCATCGGCCCGAGCAGGATTCCGTTGACCCGATCGGCATCAGCGCTCGGACGGTAGCCGTGAGCGATGGCCGGCAGCACGATGCCGTCGACCGCGCCGTCGAGCACCGGGGCCAACTCGGCCAGCAAGACCCTGTTCAGTGAGTCGGAGTTGAGCAGTGATCGACCGTGGGCCCGAAACAGCAACTCGCAAGCCTGAGTTGGGTACTCAGTCTCGATGTCCGACCATCCGAGCTCGGCCAGTGGCGGGCCAACCGAGAGGTGTCCGTCGGTGCCCTTGGCGGCCAGGTCGTCGAACAGCCGGAAGACGGCTTCCTCGACCATCGGCCACGATTCATCGACCGTCGGAGCACCCATCAGCGCTTCTCCTTCGGCAGGCCGAGCAGGTGATCGGCGATGATGCCGCGCTGCACCTCAGCGGTGCCGCCCATGATGGTCGCGGCGCGGGTGTACCACCATTTCGCGCGGACGGCATCGAGCTCCTTGCCGCCCTCGGCGCCCACCCCGGCGATCATCCACTCCCGCCGGACGTCGAGAGTGAGGTCGTTGATGTCCTTTTCGGCCTTGGCGAACAGCAGTTTGTCGACGCTGCTGTTCGGGCCGACCATGCGGCCCTCGGCCAGTGCGCGCACCGTCGTCGCCGCGCGGGCCTGCGCGGCCACCACCGCCACATACAGCTGCGCGAAGCGTTCGCGGTGGGCAGACGACGCACCGTGGACGGCCATCGCAGCCCGCAGCCGGCTCAGTTCGGTCAGTGCGGTGGTCAGCACGGCGTAGCCGTACATGCCGCGCTCGTACTGCATCAGATGCATGACGACACCCCACCCGGCGTCGACCTCGCCGATCAGCCGCTCGTGCGGTACCCGGACGTCGTCGAAGAAGACCTCGGCCAATTCGCGGCGACCGCTGGCGAGCGTGATCGGTCGTACCGTGACCCCGGGAGCGTCGGAATCGACCAAAAGGGTGCTCAGGCCGCGATGACGGCTCTCCGGTGTGCCGGTTCGCACCAGCACCATGAACCGGGTAGCGGTCGGGCCTTGACTGGTCCAGATCTTCTGCCCGTTGAGGACGAAGCCGCCTGCGCCGTCGTCGGCAGCCCGGCATCGCAGCCCCGCCAGGTCGCTACCCGACTCAGGTTCGGAGAAGCCTTGACCCCACCACTCCGCGCCGCGCAGATAGTTCGGCAGATACGCGGCGGCCAGCTCTGGCGCGTACTTGAACAGGGCAGGTCCGAGCACCTCAAGGGTCCAGTGCTGCTCCGGAACGGGCAGCATCGCCGCGGCCAGCTCTTCGAAGTAGATCGCGCGGTGGATCTCGGTGCCTCCGAATCCGCCCGCGGTCTCGGGCCAGCCGTATCGATTCCAGCCGGCCTCGTAGACGCGAGCGAGGACCGTGGCGTGATAGGCGAGTTCGTCTTCGGCTGTATCGAATGCCGTCGTACGCCATTCGTCAGCCCAGTCCAGCTCGCTGAGCCAATTACGGAGATCCTGACGGTAAGCGGCGACGTCGGACAGGTACTCAGGGTGGCGAATACTAGCCACGGTGCTGTCGACAGGGGCGGACAACTGACCCCCTTCATAGGTGCCCGGACCCGGGCGCAAGCCCGAATCCGCTAAACAGTTAGCTATAAAAGGCTACAATAGCCCACTCCGCCAATTCAGTGAGAGGGATCGCCAATGACGGCTTCACCCGTCGCCGCTGCCACCGTCAACTTCAACCCCGAGACCCGGCTGTTCGTCGATGGCCGGCTGCGGGACTCATCGACCGGAAAGACCGTCGAGAACGTCAACCCGGCCAACGAAGAAGTGCTGGGGACCGCCACCGACGCCGGTGCCGAGGACATGGAGGAGGCCATCGCCGCCGCCCGCCGTGCATTCGACACCACCGACTGGTCGACCAACCGCGAGTTCCGGCAACACTGCCTGATGCAGTTGCACGAGGCGTTGCAGCAGGAAAAAGAAGACATTCGCGCCGAGCTGATCGCCGAAGTCGGCGCGACGGTCGGGATGACCTACATCGCGCAGCTGGAATGGCCGCTGGCCGATGCGATCCGGTGGCCGGCGCAATACATCTCGGACTTCGCCTGGGAGCGGATGCTCGACCAGGACGCCAAGATGGGTGTGCCGTACAACCGCGTCGTGGTCAAGGAGGCGATGGGCGTCGTCGGCGCCATCACGCCATGGAACTTCCCGTTCGAGATCATCAGCAACAAGGTAGGTCAGATCCTGGCCACCGGGAACACGATGGTGCTCAAGCCGGCTGTCGAGACACCGTGGAGCGCGCTGCGGTGGGGCCGGATCATCGCCGAGAAGACCGACATTCCCGCCGGTGTCGTCAACATCGTTCCGGCGTCGGACAACGACATCGCCCAGGTGCTGGCCACCGACCCGCG
>JBAWAV010000190.1:0-2992 GCA_049589475.1 Mycobacterium sp.
GTTCAGCGCCGACGCGTCCACGTCCCTGTTCGGCACCTTGTCGCTGTGGCAGGGTGTCGACGTTCCCGGCCCGTCGTTGTCGTTGGTCATCATCGACCGCATCCCGTTTCCGCGGCCCGACGATCCGCTGCTGTCCGCCCGGCAGCGCGCGGTGGCCGCCGCCGGCGGTAACGGTTTCATGGCCGTCGCCGCCAGCCACGCCGCGCTACTCCTGGCCCAGGGAGCGGGGCGGCTGCTGCGTCGCGTCGACGACCGCGGCGTCGTCGCGGTGCTGGACTCGCGGATGGCCACCGCCCGCTACGGCGGCTACCTACGCGCGTCGTTGCCGCCATTCTGGGCGACGACCGACGCGCAAGCCGTGCGGGCGGCGCTGACCCGGCTCACGGCTCAGGCCTGACTTCCCGCATTGTCGGCGGAGGCTCAAGCCAGCGTGACCAGTCCCAGCTCGGCGTCCGAGGCCAGCATCGGGTGATGCGGCAACACCCGCACGGTGTAGCCGACTGAACCCGCGACCGGCAGCGCCGTCGTGGTCGCGAAGATGTGCTCGCCGCCGGCCGCGGTACCGGTGTAGGGCATCTCGACCGTCACCGGATCCAGCAGCGCATCGCCGGTGTCCACCCGGCCAACGACGGCCTGGACGCTGACCTCGTCGGGTCGCAGACCGGCCAGCTGGACGGTCGCGGTCAGGGTCAGCTTCGATCCGAGTATCGGAGTGTCGGGCAGCCCGGTGCTGTCGACGTCGGTGATGTCGATGTGCGGCCATGCCGCGTAGGCACGGCGGCGATAATCGGCCAGTTCGCGGGCCGGATCGAAGTCCACCTGGCCGTCACCGTCAACCGACACCGTGCTGCGCAGCGACTGCGCGGCAGGCACGTAGTAACGCTCGGTGTAATCGCGAACCATGCGCGAGGCCAACACCTTCGGCCCGAGCGTCTGCAGAGTGTGGCGCACCATTTCGATCCACCGGCGCGGCGTTCCGTGCTCGTCACGCTCGTAGAACCTCGGCGCCACCGATTTCTCCAGCAGGTCGTACAGCGCGGCCGCCTCCAGGTCGTCGCGGCGCTCGTCGTCGGCCACGCCGGACGCCGACGGGATCGCCCAGCCGTTCTCGCCGTCGAACCACTCGTCCCACCACCCGTCCCGGATCGACAGGTTCAGCCCGCCGTTGAGCGCGCTTTTCATGCCCGACGTGCCGCACGCCTCCAACGGGCGCAGCGGGTTGTTCAACCACACGTCGCACCCCCAATACAGCAGCCGGGCCATCGACATGTCGTAGTCGGGCAGGAAGGCGATGCGATGGCGCACCGCCGGCCGGTCGGCGAATTGGACCACCTGCTGGATCAGCGCCTTGCCGCCGTCGTCGGCGGGGTGCGACTTGCCGGCCACGATCAGCTGGATCGGCCTGTCCTCGTCGAGCAGCAGACGCTCCAGCCGCTGCGGGTCGCGCAGCATCAGCGTCAGCCGCTTGTACGTCGGCACGCGCCGGGCGAACCCGATGGTCAGCACGTTCGGGTCGAAGGCCGTCGAGATCCAGCCCAGCTCAGCCTCGGGGGCGCCGCGGACAAGCCACGAGCGGTGCAGCCGTGCGCGGACGTCCTCGACCAGCAGCGCACGCAGTTGTGCGCGGATCCACCACAGGTGACCCGGGTCGACATCGTTGACGCGCAGCCACACGCCGGGGTCGCTGAACGAGCCCGAGCCGAGCAGTTCACGGCCGAGTTCCAGCCATTGGGGTGCCGCCCAGGTGCGGGCGTGGACGCCGTTGGTGATCGACCCGATCGGCACCTCGTCGGCGTCGAAACCGGGCCACAGCTCGTTGAACATGGCCCGGCTCACCTCGCCGTGCAGCAGCGAGACACCGTTGGCCCGCTGCGCGAGCCGCAGACCCATGTGGGCCATGTTGAACTTCTCCGGATCGTCCTCGGCGCCCAGCGCCAGAATCCTGGCCAGCGGCACACCGGGCAGCAACGCCGATTCGGGCGCGAAATCGGGGTCCGCGGCGGTGTTGGCGAAATACCGCTGCACCATCTCCACCGGAAACCGGTCGATTCCGGCGGGCACCGGGGTGTGGGTGGTGAAGACCGTGCTGGACCGCACGACGGTCAGCGCTGTGTCGAAATCCAGACCGGCGTCGACGAGTTCGCGGATGCGCTCGGCGCCCAGGAAACCGGCGTGGCCCTCGTTCATGTGGAACACCTCGGGCGCAGGCAACCCTTCGATGGCGGTGTACGCGCGGATCGCCCGTATACCGCCGATGCCGGCCAGGATCTCCTGCTGCATGCGGTGCTCCTGGTCGCCGCCGTACAGCCGGTCGGTGACCCCGCGCACGTCGTGGTCGTTCTCCGGGATGTCGGAATCCAGCAGCAGCAGCGGCACCCGGCCGACCTGTGCGATCCAGATCCTCGCCCGCAGCCGCGCGGAATCCGGCAGCGCCAGCTCGACCAGCGCCGGTGCGCCCGTGCTGTCGGTGAGCAGTCGCAGCGGCAGTCCCTGCGGATCCAGCGACGGATAGTTCTCGTGTTGCCAGCCGTCGGCCGTCAGCGACTGCCGGAAGTAGCCGGACCGGTAGTGCAGGCCGACTGCGATCAACGGCAATCCGAGGTCAGACGCGGATTTCAAGTGGTCTCCGGCGAGGATCCCCAGGCCGCCGGAATAGTTCGGCAACACCTCGGCCACGCCGAACTCCATCGAGAAGTACGCGATGCCGTTGGGCATGGCGGCACCGTTGCTCTGCTGCTGCTGGTACCACAGCGGCCGGTTCAAATAGTCGTCGAGCTCGGCCGCCAAGCCGTCGAGCCGATTCAGGAAGCCGCGGTCGAGGGCCAGCTCATCGAGCCGGGCTGGGCTCACCGCGCCGAGCAAGGCCACGGGATCCCGGCCGCACTGGGCCCACAGCGTCGGGTCGATCGCCTCGAACAGCTGCTGCGTCGGGGTGTCCCAGGACCACCGCAGGTTGGTCGACAGCCGTTCGAGCGCCGCCAGGCGTTCCGGA
>JBAWAV010000191.1:0-5183 GCA_049589475.1 Mycobacterium sp.
GCCCTCGCACATCTCGATCGCCAACACCCGAGGAAGGAGCACCAATGCGGGTCCGCCGGGTAGTGACTGGCCACAACGGTCAGGGCGAAGCAGTCTTTGTCGACGACGGATACGTCGAACCGACCACCGTGGCATTGTCGACGACCGAGTATCACGAGTTGTGGCGCGCCGACTCAGCTCCGCAATTCCCCGACCAAGGAGAAAACGGCCCCAAGACCACATTCTTCCCGGGTCTCGGCGGTTACCGGTTTTTCATCCTGACCATCCCGCCGGGGGACGGCCACGCCAATCTCGAAAACATTGATGTGGAGGCCGGTCTTCGCGAATTGCAGGAGAAGCTGCCGGGTGTCCTGGAGACCAACGAATACGACAACCCCGGTATGCACACCACGGACACGGTGGATATGGAAATCGTGCTGTCGGGGGAAGTCGTCCTCGAACTCGACAATGGGGTTGAGCGGACGTTACGCACCGGCGATGTCAACATTCAGAACGGCACGCGGCACCGCTGGCACAACCGCGGCACCGAGCCGGTGACGATGGCCGTCGTGATTGTCGGCGCTAGCCGTGAATAACCGCCGGTGTCTCAGGCGTGGGCGAGTGCGGGCGGCTTGACGGCCGCCGGGTCGGGGTTGGCCAGCGGCAGTCCCATGAAGCGACGGGCGTTGTCGCCCATGAAGTCGTAGGTGCGACGTTCGTCCATGCCCTCGGCGTACTGCCAGTACCGCTTGGGCTCGGCAAGGCCTTCGGGGTGCGGCCAGTCCGAACCGAACATCACCTTGTCCCACCCGACGGTCTGCACTACGTCGGCCACCGAACCCTCCCAGAACGGGCTGACCCAGACGTTGCGGCGGAACACCTCGTGCGGATGCTCGGGGAAGTTCTGCGGCATCTTGTTGTACGTCGACTGCAGGTCATCAAACAGCGGCTTGATCCACGCGCTGCCATTCTCCACGCTCGCGATCCGCAATTTCGGGAACCGGGTCAAGGTGCCGTGGCAGATCAAGCTGGTCAACATGTCGGCGATCTCGCGGTGGCCTAGTGCCGTCCACTTGAATGCCGACATCTCAAAGGCGCTACTCGTTGATGGCGGTTCCCACTTGTCGATGTAATCCTGCAGCGGAGGTTGGCTGGCGTGCAACACAATTGGCAGCCCTGCATCTTCGACGTCGCGCCAGAACGGATCGAACTCGGGTAACGCGGGGGAGCGCCAACCCTTGTAGCCGTTGACGGGCGCCGGCTTGATCAGCGCGACTTTGGCGCCGTTGTCGAGGATGTAGGCGAGTTCGCGACGGGCTTCGTCGACGATGCCGAGGTTGAGCACCGGGGTCGAGTAGACCCGGTTGGCGTGGCTGAAGCCCCAATGTTCCAGCATCCACTGGTTGAGGGCGTGGATGATCGCCACCGTGAGGTCGGGATCCTCGGCGGCCGAATGCTCGACCAGGTTGGCCAGCGTGGGGTAGTTCAGGCAGGAGTCGACGCCCTGGCGGTCGAGTTCGGCGATCCGGTCTTCGGGGTTGCGCGCTCCCGGCGGCGTGTCGATGCCACGGCCGGACATCTCCCGCATCGACAGACCCTCGGGGTTCTGGCCGGAGTAGAACTTCTCGTGCGCCCCCGGAGCGGCGACCCGTTCGAACGTCGGGTTCGGCATGTAGTCGGTGATCTTGTTCAGGATGGCGATCCGGGTGTGCCTGCCCATCTGGACGAATTGCACCTTCGGCCGGAACTGCTCGGGCAGATACTTCGTCAGCGCATCAGGGGTCTCGTACATGTGCTGATCGGCATCGAAGATCGGTGCATCTTTGAACTGGGTCATCGTGGTGCCTCTCACTGCGATTCTGGGCTTGTCTAAGAGCTTGACGCAACCTGACAGTTGTGTCAAGTCAACGTGTATGGATGCATCAATTAAGTCTTGAGCTGCAGTGATTGCAGTTGACGCTAGTGTCATATAAGGTCGTCGCGTGACGGTGACCTCGGCTTCGCCCGCCGACCCGCAATTGGACGCCACCCGCGGTGAACGCACCCGGTCGGCGATCCTCGACGCCAGCCGTCGTCTCTTTCTGGAAGGCGGCTATGCGGGAACGCCGATCAACGCGATCACCGAGGCATGCGGCATCTCGCGGGCCGGCTTCTACACCTACTTCAAAGACAAGCGCGAGATCTTCAACGTCCTCGGGCAGAACGCGTATCGCGAGGTCCTCGCGGTCATCGCCGAGTGGGCCGAGGCTGACCAGCCGTTCGGTCCAGCAGAGATCCAGGCCTGGGTCGGCCACTACTTCGACTACATGGACCACCACGGCGCGTTCGTGCTTGCGTCGACGCAGTCGGCACCCGACGACGAGGACTTTCGAAACTCGCGCAACCGCATGGTGAGTCGGGCGTCGTGGAAGCTTGGCCAGGCGATCGCCGGAAACGGCTCGCACTCGCCTGACGTCATCGGCGTCGCGGTGATGGGACTGCTGGACCGGGCCTGGCACACGGTCTATCGGCAGACAATTGCCGTCGACCGCGACGAAATGATCGCGGTGGTCGCCGAGATGATCGTCGCAATGGCAACGCCTCTCGCATCGTGACCCCGCTGTCGCTCGACGCGCCGGACGTCGTCGATTTCATCCGCGCCAACCATCGCGCGTTTCTCTTCTGCCGCGACAGCGCCCGGCGTCCGATCGGCTATGCCATGCGCTCGGTCGCCTATCGCCCCGCCACCCGCTCCCTCTCGTTCGCCACCTATGCCAAGAGTGCCAAGGTCCAGTACCTGCGCTGCGCTCCCGAGGTCGCATGCTTGATCGGCGACGACGAGGGCTGGGTCTCCGTTGCCGGCATCGCGCACGTCTACCAACCGTCCGCGGCCGAGGTCGACGAACTCGTCGGCGAAAGCTCACCGGATCACCGCGTGCCCGACTCAGTCGTGACGAACGTCCGCGACCGCCTTCTCAGCGGCAAGCGGTGCTTCATCGGACTGACGCTCACCCAGGTCCGCGCCGCCGACCTCCCCGACCGCCATGCCTAGTCCGCGCAGCCGCGGCCCGGTTGCGATGGCCGAGGACGAACTCGCCGAGTTCATGGCACAGGGCCCGACCGGCGCAATCTGTGTCGTCGACGCCGACGGCCAGTTGCTGGCCCTGCCGGCGCGGGTGGTCGACTTCAACTCCGCCGCAATCGCCGTCACTGTTGACGGCGTAAGGGTCGACGCCACGGACAGCGCTGAGACGCAGGCCTGCGTCGTGGCCGACACCTTCACCGCTTATCGGGACATTCGCGGTGCGATCGTGCAAGGAACAGTGATGTGGCCGCCCCCGTCGGACGACGTGGCCACGCTGACGGCCAGCCGGACGCTGACGTTCTCGTTCGCCAACGCCTAGACGATTGAGCGCCGACATTCTGGTTACTCAGGCTGAGATTCTGGTTACTCATTGGGCATGTCAGGATTCGATACCAGTCAACCGGTCACCGACAAGGCGGCCCTCGAGGATGTCGACGAAGTTGACGACGCGTCCAAGCCGAAAGCGGCCGAACCTCCTGCTGAGCCCGATGAGCTCGGCGACGCAACGCCCGGCCCGCGCTGAAGCGCGCTCAGGCGTCCTTCACGAGGCGGATCAGCGCTTCGGCATCGGCCACGCTGCGCAGCAGATCATTGAGGTGGGTACACGTACTGGTACCGGACAGTTCGCGCCGTACCCGGAAGTGCAAGTCCTGCAACGTCATTCCGGTGATTCGTCCGGCGCTGGCGACCGCTCCGGGGCATTCCTGCCACGGGAGCACTCGAGGTGTGGCCCGCGATTCGACGATGATCCCGGTCTCAGTGTCCACAACGGCGTCCAAGGTGTACTCGTGGATGATCGTCTCCACCCCGTCACTGCGCACGTAGGTGTCACGGAACATCGCATCGATGGCCACTCGCCCCGCGCCCTCGGCATAGGCATCGATGCGGCGTCTGCGGCGCATGCCGTGATGCGGTAACGCCGACACCTGGTGCCACGCCCAGGGATCGTCCCCGTGATCGAGGTCGGGAGCCTCCGGCCCGGTGACGATCACGGGATCGCCTGCCTCGAACGACGTCAGCAGTAGCCCGCCGGACGCGAAGCCCGCACACTGGTCGGCGACCGGTAGGTAATAACCCGACTTCGCGACGTCGCCAAGCAGGTTCGACGCCGACAGCGCATGCCCGGATATCAGCGTGGCAACAGGAACGTCGTCGAGCAGCGTGTAGCGCAGGTCGCGGGCGTGCCGCAGTTGCGGGGCCGCCTTGTCGGCGGCTGCGCGGAATCCGCTCATGGCCGGTGCGCCGGACAGGTGTGACACGGCGGCCACCGGCGGCATGACCTCGACGTGCCGGACGACGCGGGCGACCAGCTCGATGGTGGCCGACAGGCCCGCCTCGCCCAGCACGGTCACGGTGCCGTCGGGTGCGGTTCGCAGATCGCGAGCCCGGCCTTCGAGATAGACAGGATCCAGCGTGCCGTCGTCGCGGGTCATGTCTATCGACGTGGTGCGTCGCGCGGACCCGGGGCGGCGCGGCGGATTGCCGGTCGTCGGTTCGTGCACCCCGTGCAGGGGGTGAAGCCCGAACGATGGGATGCTCAGGTCCGTCACACGTTGGACCCTAACGCTCCGGACGGAATCCGAAGGTCACCAGGGACCGACCGTCCTCGGTCTCCAATGTCGTCGTGGTCGACACCAGCCGTTGACCTATCGTCAGCTGGTCAGCGGTCGTGTCGACGATCAGCGTCTCAATCAACACGCCCTCGGCCAGCTCCACGAAGCCGACCACGTAAGGCTTGAACGTCTTCGGATCCCGAATTCCCTTGTACGGCAACGGCGGTGGGAACTCCTGCGTCGTGTAGGTGTAGAGCGTCCCTTCGGCGGACAACTCGATAGCCTCGATGTCGTCCTGGATCTCCGGGTCGCCGTCGAACAACTCGGGCCGCTCGGCCGGAAACTTCACCACGCCCGACGAACGCCTGCGCGACGCGAACAACACCGCGCGGTCGCCGTCGACCCGGAACAGTCCCTCGGTGATCAGCGTGGTCATCTCAGGCGACCTCGATGACCATCGCGGCACCCATACCGCCGCCGGCGCACATCGACAGCACGCCGATTCCGCCACCGCGCCTGCGCAATTCGTAGATCGCCGAGGTGACCATGCGGGCACCCGTTGCGGCGATCGGGTGGCCGAGGCTGAT
>JBAWAV010000192.1:0-3102 GCA_049589475.1 Mycobacterium sp.
TTGCGCCGTGAAGCGGAGGCGCAGGCAGCCGAAAGCGCCGACGAGGCTGCCGAGGTCGCCGAACCGGCCGACGAAGACGAACCAGCCGATCCGGTCGAGCCAGCCGATCCGGTCGAGCCAGCCGATCGGGTCGAAACGGCGGAGCCGTCGCAGACGACCGAGCCGGCCGAGGCCGAATCGACGGCGACCGACGACACAACGAAGCCGCGGTTGCGGGTGCCCTTGTCGGTGCTGCTCGTCGCAGCCACCATCGTCGCGATCTGCGCCCTGCTTGGAGCCAGCGGATGGATGGCCTGGCATCACCACACCGTCATGCAGGAACGGGAGCGCTCCGCGGCGTTTGTGGGCACCGCCCGGCAAGGCATCATCAACCTGACGTCACTCGACTTCAACAAGTCCAAGGAAGACGTCCAGCGGATCCTCGACAGCGCCACCGGCGAATTCAGAGACCAATTCCAAAAGACCGCGGACGATTTCGCGTCGGTGGTCAAAGACACGAAAGCGGTGGCCCAAGGATCGGTGGCGGCCGCCGCGGTCGAGTCGATGGATAAGGATTCCGCCGTTGTCCTGGTCCTGGCCCACGAACGTGTCACCAACATGGCCGGGGCCAAAGACCAACCGCGGACCTTCCGGTTCCGGGTCTCGGTGGTCCGCGACGGCGATCAGCTGAAGATGTCGAAAGTGGAGTTCGTGCTGTGAGCGACGACGACATCACCGAGCTGGACGACGACGCCAAGGCGCCCGACGTCGAACCCACCACCGGAGTCGAGATCGACGAAAGTGCCGAGACACCAGACCCTGCGCCCACAAGGCGGCTGCGTGCCATCCCGGTCATCCCGGTGGTTCTGGTGCTGGCCCTGCTGGCCGCCTGCGGGCTGGCCGGCTGGGTGTACTTCTCCCAGTACCGGCCCGACAAGGCGACCGACGCCGCGGCCGCTCAGTCAGCGATCGACGCGGCCCGCGAAGGCACGGTGGCCATGCTCTCCTACAAGCCGGAGACCCTGGACCAGGACTTCGCCGCGGCGAAGTCCCATCTCACCGGTGACTTCCTGAACTACTACGACACGTTCACCAAGCAGGTCGTGAGCCCGGCGGCCAAGGGCAAAGGGGTGACGACCACCGCTCAGGTGGTGGGCGCGGCCACCACTGAGATGCACCCGAAGTCCGCGGTCGTGCTGGTGTTCGTCAACCAGGTGACCACGAGCAAAGAACGGCCGGACCCGTCTGCGGCGGCGAGCAGCGTTCTGGTGTCGTTGACCAAGGTGCAGGACACCTGGCTGATCAACAAGTTCGATCCGGTTTAGCTGCCAGACCAGTCAGACGGCGAACGACCGGCGCAACGTCTGTGCGTGCAGCGCAACGCTTTCCCGGGAGACCACCCAATCCGGGACCACCGAGTCGAACCCGTGAAAGGTCGCGGCGACGACGTGCAACTCGGTGTGGACGAATGCGTGCAGCAGTCGGTTCGCATAGTCGATGGCTTCGTCGCGGCACGGGTCGATCTCGGCGCAACTGATGAACGCCGGCGGCAGGCCCTCCAGGTTTGCCCGGTGCGCCGGGATGTATTCGGCCGTAGCGGTGCTGTGACCTAGGTAGTGCGCCCACGCCCGGCTGACCGCGGGACCGTTGAGCCCTGGCGTGCGCTGGAATTCCCGTCGCGACGGCGTCGCGTCGGCGTCGAGCATCGGCTGGTGCAATACCTGCGCCAGGATCGCCGGACCTTCGTTATCGAAGGTGCGCTGCGCCAGCGCGGCCGCCAGTGCCGCGCCCGCATCGCGGCCCATCACCACGACGCGGCTGCCGTCCGCGTTCAGGCTTGCGCTGTTCTCGACGGCGTAGCGCAGTGCCGCCTCCATGTCGTCGAGCGCCGCCGGGCAGGGGTGCTCGGGCGCCAGTCGGTAGTCCACCGACACGACCAGGCAGTCGGCCTCGCGGGCCAGCTCCACACACTCCGGATGATCGGTGTCGAGGTTCCCGGTCACGAAGCCGCCGCCGTGGGCGTAGACCACCAGCGGTGCCGCTGACGTGCTCGGACCCCGGTAAAGCCGCAGGCCGAGCGGCTGGCCGCCCGGGCCGGCGATGGTCACGTCGTCGATCTCGACATTGCCGGCGTCGACGGCTGCGGCGCGGTCGGCAGCGAACTGGTCGGCGCGTCTCCGCTCGGCGGGGAGCGACTCGGCGTGGAACTCGGCGATCTCGAGACCGGCCGCGGCAGCTCTGAGCGACGGGTCGATGCGACCCAAACCCCGGGGGCGTGCGCGGTCGGTCTCAGTCGTCATGCTCTCGTCCTTCGGCGGCGTCAGGTCACCCTATTTAAGCCGTTGGCGCGGGCCGTTCTCCGGGGAGGGCTATGACGGTCGGCGGCAACCCGTACAGCGCCGTCGCGTTGCCGCGCATGATCCGCTCCCGTTGCGCGGCCGGGAAGCGGTTGATCGCGTAAGTCGGCGCGTCGTAGCTCCAGTGCGGATAGTCCGTCGAGAACATCAGGTTGTCGCCGAGGTCCATCATTTCCACGTATTCGCGGAACTGGGTGACGTCGGCGTCTTCCAGCGGCTGGGTGGTGAACCGGACGTGTTCGCGCACGTAGTCCGACGGTCGACGGCGGACGTGCGGCAGGTCGGCACGGCGCGCCTCCCAGATCCGGTCCATTCGCCACATCACCGGCATCGCCCAGGTGAAGCCGCCCTCGACGAACACCACCCGTAGGTCGGGGTGCCGGTCGAAGGCGCCGTCGAACACCAGGCTCATCAGGTGCGACACATACAGCAAAGGCCAGGAGGCGAAGAAATCATGCCAGTGTGCCGGATTGCCGACCGGGTAGATCGGAATCAGCTCGAACGGCGTCTGGCCCATCAAATGGGTGGCGACCGGTAGGCCGTTGGCCGCCGCAGCCGCATACAGCGGGTCGAAATGCGGGTTGCCGAAGGGGATTCCACGCGTCTGCGGCGTCATCAACACCTGCGCCATGTACGGATGACCGGCCCAGCGCGCGATCTCGCGTGCCGCCTGTTCGGGCACCTGGGCACTGACGCTGATCGACCCGCGCCAGCGACCGTGGGCGTTGTTGCGGTCCAACCAGACGTCGGCGAGCCAGTCGTTGTA
>JBAWAV010000193.1:0-2924 GCA_049589475.1 Mycobacterium sp.
GGAAACACAGCGAATCGCGGATCGACGGCGGTCGCGGGATCGGCGCCATCAACGTCACCTGGTCCAGGCGCACCGTGGCCGCCGATCGCAGCGCCTCCTCCCCCGCCTCCCGCAGTCCCGCGGAGCCGCGCCCGATCAGCTCGAGCAGGCTTACACCCTGCTCCAGCGGGTGGACCGCCGCGCCGTCGCCGGAGAGCACTCCGGCCCGCTGACCACTGCCGTCTCGAAAGGTTAGCCACCGCATCGTGATTCAAGTGTGCAATATTCGGAGGCGAGATGAGGGTCAATGCGTCCAAGAACATCACCGTCGACCAGGTCGAGGTCGCCGACCCGGCCGACGCCTGGGTACGAGCCGGGTTCAGCGTGGGCTCCGATGCCGTCTGCCGGATCGGGGGTGTTCGGATCCGGCTGGCCGGGCCTGACCGCGGCATCGGCATCGTCGGGTGGTCGTTGCGCGGCCTGGCGCCGGAAGGCCCGCTCGTTGATATCGACGGCATCCCGACGACAAGGTCGGACGCGGTCGCCGCGGCGCCGGCCGAGCACGCGAACGGCGTCACCGTGATCGACCACATCGTCCTGCTGTCACCTGACCTGGGTCGAACGGTCGAATCGCTGGCCGGTATCGGCGCTGAACCACGCCGCGAGCGAGACGGCGAGCTCGGCGGACGCCCGGTCCGCCAGATCTTCTTCCGGTTCGGCGAGGTGATCATCGAGGTCGTCGGTTCGCCGGAGAGTGCGACCGAGGGTCCATCCACGCTCTGGGGCATCACATACGTCGTCGCGGACATCGACGCGACCGCCGCTTATTTCGGTGATCGCACAGCACCGATCAAACGGGCGGTGCAGCCCGGACGCCGGATCACGACGCTTCGGCACCACGAGCTCGGGATCTCGGTCCGGTCGGCGATGATCTCGGCGCCCGCGCGTCGCTGAGCCGACTGCTCGGTGCAGTTGCCTATTCTCGGCGGATGACCGAACCCGCCGACGACGTCGTGGTCATCCACACCGACGGCGGATGCCGGCCGAACCCGGGGCCAGGCGGCTGGGGAGCGGTGTTGCGCCAGCGTCACCACGTCCGCGAGATGTGCGGCGGCGACTCCGGCGAGACAAGCAACAACCGGATGGAATTGACCGCACCGATCATGGCGCTGGAGGCACTCACCAGATCCGTGACTGTCCATCTCTATACCGACAGCACCTATGTCCGGAACGGCATCACCAAGTGGGTGCTCGGCTGGGAGCGCAACGGATGGAAGACCGCCGGGAAGCAGCCGGTGAAGAACGTCGACCTATGGATGCGGCTTCAGTTGGCCTGCTCGCGGCACGAGGTCGAGTGGTTCTGGGTGAAGGGGCACTCGGGCGTCGCCGACAACGAGTTGGCCGACGAGCTGGCGACGCGGGGCTTGCTGGAAGCGGTCGAAGCTTCCTATTCCCGGACCACCTCGCCGGGCTCCTTGTCGGGCCTCAGCCCACGCCAGCTGGGTTGACGAAGCCGACCGTCTGACGTCCATTCGCTGTAGCGGACCTCGCCGACCAGGGTCGGCTCCACGAACGTCACGCCTTTGGCGTCCTGGCTGGAAAGCCTTGCATCGAACGGGGATTCGTCGGTGTGCAGCGGCGCCAGCGTCTTCTTCAGATTCGCCAGGTCGCGCTCGGTGAACCCGGTGCCGACCCGCCCGACGAAGCGCAGTCCGTCAGCGGCGGGGATACCCATCAACAGTGAGCCGATCCCGCTGCTGCGCCCGCCCTCGCCGGCGCGCCAGCCACCGATGACGACTTCCTGGGTGTTCCAGTGTTTGTCCTTGATCCACGACGCCGAGCGGCGGCCCGGCTGATAAGTCGAGTCCCGCTTCTTGGCGATCACGCCCTCCCACTGGTGTTTTCGCGAGTACTCCAGCGCCTGCGCGCCGTCACCGGACAACAAGTCCGGGACGATGAGGTTCTCAGCGCCCGCGGCCAGGGTTTCCAGCAGTTGTCTCCGGTCGCGATAACGGGCCCGCAACAGCGAGCGCCCGTCCAGATGCAGTAGGTCGAACGCCCAGAACTCGATCCGGGTAGCGCGCGCCCTGTTCTGCATCTCGGAGAATCGGGGCACGCCGGAGGCGTCGAGGGCGACGACCTCTCCGTCGAGCACGGCATGGTGGTCAGCGAGATCGTCTGCGATCGAACGTAGTTGGGGGAACTCCTTTGTGAGATCACGGCCGCTGCGTGATCGCAGCCGAATCTTGCCGTGGTCGGCGTCGACCAGCAGCCGGTAACCGTCCCACTTGGCTTCGAAAGCCCATTGCGATGCCGTGAGTTTCGCCACCGAGCCGTGCGTGGTCAGCATCGGGGCCAACTCGTCGAACGCGAAGACGTGCTGGTCTTTCATCCGATGCGCCAGCCACTGGTCGCCGTTGGTTTGGATCAACGCGTAGCGACCCGAAATCCGTTGGCCGTGAAGCGTGACGATGACTTCCCCTTTTTCGGGCGCGACATTGAACTTCTCGGTGTCGTAGGTGCCGGAATCCCAGATCACAACTTTGCCGCCGCCGTACTCGCCCTTCGGGATCGTGCCCTCGAAGCTGCCGTACTCCAGTGGGTGGTCTTCGGTGTGCACCGCCAGGTGATTGACCGCGGTGGTCTCCGGCAGATTCTTCGGAACCGCCCACGACACCAGGACGCCGTCACGCTCGAGGCGGAAGTCGTAATGCAGACGCCGAGCGTGGTGTTCCTGGATGACAAAGGAATTGCCCTGGCCGGCAGCCGGTTTGGTACTCGGAACCGGCTCCGGTGTTTTCGACGCGTCGCGCATACTGCGGTATTTCGTCAACCGGTCGGCGGTACGCAGGTCGGCATCCAGCGGCGCCAGCAGATCGCCATCACGCTGGACCCGCTCGAGCACTTCGTCGTAACGCAACTGGCGAAGCTTCTTGTCGTCGAGC
>JBAWAV010000194.1:0-22832 GCA_049589475.1 Mycobacterium sp.
CTGGCCGAGGTGACGGCCCGGTTCGCCGACTCCGAGCAGGTCCCCGTGCCGCCGAACTGGGGCGGCTATCGCATCGCGGCCGCCGAAGTCGAGTTCTGGCAGGGGCGAGAAGACCGCTTGCACAACAGGATTCGTGTCGTCGACGGACGGATCGAACGCCTGCAGCCGTAGCCCGGTGACAATGCGCACAACCGGCGGCGCGACGAGAAGTCAGGCCTTTAAACTAGCGCGGTACGATGCGCCGGGCGGTGGGCGCACAGCCCCCGAGAGGGGACATTGCCCCCGCGCAGGCGCGCCGCCCGGATAACGACTACCTTCACTTGTACGCATTCTTGTAGGGCCAGCATCAGCCGAGACCGCAAAGGGGTTCCCGTGGCCGCAACCGACGAGACCGCCACTCTCAAGTACCCGGGTGGTGAGTTAGATCTCAACATCGTCCACGCGACCGAGGGGGCCGACGGCATCGCGCTCGGCCCGCTGCTGTCCAAGACCGGCTATACGACGTTCGACAACGGCTTCGTCAACACGGCCTCGACCAAGAGCGCCATCACCTACATCGACGGCGACGCAGGCATCCTGCGCTACCGCGGCATCCCGATCGATCAGCTTGCCGAGAAGTCGACCTTCATCGAAGTGAGCTACCTGCTCATCTACGGCGAGCTGCCGACTACCGAACAACTCGCGGGTTTCACCCGGCAGATCCAGCTGCACACCATGCTGCACGAGGACCTGAAGCGGTTCTTCGACGGCTTCCCCCGCAACGCCCACCCGATGCCGGTGCTGTCGAGCGCCGTGAACGCGCTGTCGGCGTACTACCCGGATTCGCTGGAGCCCCACGACCATGAGCAGGTCGAGCTGTCGACGATCCGGCTGCTGGCCAAGCTGCCGACCATCGCGGCCTACGCCTACAAGAAGTCGGTCGGCCAGCCGTTCCTCTACCCGGACAACTCGCTGACGTTGGTGGAGAACTTCCTGCGGATGACGTTCGGCCTGCCCGCCGAGCCCTACGACGTCGACCCCGAGGTCGTCAAGGCGCTAGACATGCTGCTGATCCTGCACGCCGACCACGAGCAGAACTGTTCGACGTCGACGGTGCGGCTGGTGGGTTCGTCACAGGCGAACCTGTTCACCTCGATCTCCGGTGGCATCAACGCGCTGTGGGGTCCGCTGCACGGCGGCGCCAACCAGGCGGTGCTGGAGATGCTCGAGGAGATCCGCGAAAGCGACGACAACGTCGCCGAATTCGTCCGCAAGGTGAAGAACCGCGAAGAAGGCGTGAAGCTGATGGGCTTCGGTCACCGGGTCTACAAGAACTATGACCCGCGGGCCCGCATCGTCAAGGAGCAGGCCGACAAGATCCTCGGCAAGCTCGGTGGCGACGACGATCTGCTGAGCATCGCGAAGGAACTCGAAGAGGCGGCGCTCACCGACGACTACTTCATCGAGCGCAAGCTCTACCCCAACGTCGACTTCTACACCGGGCTGATCTACCGGGCGCTCGGCTTCCCCACCCGGATGTTCACCGTGCTGTTCGCGCTGGGCCGGTTGCCGGGCTGGATCGCGCACTGGCGGGAGATGCACGACGAGGGCGACAGCAAGATCGGCCGTCCGCGCCAGATCTACACCGGTTACACCGAGCGCGACTACAAGACGATCGGCGCGCGTTAGTGGTGATCGCGAGCGCGGCGTAGCCGGGTGAAGCGGGTCGCCACCATCTAGCTAGGTCAGCAAGCTCAGCACTGCCATGGCGGCGTTGTGACCGCCGATACCGGAGACCGCTCCGCCGCGGCGAGCACCCGAACCGCACAGCAGTATTCGGTCGTGCGCGGTGGCCACGCCCCATCGCCGCGCCGGGGTGTCCAATGGTTCGCCGTCGTCGGCGAACGGCCAGCACAAGCCGCCGTGGAAGATGTTGCCGCCGGTCATGCCCAGCCGTTGCTCCAAATCCAGGGTGGTCGTCGTATCGATGCAGGGCAGCCCGTGTGCATCGGCGAGCAAGACATCCTGAATCGGTTCGGCGAGAACGGAATTCAGCGACGACAGCACCGCGCCGGTGAGCGCGTCACGCGCGGCGCCGAATGCCGGATGCGGCGTGTGCAGACCGAACACCGTCAACGTGTGCGCGCCGGACTCGCGCAGCGCGGGTGAGACGATGCTCGGGTCAGTCAGCGAATGACAGTAGATCTCGCACGGCAGCGGATCCGGTAGCACCCGGGCGGCGGCCTGCGAATACGCCGCGTCCAACTGCGTCCAGGTTTCGTTGACGTGCAGCGTTCCGCCGAACGCCTGCTCGGCCGTCACACCGTTGTCGCGTAGTCGCGGCAGCCGCTTCAGCACCATGTTCACCTTGACCTGAGCGCCCGGGGCAGCCGTCGGCACCGGTTCACCCAGCAGGACGGACAGCGTCGCGGGCGTCACCCCGACCAACACGAATCGGGCGCGCACCACATACTCGTCGTCGTGCCGGCGGTAGCGCACTTCGCCGCTCGGGTCGACAGCGAAAACGTCTGCCCCGGTGATGATTTCGGCGCCATTCGCCGCTGTAGCCAGCGCTGCACTGACGGCGCCCATGCCCCCGACCGGGACGTGCCAGTCGCCGACGCCGCCGCCGAGCAGGTGATACAGGAAACACACGTTCTGCTGCAGCGACGGATCGTCGAGCCGGGCGAAGGTGCCGATCAGCGCGTCGGTCGCAACGACGCCGCGGACCAGATCGTTGCCCAGCGCCGCGGTAATCGCCGCACCGATCGGCCGCTCGACCATCGCCCGCCACGCCGCGTCCGCCTCGGCATCGCCGCTGGTGACGTGCGCGCGGGCCTGCTCGCGGCTGCGCAGCGGCTCCAACAGCGTGGGCCAGAGTCGGCCGGTCACCAGTCGGCAGCGCCGGTAGAACTCGGCGAAGGCGGCCTCGTCGCCCTGGGCGCCGATGGCACCGAAGGTGTTGTGCGGCCCGACCAGCAGGCCGGTGCGTCCCGCGGTCGACGGGTCAGGGGTGTACGACGAATACGCCCGCGGGGCCAGCCTGATCGCTGCGCCCAAGTCGTCGACGATGCGCGACGGCAGCAGGCTCACCAGGTAGGAGTACCGCGACAGCCGGGCGTCGACGCCGTCGAAGATCTGCGCCGACACCGCCGCGCCGCCGACCCGTTCCAATCGTTCCAGCAGCTGAACCCGCAAACCGGCCCGCGCGAGATACGCGGCGGCGACCAGACCGTTGTGCCCGCCACCGACGATGACCGCGTCGACGTCACGCGCAGTCACCTGATCAGCCCAGGTAGCCCTCGACCTCGTCGGGGGGTCGCACCGCGGCGTCGCCGGGGTCGCCGCCGGTCTCACGCAGCGCGCGGCGCTGCCGCAACAGGTCCCAGCACTGGTCGAGCTGGACCTCGAGCTGACGCAGCCGCTTGTGCTCCTCGGATTCGCTGATTTCGTGGTGCTGTAATCGCTCTCGCAGCGCCTTCTCTTCGGCGACGAGCTCGTTGATCCGCGATAAAGCTTCGGTGTCTTCCACGCGTCAAGTGTGCCCGACTAGGGTCGAACGCGTGTCAAGCAAACCTGAGATCGAATTTCGCAGTGGCCCGGCTCCCGCACAACTCGTCGTCGAGGACCTGGTGGTCGGTGAAGGACCCGAAGCGGTGCCCGGCGGCACCGTCGAGGTGCACTACGTCGGCGTCGACTACGACAGCGGCGAAGAATTCGACAGCTCGTGGGGTCGCGGCCAGTCGATCGCGTTTCCGTTGCAAGGCCTGATCCAGGGCTGGCAGGACGGCATTCCCGGCATGAAGGTCGGCGGTCGTCGTCAACTCATCATCCCGCCGGAGCAGGCGTATGGACCGGCTGGCTCAGGTCACCAATTGTCCGGTAAGACACTGATTTTCGTCATTGACCTGCTGAGCACCCGGTAGCGCTTCAGCGCGGCGGGGGCAGCTCGAGCAACAGGCGGAGCCCGCCCATCGGGCTGTTTTCCAGGGCGGCGGTACCTCCGTGCAGATGCGCCTGCTGGGCCACCAAAGCCAGGCCCAGCCCGGAACCCGAATGCGACGCGGTCGAGCCGCGGGAGAACCGTTCGAACACGATTTGGCGTTCCTCTTCGGGCAGCCCGCTGCCGTTGTCGTCGATGGCGATCTCGACGCCGGCCCGAGAGCTGACCGCCGATAGTTGGACGCGGGTGGCGCCACCGTGTTTGACGGCGTTGGCGATCGCGTTGTCCACCGCAAGGCGAAGCCCGGCGGGCAGCCCGACGATGATGCAGGTCGGTGACGGCGCCAGGGACACATCCAGGTCGGGGTAGATCCGCATGGCGTCGTGCGCGGCGCGGTCCAGCAGTTCGGTGATGTCGACGGGCACGTGGTCTTCCGATGTCGACAGCTCGCCTTGGGCCAGCCGTTCCAGCGCCGACAATGTTGCCTCGATGCGGGACTGGGTGCGGATCACGTCGTGCAGCACCTCTTTGCGCTGCTCGTCTGGAAGTTCAAGGGTGGATAGCACTTCGAGGTTGGTCCGCATCGCGGTCAGCGGCGTGCGCAACTCGTGCGAGGACACTGCGGCGAAGTCTCGAGCCGAGGCCAGCGCCTCGAATGTTTTTTTCTGCTCGTCCCAAATCCGTTGCAGCATGCCTCGCATGGCTTCGGCGATTTCGACGGCCTCGCTGGCGCCGCGCACTTGGACCTGTGGCCGCTCGTCGCCCACGTCGATCGCCCTGGTCTGCTGCGCCAGTCGTTTGAAGGGTCGCACGGCGAAAGTGGCCAATACCCAGGCGAAGACGGCCGCCGCGCCGATCGAGAACAGACATATCAAGATCACTCGTCGGTGCAGATTGTTGGTGTCGCCGATGGTTGCGTCGTAGGTCGCGCCCACTGCCACCAACATCGGGTGCGGCGCAGGGATGTTCACCGTGCGCACGCGGTAGCGCACCCCGTTGACGTAGGTGTCGGCGTAGCCGGCGGGCAACTCGGGCAGCGTGACCGTCGTGTTGGAGGTGACCTCCCCGTTGACGTGGCGCACGGTGATGACCGCGTCCTGGTCGCTGGGGGACTTGGGAATCTGGCCGAGACCGCGGGGCAGGAACGGGATTGCGAAACCGGCGGCCTCGTCGAGACGGCGGTCCAGCCGTTCCTTGCGGTCGTTGGTGATGCCGACCCAGACGACGACGCCGACGATGAGCACCGGAATCGCCGCGCCGATCGCCGTCGCCACCACGACCCGGGTACGCAGCGACGGCGTTCGGGTCAGGATTCTCGACAACAAATTCATGTTCAGTCCCGTCACTGCATGCGCAGCACAAACCCCACGCCACGCACGGTGTGCAGCAGCCGGGGGCCGCCGTTGGCTTCCAGCTTGCGGCGCAGGTAGCCGATGAACACGTCAACGACGTTGGTGTCGGCGGCGA
This sequence comes from Mycobacterium sp., assembly GCA_049589475.1. Taxonomy (GTDB): domain Bacteria; phylum Actinomycetota; class Actinomycetes; order Mycobacteriales; family Mycobacteriaceae; genus Mycobacterium. Next base: position 5,390 of record JBAWAV010000194.1, read on the forward strand.
AGTCGTAACCCCAGACCAGTTCCAGCAGCTGCGCGCGGGACAGCACCGCGGTCTTGTGCTCGGCCAGCACCGCCAACAGGTCGAACTCGCGCTTGGTCAGGTCGACGTCAACGCCGTTCACCCGAGCGCGACGGCCCGGGATGTCGACCTCGAGCGGTCCGACGGCGATGGTTTCCGACGACGACGTCGCGGTGGCTCCGCGGCGACGCAGCAGTGCACGCACCCGCGCCACCAGCTCGGCCAGCACGAACGGCTTGACCAGGTAGTCGTCGGCGCCTGCCTCCAGGCCGGCCACCCGGTCGTCGACCGAGCTGCGCGCCGACAGCACGCAGACCGGGACATCGTTGTCCATCGCGCGCAGGGCGGTCACCACGCTGACGCCGTCGAGCACCGGCATGTTGATGTCGAGAACGATTGCGTCCGGGCGTGTTTCGGTGGCGCTGCGCAACGCCTCGGCGCCGTCGACCGCGGTCGACACTTCGAACCCGGACAGCCGCAGTCCGCGTTCCAGCGAGGCGAGCACGTCGGAGTCGTCGTCGACAACCAAAACCCGGGGTGAAGTCCCAGCAGCGTCCATGTCGCCCATGATGCCTGATTATCCTGCTTAGCTGTGGGAACAGCCGCCGGAGCAAACCCGGCGCGGCGGTTTCAGCGAAGCCCGATGTTGCGGTAACGCCGTAGCCGGGCGCCCATCCGGTCGGGCATCGCGCGCAGTGCGTGCAGTTCGACCGCGATCGCCGCGGACAGCCGTTCGGAGAACTCGACAGGCTCGTCGGCGGCATCCGGGTGCTCAGGTACGACGGCGTCGACGATGCCGGACGCCAACAAGTCGACCGAGCGGACACCTTGAGCGGCGGACAACTCGGCAGCGTGGGCGGTGTCGCGGAACACGATCGCGCTGGCGCCCTCGGGTGGCAGCGGCGCCAACCAGCCGTGCAGCGCGGCCAGCACCCGGTCGGCGGGCACCATCGCCAGCGCAGGCCCGCCGCTGCCCTGACCGAGCAGCACCGACACGGTCGGGGTGTCCAGGGTTACCAGTTCGGCCAGGCAATGGGCGATCTCGCCGGCCAGCCCACCCTGCTCGGCTTCGGCTGACAGTGCAGGGCCAGCGGTGTCGATGACCAGCACCAGCGGCAGCCGCAGACCGGCCGCCAACGTCATACCGCGGCGGGCCTCGCGCAGCGCGGCCGGTCCGACGAGTCCGCCGACGACGCGCTGCTGGCCGAGCAGCACCGCGGGCTGGCCGGCGAACCGTGCCAGCGCCAGCAACATGGTCGCGGCTTCGCCCTGCCCGGTGCCCGACAGCAACACCTGGTCGGTGCAGCCGTACCGCAGCAGATGTTGGACGCCGGGCCGATCCGGTCGACGCGAGGCCAGCACGGAGTCCCATGCCGGGATGTCGGGCAGCGGTTCTGCCCCTGGCGGTTCGGGCGCCGGGCCCGCGTCGTCCGCGACGACGGTCAGCGCCCGGTCGAGGATGCCGCGCAGTTCGCCGAGCGGTACGACGGCGTCGACCACCCCGTAGCGCTGCAGATTCTCCGCGGTCTGCACGTCGGGTGGGAAGGGTTCGCCGTAGAGCTGCTCGTACACCCGCGGCCCGAGAAAGCCGATCAGGGCGCCCGGCTGCGCAAAGGTGACGTGGCCCAGCGAGCCCCACGACGCGAACACCCCGCCGGTGGTCGGGTGGCGCAGGTACACCAGATACGGCAGGTGTGCTTCCTTGTGCAGCGTGACCGCCGCGGCGATCTTGACCATCTGCAGAAACGCCACGGTGCCCTCTTGCATCCGGGTGCCGCCCGAACACGGCGACGCCAGCAGCGGCAGTCGCTCGTCGGTAGCGCGTTGCACGGCCGCGGTGATCCGCTCGGCCGCGGCGACACCGATCGAGCCGGCGAGGAAGTCGAACTCGCAAACCACCACCGCCACTCGGCGTCCGAACACCCGGCCTTCGCCGGTCAGCACCGACTCGTCGCGGCCGCTGGCGGCATGCGCCTCGGCCAGTTCGCGGGTGTAGCTCTCGCTCGTCGACACGGCGATGGGCGTGGTGTCCCAGCTGACGAATGATCCGTCGTCGAGCACCGCGTCGCGCAGTTCGTCGGTCCCGATCCGGCTCACCCGGCTGAGGCTACATATCAGCCTTGCGCGAGATCCAGGATGACGCCGGTGTCTTCGACGTAGCGCTCCCAGAGCACCAGCAGCTCGGCCAGCTTGTCGGGATGTGCGGCCGCGAGGTCGTTGATCTCGCCGGGGTCGGTCGACAGGTCGTAGAGCTGCCAGTCACCCGGGCCGTACGGCTCGGGCAGGTGTAGCGCCTTCCAGTGGCCCTGGCGAATGGCACGGCGGCCGAACAACTCCCACCCGGTTCCGCCTGTCTCGTCGTGCACCGACTCGGCGTCGCCGGACAGATACGGCAACAGCGACCGGCCGCGCACCGGCGCCACTTCACGGCCGCGGTATTCGGTGCCCGGATGTGCCACCCCGGCGAGTTCGAGCACGGTCGGTGCGATGTCCATGACCGTGCTGAACGCGGTGCCGACCTGATGCTGCCGGTCGAAGCCCGGCCAGGTGGCGAAGCCGACGACCCGGATGCCGCCCTCGGTGGTGAACGCCTTGTGCAGGCGGGACGGGGCCGTGGCGGCCTGCGCCCAGCGGGGGCCGTACCAGATGAACGAGTTGGACGCTCCGGCGTTGTCGAGGCTGTTGTCCCAGTTTTTCTCGATCTCGGCGGCGATCGCGCCGCCGAGGATCGGCAGCGACTCGAGGATTGCTCCCTCGGCGCCGTTGTCCGACAAGAAGATCACGACAGTGTTCTCGAGCTCGCCGGTTTCGGTGAGGTAGTCGATGACTTTGCCGACGTTGTGATCCATCCGGTCAACCATGGCCGCGTAGACCTCCATGGCTCGGGCCGACAGGGCCCGCTGCTCGGCGCTCATGCCGGCCCACTCCGGTTCGCCGTCGGCGACCACCGGGTGCGCGACGACGTCGGGCGGGCACAGTCCGAGCTTTTTGAGCGCGGCCAGTCGCTGCTCGCGCAGTGCGTCGGGTCCGGCGTCGTAGCGACCGCGGTATTTCGCGATGGTGTCCTCCGGCGCCTGCAGCGGCCAGTGCGGCGCTTGGAACGGCAGGTAGGCGAAGAACGGCTGCTCGGAGTCGTTGCGTTCGCGGAAATACCTCAGCAGCGTGTCGGCGTAGAAGTCCGACGAATAGAAGTCGTCTGGAACGGTGACGAACTGGTCGTCCTCGGTGTACCGCGACATCATCGGTATGAAGTCGCCCGGTACGTTGCTGTAATGGCTTGCGCCGCCGGGCAATAGCGCGAACGAGCGGTCGAATCCACGAGACCACGGCGACGTCTCGATGGTGTTGCCCAGATGCCACTTGCCGGCCATCAGCGTCAGGTACCCGGCGTCGCGCAGCAGCTCGGGCAAGGCGACCACCCGGTCGTTGAGGTATCCCTCATAGCCGGGCCGTCCGCGGAACTGCGGAGCAACCTCGAGCATGGTGCCGATGCCGGCGATGTGGTGATCAGTTCCGGTCAGCAGCATCGATCGAGTCGGTGAACAGGCCGGTGCGGAGTGGAAATCGGTGAACCGGATGCCGGCGTTTGCCAGCCGGTCCAGGTTGGGGGTCTCGATTTCGCTGCCGAATGCACCGATATCGGAGAACCCGAGGTCGTCCGCCACGATTACCAGGAAGTTAGGCCTTGTCACGGTGAAGCATCCTCTCAGGTGTTTCGGCCGATGGGAACGCTCGACCTACCGCCGAGTAGATACCGCCGGAAACGTCACTAGGCTATGTCCCATGATCGGTCTGACCCGCGTCGAAGACGTCTTGACCATTGAGTTGCAATGTCCCGAACGACGCAATGCGCTCAACTCCCAACTGGTCGAGGAGTTGCGCGAATCGGTGGAGAAGGCCGCGGGGGAGGATGTCCGGGTCGTCGTGTTGACCGGACAGGGCACCGTGTTCTGCGCCGGCGCCGACCTCAGCGGTGACGCGTTCGCCGCCGACTATCCCGACCGGCTGGTCGAACTGCACAAGGCTTTGGACGCGGCACCGATTCCGGTGGTCGGCGCGATCAACGGGCCCGCGATCGGCGCGGGTCTGCAACTGGCGATGCAGTGCGACCTGCGGGTCGTGTCGCCGGAGGCGTTCTTCCAGTTCCCGACATCGAAATACGGACTGGCACTGGACAACTGGAGCATCCATCGGCTGTCGTCGCTGGTCGGACACGGCCGTGCCCGGGCAATGCTGCTGACCGCGGAGAAGCTGACCGCCGAGACCGCGCTGCAGACCGGAATGGCCAACCGGATCGGGACATTGGCCGACGCGCAGGCCTGGGCCGCCGAGATCGCCGGCCTCGCCCCGCTGGCATTGCAGCACGCCAAGCGGGTGCTCAACGACGACGGCTCGATCGAACAGCCATCGCCGGTGCAGAAGGAACTGTTCGACAAGGCGTGGGGCAGTCAGGATGTCATCGAGGCGCAGGTCGCACGGGTGGAGAAGCGACCGCCGAAATTCCAGGGGGCCTGATCGGATGTTGCGCGGGGCGCTGCGATTCGCTGTCGGCACGGTCTCGCTCGCGACCGGCGGCTGGGTGTTGCGCGCGCTGCACGGCGCGCCCGCCGCGCTCGGCGCTCAACCGAGCGACATCCGGGCGGTCGCCGATCGCTCACCGAACTTCCGCGACGGCGTGTTCGTCAACCTGGAACCGGCTTCGTTCAACATCGACACCGAAGAACAGCGAAACATCCTGTGGGAGTTGATCAGTAGCCGCAACGAGGCTCGGCCCGCGGCCGAGATTCCGTTGGACACCCCCGAGCCGCGAGCCTTCGACGCTCCCGCCGGCCAGATCGCGGTCAGCTGGTTCGGCCACTCCACCGCATTGCTGGAGATCGACGGATACCGCGTCCTGACCGACCCGGTGTGGAGCGAACGCTGTTCACCGTCGGACGTCATCGGCCCGGGGCGCATGCATCCGCCGCCGGTGCCGCTGGAAGCACTGCCCGCGCTGGACGCGATCGTGATCAGCCACGACCATTACGACCACCTCGACATCGATACGATCATCGCGCTCGCCCGAAGCCAGTGGGCGCCGTTCGTCGTTCCGCTGGGAGTTGGTGCGCACCTTCGTGATTGGGGCATTCCGGACGAGCGCATCATCGAACTCGATTGGAACGAGCAGGCGAAAGTCGACGAGCTCACCCTGGTCTGCACTCCGGCCCGGCACTTCTCGGGGCGGTTCCTGAACCGCAACGGCACCTTATGGGCGTCCTGGGCGATCGTCGGCCCGGCGCACCGGGCGTACTTCGGCGGCGACACCGGTTACACCAAGAGCTTCGCCGATATCGGTACCGATCACGGACCTTTCGACGTGACCCTGATGCCCGTCGGCGCGTACAACAAGGTCTGGCCGGACATTCACATGAACCCCGAGGACGCGGTTCAGGCGCACATCGACGTCAACGGCGGCCTGCTGGTGCCGATCCACTGGTGCACGTTCCGGCTGGCCCCGCACCCGTGGGCCGAACCGATCGAGCGGCTGCTCGCCGCGGCCGGGCCCGCCGGCGTGAAGGTGGCGGTGCCCAAGCCGGGCGAGCGCGTAGACCCCACGGCGGTGACCGAGCCGGATCCATGGTGGCGGCTCGCGGATCAGTAGTGATACCCCTAAGCACACACCGCTAGTAGAAGAAGGATGCAAGATGGGATTCTTGGACAAGGCCAAGGACCTGTTGGCGCAGAACGCCGACACGGTTGGCTCCGCAATCGACAAGGCGGGTGAGTTCGTCGACTCCAAGACCGACGGCAAGTACAAAGACACCGTCAGCAAGGTGCGAGAGGCGGCGAAGAACGCTTTAGACGACGGCAAGAAGGACGATCAGTAGAAGTCACCCATGGCGAAGCTTTCCGGATCCATCGACGTACCGTTGCCGCCCGAAAGGGCTTGGGCCAACGCGTCTGATCTCTCCCGCTACAGAGAATGGCTGACCATCCACCGGGTGTGGCGCAGCACGCTGCCCGAGCAGTTGGAGAAGGGCACAGTCATCGAGTCGATTCTCGAAGTCAAGGGCATGGCCAACCGGATCAGGTGGACGATCGTGCATTACAAACCGCCGGAGTCGATGACGCTCAACGGGGTCGGCGTCGGCGGGGTCAAGGTCAAGTTGCTGGCCAAGGTCAAGCCCAAGGGCGACGACAGTAAGAATTCGGTGGTCAGCTTCGATGTGCACCTCGGCGGCCCGGCGTTGTTCGGTCCCATCGGCATGCTGGTTGCCGCCGCATTGCGCAGCGACATCAACGAGTCGCTGAACAAGTTCGTCACGGTGTTCGCGCCCGCCTGACCTTTTGGCGCGCGCCGGCGCAACGGACTCACCCCACGCGCTACTGTCGCGGTATGTCCCGCCTACGCCCCGGTTGGCTGGTTGCGTTGTTCGCCGCGACGGTCTCGGTGAGCGCGTGGTTGCCGTGGTTGACGACCGGAGTCAACGGTGGCGGTTGGGCCAACGCGATCGGCGGCAGCATCGGCAGCCTGCACCTGCCGCACGGATTCGGGCCGGGTCAGCTCATCGTGTTGCTGTCCTCGGCGCTGCTGGTGGCCGGCGCGATGGTGGGCAGAGGCCTGTCGGTGAAGTCGGCATCGGTTGTCGCGCTCTCGGTTTCGCTGGTTGTCGTCGCGCTCACGGTGCGCTACTACGCCGTCAACGTGAAGCCGCCGGTCTCGGCCGCCTACGGTCTGTATGTCGGCGGCGTGGCAGCGGCTGCTGCGACGCTGTGTTCGATGTGGGCATTGGTGTCGTCGCTGCGCGGCAACCGCTAGTCGACGACGACCTGGGTGCCTGTCAGTGGTTGGGCGCACTGGTCGCAGGTCAGTTGCCCGACGAACGGCGTGCCGCAGCCGATATGAGTGAGCAACACCGCCGGCCCCTCGGGTGCGCGGAACCAGTGCTGGCCACACTGCAGCGCGGTGACGATGACCGGGAAGAACGCCCGGCCCTTCTCGGTGAGCTGGTAGCGGGTACGCGCCTGGCCGGCTTGGCGCGACACGCACAGCACACCGTTGGCGCAGAACGTCTGCAGCCGGCCGGTCAGCAGCGACGGCGGCGCCCCGAGCTGTGTCTGGAAGTCGGTGAAGCGACTGGTTCCCAGGAAGGCGCACACCAATAGTGCTGCCGCCCAACGGTTTCCGAAGACGCTCATCGTTTCGGGAAATAGTCCGGCCTGACCCAGGCTGTTGTCGCCTGCCGATCGGCGACGGGTGACCGCCGCGGGCACCGAGCGCGGCCACGACCCACTAGGACCCCAGCGCGCCGTCACCTCTTTCTCGGTGACCACTTCGCCGCACGCCCGACAGCTCAGCGTCGGCGCGAAATCAGCGCCGCATGCCTTGTGGCGCATGCCCGGAAGGTGATCGACCTGGTCGGGCACCCATCGTCGTTCCCACTCCCAGATCGACAACAGCACCGGCCACAGCGCCCGTCCGCGTTGGGTGATCAGATACTCGGCCCGCATCGGCCGGGTCCGGTACACCGTCCGATCCAGCAGCCCGTTCTCCGTCAGTGCCTGTAACCGCTTGGTGAGTACCGAATTCGAGATGGGAAGACGCTCCGTGAACTCGCCGTAGCGGGTCGCTCCCAACAAGGCCTGCTGGACGATCAGCAGCGTCCACTCGTCACCGAGCAGACCCAGGATCCGGCCGACGGCGTTGGTGCCGCCGGGCGTCAGTGTGGTCGGCTCATCCGCGGCCGAGGGTGTCGGCATTCAGAGCCCGATCGCGCCGGCGGGGGAGTCACTGTCGTGCCAGCGACGCAACTCCGCGCCCGGTGCCCAGGTGGCATGGGTGCCGCTGGAAACTCGTTCGGGCAGAGCCAGTTTGCACACCGGCCCTTCGGCGACGCGGGCAGCGTCGAAGATCAGGCAGTAGGAGGCGTCGGTGTTCATGTCGGTGGTCAGCGTGATCAGGTAGCCGTCGTCCTCGCCGGTGGCGCCCGGTCGCGGAGCCATCGCCGCTTCACTGCCGAAGACGCCGTCGTCGAACCGGTAGTGCTCCTCGCCTCCGGTGCGCAGATCGTGCTTGACCAGTCCGTCGAACAGGAACCAGCCCGGCTTGCCGGTGGCAGCGTAGGCGTAGCGATAGTCGCCGGCCGCGTAATCGGCGTTCATCACCCCGAATTCGGTGATGGACTCCGATAATTGCTCTTCTTTGACCGCGCCGGTGACCAGGTTGAACCGCCACCGGTGCAGCCGGGCCTGCAGACGATCCAGCGCCAGGAAGCGGAAGAGCTTGTCCCAGTTGGTTCCGCCGGTGTCGAGCGGCTGGGGCGCTCCTTCGAAGAAACCGTCGAGCACGATCTCGTCGCCGTGCTCGTAGGCGTTGACGAAGTGCAGCACGAACGTCGGGTCGGCCTCGAACCAGCGGATCTGGTCGGTGCCGCCGCGGCGCGGCAGCACCGCGAAACGTGACGGCATGTCGGGATAGAACCGCGGCAAGTGCACGTCGTGCTCCAGCAGCTGCGGATCCCAGAACAGCGGGAAATCGTTGAGTATGACGTAGTTTTCGGTGAACGCCATGTCATGCGGCAACCGTGGGCCGGGTAGCGGAATGTCGATGTAGTGTGCCAACTCGTTGTTCTCGTCGACGACGCCGTAGTGCATGTACGGGGCCTGCTTGCTGTAGTTGAAGAACAGCAGCTCGCCGGTCTTACCGTCGACCTTCGGGTGCGCTGAGACTCCCCAGTCGCTCGGGAAGTGTCCGTTCCAGGTCTCCTTGCCCAGCGTGTTCGCCGAGAACGGGTCGACGCGGTACAGATCGCCGCACTGGTAGAAGCTGGTCAACGCGACGCCGCGGTGGACGATGACGTCGGTGCTCGACGCGTCTTTCATCCGGGTGCGAGCACCCCAGCCGTGTTCGCGTTTGGCCAGTTGCACCGGCTCGGCCAGCCCGGGCCACAGCGCCTCGCCAGCCTCGTTCTCGGCCAGAAACCCGTCGGTGCGGACAAACCGGTTGCGGTAGAACGCTGTTCCGTCGCGGAACCCGACGACGTGCACCATGCCGTCACCGTCGAACGGGTGATACGTCTTCAGCGACGGGTGCAGCGGATTTTCGGTGTTGCGCAGATAGACGCCGTCGAGATCATGCGGAATCTGGCCTTCGGCGACCGTCAGGTCGTCAGCGTCCCACTCGCTGGTCTGCGGCCGCCACGGACCGGTCCGGTACGGGTGGTCGTCGTCTTCGGGCAGAGTCGACAGGAATTTGCCGACGACTTCGACGTCCATGTCACGATCCTTCGGTTGCGCTGACCACGAAGCTGACCGTGGTGGCAGTGCTGCCGCCAAAGTTCAGCGTGCCAAAGGTTTTGGCATCCTCGACCTGGTAATCGCCGGCGGCGCCGCTGACCTGCTTGGCCGCGTCGACGAGCATGCGTACCCCGGACGCACCGACCGGATGGCCGCCGCCGATAAGCCCGCCGCTGGGGTTGATCGGCAGCCGTCCGCCGTTCTCGATCTCGCCGTGTTCGATGGCCTTCCACGATTCGCCCGGCCCGGTCAGCCCGATGTGGTCGATGGCCAGATATTCGCTGGGGCTGAAGCAGTCGTGCACTTCGAAGCCGTGGACGTCGTCGAGGGTCGCGTTGGCGCGTCGCAGCGCATCGAGCACCGCGGAGCGCACATGCGGCAGCACGTACGGGTCGTCGGCGGCTCGGTCGAGCTTCTGTTGCAGGCCGAGTCCGACGGTGCGGTGACCCCAGCCGGCGATGCGGGCGATCGGTCGCGCGTCGGGATGCTCGCGCAGATATCGGTCGGTGACCAGGACGACTCCCGCTCCGCCGTCGGTCATTTGGCTGCAGTCGAAGCGCCGCAGCCGGCCCTCGATGAGCGGGTTGTTCACGTCGTCGTCGCTGATCGGTTGCGGCACAGTCCATTCGCGGGTCTGCGCGTTGGGGTTGCGTCGCGCGTTGGCGAAGTTGAGCTGTGCGATCGCGTGCAGATGGCTGTCGTCGAGGCCGTAGCGACGGTCATATTCGTCGGCGACCTTGGCGAACATCGACGGCCAGAGGAATTTCGCGTCGGCCCCCTCGTGGCCCGTCCACGCCGCGGCGCCGAGATGACGCGCCGCGGTGTCGCCGGGCACCGTCTTCTCGAGTTCGACGCCGAGCACTAACGCGGTGTCGTAGTTGCCGGACCGGAGGTCGGCCATCGCTGCCAACGCCGCCACGCTTCCCGACGCGCAGGCGGCTTCGTGCCGCGACGCCGGCGTGTCCCACAGCTCGTCGCAGACGGTCGCCGGCATCGCACCGAGGTGACCTTGTTCGGCGAACATCTCGCCGAATGCGTTTGCGACGTGGACGACGCCGATGTCGCCGGCATCGACCTTGGCCGCGGCGAGGGTGGCATCGACGATCTCACGGGTCAGGTCCGCGAAATCAAGGCCTTCTCTGGAGAGGTTGCGGGCGAAGTCACTCTGATAGCCGCCGAGGATCCAGACGTCAGTATCCATAGGCGCACGTTACTACAATTAAGAGAGTGACACACCGCGGATACGGGTGATGAGGGACGGTCCCATCGGCTCTCGGCTGAACCGACAGGACCTAGGCCAGCGCATAGGTCGACCTAAGCGCTTGCCTCTGAAAGCGCATTGCCGTCGACGGCGCATGACAAACCTTATCGACGGAACCGGAGCTATTCGTCTCCGCGCGCAACGGCGCGACCGGGATCGGAACTCCACTCTGACCACGAGCCGGGGAACAGCGCTGCGTGGTGACCCATCGTGGCAAGCGCGGCGACCGTGATGCTCGCCGTCACACCCGAGCCGCAGTACGCGCCGAGTTGCCCGTCGTGGTCGGGTACCAGTCGCGCGAGCTCATCGCCGGTCAGAAACGTCCCGTCATCGGCGAGCACGCTGCTGCTCGGCAGGTTCGCCGCACCGGGGATGTGTCCGGCCACCGGATCGATCGGCTCGACGTCGCCGCGGAAGCGTTCCGGTGCGCGGGCATCGAGCAGCGTGACGTCGCTGACCTGCTGTGCGGTCAGGGTCGGCAGCGCGCCGGCGTACAGGTCGTCGCGCGCCGCAGTCACATCGCCGGGCGGTGGCGTGACCGGGCCGGTGTCCACCACGGCGCCCGCGGACCGCCAGGCGGACAGGCCGCCGTCCAAGATGCGGACATCGCGGACACCGGCCGCGGTCAGTACCCACCAGGCCCGCGACGACCCGGCGCGATTCCAGTCGTCGTAGACGACGGTGGGCACCTGCTCGCGGACGCCCCAGCGACGTGCGGCGGCTTGGAGACTGCGGCCCGACGGCAGCGGATGGCGTCCACGTCCGGTGACGGTGTGGTCGCTGAGCTCGTCCTCAAGGGACACGTACACCGCGCCCGGAAGGTGTCCTTGCAGATAGGACGCCTGACCGTGGGGCTCGTCGAGCCGCCAGCGCACATCGAGGATGGTCACCGGATGGCCGGCATCGATGAGGCGGGACAACTCTGCGGCGGTGATCAGTACCTGTGAGCGGGTGCTCAAGGCTTGAAGCCCAAGTCGTGCAGGGCGTCGACGCAGCCGGCCAACCAATCGGCCAGGTTCGCCGGCTGCGGGCCGCCACCGACCTCGACTTGGCACGCCAGCCCGGCGTTGTAGCCATGCTTCATTTCATCCGCGAGGTACGCATGATTCTGCGGGATCGAGAAATAGTCGTGTTCGGCCTTGTAGCCGTCCTGATACGACGGGCCGTGGGCCGCTTGGCCATGAGTGCAGGGGCCGGGCTGGCACTGAGGGTCCGCGCCGGCCGGTGACGCCAAGCCGGTCGCAGCGGTGGCCGCTGCTGCCACGAGAACCATCAAGCGGTCGAACATATCGGGCATCATCGCATGGTCCGAGGTAGGCCTAGCAGAGAATCAGGGGCGTGACCAACCGCATCCAAGCGCTCCTGGGCGTCCAGTATCCCGTGGTCCAGGCGCCGATGACATACATCGCCAGGGCTGAACTGGCCGCCGCCGTCTCCGAGGGTGGCGGCTTGGGCATGATCGAGACCCTGACCCCCGAAGGGCGTGCTGACCTGCGCAGGGTGCGCGGACTCACCGACCGCCCGGTCGCGGCCAACCTGATGATCCAGGGCTGGAAACGTGACCCGTCGATCGTCGACGAGTTGGCCGCCGCCGAGGTTCGCCACGTCTTCACCTCCGCCGGTGATCCGGCTCTGTTCACAGCCCGGTTGCATGACGCGGGCATGACGGTCGTGCACGTGGTCGGATCGCTGAAGGGCGCGATGAAAGCCGTGGATGCCGGCGTCGACGCGCTCGTGGTGGAGGGCGTGGAAGGCGGCGGGTTCAAGTCGGCGCTCGGAGCGTCGACGCTGGTCTTGCTTCCGCTGGTGGCCGACTGGGTCGATCTCCCGATCATCGCGGCCGGCGGGATCTGCGACGCCCGGTCCGCCGCGGCCGCCGTTGTGCTGGGCGCCGAGGGTGTGCAGATGGGCACGCGGATGCTCGCCAGCCACGAAGCCGCCGTCCACCACAACTTCAAGGACGCAATCATGGCGGCCGGCGACGACGGCACCGTCATGCTGGATCTTCCCGGCAACCCGACGATGCGGGTGCTGCGAACCGGTCTCGCGGCCCGCGTCGCGGCGGCCGACCCCGAGGTACAGCTCCTGGGCCGGATCACCGATCTGTACTTCGACGGCGACATGGAAGCCAGCGTCGCGAACACCGGACAGGTGTCTTCGCGGATCGTCGATCTGCAGCCGGCGTCGCGGATCGTCGAGCAGACGTGGTCGGAAATCGAGACCGCGTTGAGCGTGAGCCGATCTCGGCTCGGCCAGCGCGGCGCCGCGGATTAAGACCGCGTCGCAGGCGTACCCTGCTTTTGGTCAATCGAATTCGCTCAGTCCCCGGTGTGGTCTGTGGGCTTTGGGTTGTCGGCAGCGCAAGAGATCGGCTTTATCCGCTCCACACACCGAGACAGAAGAGTTCACATGCCAGTACCCAGCCCGTTTATCGATCACAAGACTGGGCGGATCAAATTTCCCGAGAAGGGCAGCCTCGTCCGTCACGTTGAGCGGTGGGCCCAGCTGCGCGGGGATCGGTTGGCCTATCGCTACCTTGATTTCTCGACCGAGCGCGACGGCGTCTACCACGACCTGGCCTGGTCGCGGTTCAGTGCGCGCAACCGCGCCGTCGGCGCCCGGCTACAGCAGGTCACCAAGCCCGGCGACCGCGTCGCCATCCTCGCCCCACAGGGTTTGGACTACATGGTGGCGTTCTACGGCGCGCTGTACGCCGGCGTCATTGCGGTCCCGCTGTTCGACCCCGCAGAGCCAGGGCATACCGGTCGGCTGCACTCGGTGCTCGGCGACTGCGCGCCGTCGGTCATCCTGACCACAGCCGACTCCGCCGACGGAGTTCGCAGATTCTTCCGCCAGGACCGTCCAGCCGCGGAACGACCCCGTGTCATCGCCGTGGACGCCATCCCCGATGAGGTCGCCCAAACCTGGCAGCCGCCATCAGCAGACCCGGACACTGTCGCCTACCTGCAGTACACCTCCGGGTCGACCCGCGCTCCGGCCGGTGTGAAGATCACCCACCGGGCGGTGGCCACCAACCTGGCGCAGCTCATCACCGCACTACAGGTCGAAGAGGGCCAGCGCGGCGTCATGTGGCTGCCGCTGTTCCACGACATGGGCCTGGTCACCGCGATGGTTCCATCGGTCGTCGGACACTGCATCACGATCATGAGTCCGACTGCCTTCGTGCGACGCCCCAACCGATGGATACGGGAGCTCGCGGTGCAACCCGATGACGACGGCCCGACCTTCTCGGCGGCGCCGAACTTCGCCTTCGAGCACGCCGCACTACGTGGGCTGCCGAAAGACGGTGACCCCGAACTCGATCTGAGCAACGTGTTCGCCTTGCTCAACGGCAGCGAGCCGATTTCGACGGCATCGATGCGCAAGTTCAACGAGGCGTTCGCCCCGTACGGCCTTCCGGATACAGCCATCAAGCCGTCCTATGGCATGGCGGAGGCGACGCTGTTCGTGTCGACCACCGACATGAAGCAGAAGGCCACCACTATCTATGTGGACCGCGACGAACTGGGCCGCGGCCTCTTCCGCATCGTCGCCGAGGATGCACCCACGGCCGTTGCGCAGGTGTCGTGCGGCGTGGTCGGGATCGACCTGCGGGCCGCCATCGTCGATTCCGACACCGCCACCGAGCAACCCGACGGCCACATCGGCGAGATCTGGCTGCAAGGAAACAACATCGGTGCGGGCTACTGGGGCCGCGAGCGCGACTCGGAGGACACCTTCAACAACATCCTCAAGTCGCGAGCCACACCGACGCACACCGAGGGTGTGCCTGACGACGGCCAATGGATGCGCACCGGCGACTACGGCACCTATTTCGAAGGCGAGCTGTATGTCACCGGCCGGGTCAAAGACATGGTGATCGTCGACGGCCGCAATCACTACCCACAGGACCTGGAGTACACGGCGCAGGAAGCCAGCAGTGCGCTGCGGGCCGGATACGTGGCCGCCTTCTCAGTTCCGGCCAACCAGCTGCCGCCTCAGGTGTTCAACGGTCACTCGGGGCTGAACCATGACCCAGAGGACTCCTCGGAGCAACTGGTCATCGTCGGCGAACGTACCCCGGGTGCACACAAGTCCGATATCCAATCGATCGCCGACGACATTCGCGCCGCGATCGCGGTGCGCCACGGCGTCACCGCGCGTGACGTCATCCTGGTGCCGGCTGGTGCAATCCCGCGAACCTCCAGCGGCAAGGTCGGCCACGCCGCCTGCCGGTCCGCCTATATCGACGGCACCCTGCGCGGCGGCTACGTCACAACCTGAGTGCCCCCGACAGGATTCGTAGCCGAACGTTTTGACCGTTCTGGCTTGTTATCGTTACCTATTGCAGCGCAAGGGCTTTCATTCGTTACAAAAACTTCGGTGAACGCGATACCCGCTTACCTGGCGCTCATTTCGTCCCACCCCTACGGCACGATGTCGACCAAGAACGGGGCGGTGACAGCTTGCGCCAACAGGTTGTCGCCGAAGGCGGCGGCGAGGTCGAAAAAGCCAACGGTGTTATTGATTCCCTCGAAGCCGGCGAGTGCGGTGCTGTCGTCGCCGAAGACCAAGGCGGTGTCAAAACTGGTCGGAGACAACAATCCCGGTATCAGTGCAGCGTCTTCGCCGGCCTTCGCGACGCTGTCGGCCCCGTCGGCAACGGCGACGTCGAAATTGCCGATTTCGGCCTCGGCGAAGCTGTTGGCGCCGTCGGCGAATGCGAAGTCAAACGCACCGTTCTGGGCGGAGGCGTAGCTGTTGTTGCCGATCGCGACCGCAATGTCCCCCGGGCCCGCAAAGGCGAATGCGGTGTTGTCCTCGTAGGGGAACAAAAGCGTCCCGCCAATTGAGATCTGCATATCCACAGCCTGGGCCGGATCTGCTGCCGGGACAGACAAGCCACCCAGCAGTCGATCGATCGACGACGACCACTCGGTAGACGAGTCGGCCGAGGCGACCCCCGTCGTGCAGGCCAGCGCCGCCCCGATACCCAACCCCACGACCAGCAGGTCCAGCCGACCGAAACCACGAGAACACAACACGGGTCTTCCTCTCTTCCCCCACGCTCTTTCGCAGCCCCTGTGCGTATTTTCTTGGTGACCGCAGCCAGGCACAGCAGTAGTTCGGTACTGCATTTCCACCTGTCGTGTCCTCGGTCCCACGCGATCCAACGGTGCAAGAGCACCTCCGAATGTTTGCTGTTTACCGTCGTCAAAAGCGATGCGCACAAAGAGCTCTGATCGCTTAGAATCGTTACCGTTGAGCCCATCAACCAGGTCGGAGTGGAGTAAGCCGCGTTAGGCCGCTTCCCTCACCGAGCATTCGTTCGCGCCGGCCAATTAAGGTGACGACCGCATGACGGGACCCCACCTTGAACATCCGCCCCACCCTGGCGTCGACAACTCTCACGAAAACCGTTGAGACCACCAAAGGCACCGACACCTCCAGGCACGAACAGCCGACCGTCCCAGACGCAGCGTCGACTGAACCAGCGCACGCAGACACACGACCGGCTGAAGTGCGGGCGCTATTGAGAGACCGGTTCGGGCTCAACGGCTAGCATCGACCAGCACCCGACACGCCGCCGCCATAGCGCAAAGAAATCCTGTGGCAATCCGACACGGCCACCGACGCGGAGGTCCGTGCGACGGAGACGAAGGATTCGAACCTGCGCTTTACGTCTGTTTTATGCAGGCTTCGCTAGAATCTCCATGCAACAACGGTACCGCTCACTGACAGCGTAATGAATTGGTTTGAATCCTGTCTTATGTAATTCAGCGTATATATTTTCTCGCGTGAAGTTGTGGTAATGCTCAATCTCGGGCCAATATGGGTTTAGATTGATCTTATTCCAGAAGCGCCAGAGTGGTGCGCTTGCGTTTGGCATGGAAATGAGCAACATGCCGGAGTCGTTTATGAGTCTCCTCGCGCAACGCAGAACATCTCGCGGAAACGGTTCGTGCTCAACGATATCGGCCATACTGATAACCGACGGTTTCGATTTGAACGCAACATTTTCTATTGTGCGTTCCAGGGTGCCATGATACGCGGGAATCCCGAAGTGGCGGATATCCTCGACATTCTTTTTTCGCAAATCGACGCCGAACACATCAAAGCCGAACTCGCTGGCTGTCATCAGCAGCGATCCGCTGCCGAATCCAACATCAAGCCATAGTCGATCGTTGGGCAATCCGAGTGTGTTGACCACTCGCTCCACCATCTTTGCTGAAATATTCCGCTGCAACTCTATGTCATTTCCGACGACCTGATGATGTTGTGTGTTGCTGAACAGCACATCTAATGCCTCGTCGGTGAAGTATCCTTCAGTGAATACGTGCTCACATTGTCCGCACCTTACCCAAGTTATGAATGGCTCCAATGGCTCCCGCCACATCGCGTGGCCGATGCAATTTATGGTCGTCAGTGGGAGGATATCGGCTGAGTCGCACAGCGGACATGCGAGGTATAGAATTCTTTCATTCTTCAATTTCGAATCGTCTTTCCTTCCGAACCGCGCCTCAATTAGTTTGCGGAGTCACGAGCGAAGTATTCCATGAAAGTTTGCGTCAACCAATCGTGGTTGTCGGCCGGATCGACGGCGCCTCTGTTCGGCCACGCTCAACTCCCTCATCAAGGGAGTGTCAAGGATCAACCGAAACAGGTGTAAACCATCAGCCGAAACACTGTCAAGCATCACCCGAAGACGAAACGTCAAGCATCAACCGAGGTAATACGATCAGCAATGTGCCCCCGGCAGTGTGCCCCCGGCAGTGTGTGGTTCGAGGACATGCGCATAGCGTGTCTCAAGACATCCGAATAGGTGGCGGCGTGAGTGTCAAGGTGTGTCGAAGGCGCGCTTGGTCATCACCGCGGTTGTCGTCGAGG
>JBAWAV010000195.1:0-1887 GCA_049589475.1 Mycobacterium sp.
CGCTTCGATGAGTTCGCCGCCGCGCCAGGCCTGCTTGTACTTCACCAGCCGGGCGAACTCGGCCCAGCCGGCATCGGAGATAGCTTGGGCGAGGCGATGATTGCGCAGCATCCCTGACACATTGAGATCTTCAATAGCGATCCGATCGTGGGTCTTGACCAGCGCATTGGAGATTCGGTGCAGGAAATGGCGGCGCACGTTGGCGACGTGATGGTGATGACGTGCCAGGGTGGCTGCGATGTCACGGCGGTTGCGGGATCCTTTCTTCGTGCGCGACAACGACCTCGACAGTCGCCTTTGTTGTTTCATCCCAGCGACCAGTGCTTTGGGCGCGTCGCCGATACGGGCGACCTCCTCGCCGTCGCCCTTGGCAGCGACCAAAAACGCCGACAACCCGCGGTCCACACCTACCCAGCCGCTACGGTCCGCGCGGTTGCGCGCAACGTGCTGCTGGCTGGGGTGCAGGTCGGCGGCCTCGACGTTCAGCGATACCCACCACCGGCCGCTGTGACGGCTGATGGTGGCGAAACAGATTTTGGCCCGACCCTTGGTGAGCATGCGCCGCAAACGGCGGGTGTCATCATGCACAGCGATTGGACCGATGCCGGGCAGCGTGACCGAGCGGGGCCGGCTGTGATCGCCGACACGGATCGCCGCTGGCTTTCCCTTGGGACGTTTGTTGCGCAACCGAAAAGACGCCACCCCTACGGCTTTCTTCTTGAAACGCGGGAACCCGACTCGTTTGCCTTTGCGTTTCCCAGACCGCGACTCCGACCAGCTTTTCAGCCCGTTGCCGAGGTCGACGGCGGCTTCTTCGAACACCTGCTGACACACCTGGCTCCGCCACGCCAACCCGGTCACCACGGCCTCGGCGACACCGCAGGTCTCGACGGTGAAGACCCGGCCGGCGTCCGCGGTTTTCTTCCACGCGTTGAACGCGTTGATCAGATCGAAGCCGGTCCACGGAACCTCCAATTCCGGGCTCGTATTTCGTTGTTTGAGAGCGGTCTTGACCAGGCGCAGGCTCTGATTGAACGCAAACCGCGACGCGCCCGCATGTCTGGCCAGCACGTCACACTGCTCGATGGTGGGGTCGAGGCAGAACTTGAACGTGGTGTGCCGGCTCATCAGCGCTGAGCATCCCACGGCCCACAGACAGCATCCTGACAAGCGACTCGTGTCGGTGACGCGATCACCGTCGGCGGATATACGACCATCACGCACAGCGGCGACGCTATGACTCCGATCTTTCCGATACCGTCTGGGCGCGCGCCGCACGGTTCATCGCCCTCGCGCCCCTGGCTGGCCCTGCCCGCCGCAGCGGTGGCGCGTATATCTCAACACCACGTTTGCATGTGCTTCGCACGCGGCGCGTGGCGGCACATGCCGCGCGACTTCGTGAGCTGCTACGACACCACTTTGACCGGTTTTTGGGGGCTTTCTGATCCTCAGCCAAACCGCCCTTCTAATCCAACGACTCGACCGCAACAATTGTTGGACGCGCTTTAGGCGTGGCGCGAACCGGCTGAAATGCGCACACTGGGTGTATCGGTGTGAGCTGCCAGGAGGCCGCAATGGACGACAACGGTCGATTCGGATTCGATCCGGAAGACTTCGAGCACGTGATCCGCGACGCGACCGAGGGACTTCGCGAGGCGTTCGAGGGAGTTGGCCGGTTCTTCACGTTGCCCTCCGAACGGGCTGGGTGGTCGTCGGTCTTCGAGGACTTGGCGCGGCGCACGCGGACCAGGCCGGAAACAACCGGCGAAGCCGGTGACGGGGTGTGGGCGATCTACACGGTCAGTGCCGACGGCGGCGCCCGCGTCGAGGAGGTGTACGCCTCCGAGCTCGATGCGCTGCGCGCGAACAAGAACAACACCGACGCGA
>JBAWAV010000196.1:0-13568 GCA_049589475.1 Mycobacterium sp.
GCGTCCAGGATCGGCCGGTGGCCCATCGCGAAGCTGCGGAATGCGGTCGGCTTGAACGGCAGGAACTCGTCGCCGGGCTCCCACACGTTAGCGAACTCGGAGTAGCCGCTGTCCGAGGCGTGCATCGAGACCGGGATGTCGGCCTTGATGCAGGCCTGCCAGAACGGGTCGAATTCCTCTAGACCGAAGGACCGGCTGCCTTTGAAGCCAGGCACCGGCGCCGGGCGGACCAGCACGGTACGGGCGCCGCGCTCCAGACACCATTCGAGCTCTTCGAGCGCGCGGTCGACGATGGGCAGCGTGATCACCGGGGTGGCGAAGATGCGGTCGGAGTAGTTGAACGTCCACTGCTCGTACATCCACTGGTTGAGCGCGTGGATGACGTCGTGGGTCATCTCCGGGTCGTCCTTCATGCGCTCTTCGACCAGGCTGGCCAGCGTCGGGAACATCAGCGCGTAGTCGATGCCGAGTTCGTCCATGACCTCGAGTCGCGCGCCGGGTTCGCGGAAGGCGGGGATCGACTTCATCGGCTCGCCGAGGATTTCGCGGTAGGTCTTGACCTGGGCGCCGTTGCGGAAATAGTCCTCTTGCGCACCCGGCTTGGCGACGACCGAGAAGGTCGGGTTGGGGATGTATTCGCTGATGTGGCCGCGCACCACGATTTTGGTGCGGCCGCGAACCTCCACGTAGTCGATGACGCGCTTGCGGTTCTCCGGGAGGAACTTGGTCAGTGCTTCCTGCGGCTCGTACATGTGGTTGTCGGCGTCGAACACCGGGAAGGAAAGTTCGCGTGACGGCATGGCGATCTCCTTGAAGTCTGGATTCTCACGAGGTGGTAATGACGTTACCACCTCTGTCTGCCGAGCTGTAGCCGCGGGGTTAGGCCGGCGGCCAGTCGGGCGGTAGCTTCGGGGTCGCGCCGTTGATGACGGCGAAGTTCACGGTGGCGGTGGCGAGCAGCGCAGCGTCGCCGTCCTCGTCGCTGAGGACGTCGATCTGCATGACCATCGCGCGACGGCCCTGACGCAGCATCCGCGGCACCGCGTAGGCCGTGCCTCCCCGAATCGGGCGCAGGTAGCGGATGTTCAGATCGGCGGTCGTCATCGTGGTGCCGTCGTGCAGGTAGTCCAAGCCGAACTGACCGCCCGCGACGTCGACCAGCGTGGCGATCAACCCACCCTGCAGGGCGCCGGATGTGTTGACCACTTGCGGGCTCACCGGGATCGTCATCGCGAATTCGCCGCGACGCGTACCCGCGCGCATACCGATCTGGTTGAACAGTTCGCCAAGCGTCGGCGATTCCGGTTGGACGCCGTCGTCGCTGCCGAGCGCTCGGATGCAGAAGTCGTACAGGTGGGCCGCATCGATTGGCGCGCCGGTTAATTCGGCCCCCAGCCAGTGCAGTCGGAGTGCGCCCAGGATGGTCTGCGTGACGATCGCCGCGGCGGGCCCGACGTCGAGGTTGGGTCGGAAGATCCCTTCGGTGATGCCGCGTTGCACGACGTCGCGGACGAGTTCGTGCAGCGGGGTCAGGATCCGGGCGTAGTCACGCGGACGGGTCTCGGCCAGGTGCTGGTTGTAGAGGTTCATCGCCCGGTTCAGGCTGTCTTGCGTGCTCGACTCGGGTTCCGCGCTGATCCGGTCGATGATCAGCTTGATGGCCGCGGTGCTATCCAGGTCCGCGGTCTCGGCGCGCCAGGCCCTTGCCGACTGCGCCATCGTCCGTTCCAGCAGCGCGATCAGCAGTTCGTCCTTGCTACTGAAATGTTGATAGAACGCGCGCAGCGACGTCTTGGATCGGGCGACGACTTCTTGCACGGTGAAGTCGGTGCGCCCGGTCTCGCCCAGGATCTCGACTGCGGTCTTGATGAACCGGGCGTCACGGGCCGTCGGTTCGGCTTCGTCGTCCTGGGCCATGCCGCCTCCTCGATTCGCGCGCAGGTCAAGCAGTGAGAATGAGGTTACCGCGCTTTGTGGAAGACAGGTGGTGATGTAGATGCGTATCGCCGACCTGAAGCGTCATCCAGGAGCAGACATGAAACCGTTGTCCCAGGACGACCTGCTGGTCCATCAGCGGGTCGGCTGGTTGTCATCCGCTAGAAAAACCAATGGCGTTGTCGTCGTTGCTCGGTGATGAGAGTCTGGGTGATGCGGGCTTAGTTGATGCGCCCCGCCGCCGGCCCCGATTCAATTGATGCGTTGATCAGTTGTTAGCTTCCAGGGGGGTTCGGGCACGAAAACAGGCCGCAATTAGTCAACGGCTGCTTGATTGGCGCCGGTGGATTGTCGCCATCCCACATGTCAGTCCGACGGCCTGCAACATTTCCCTTCACGCCATACAGCACGTACGACGTATGGCAGACACCCATGTCCCACACAACGCCGGTCGGCGGCATAGGTTTGTCCCGGACACCACTGATACGGGCCTGTCGCCTAAGTCGGGTCGGCGACAGCGCTACCCGGGGCCAGTCCCAAACCGGCCAGCGCGACGATCCCCGACACCAGCGCCCCGGTAGTGACCTTCTTCAGGTTATGGGTGATGTCCATGGCGGCGACCTTTCGTTATCGGTGCGGCAGAATATGGCGCCGACCGCTTAATAAGCACTTAACGTCGACCGCGTGCTAATTTCTGCGCTCGAGCAGGCGGCGGGAAATATCCGCGGCAGGCCGAGTATCAACGTCGGTATCAGCGATTTAGTCAGCGTGATACGCAATGGGTTGAAATGTCCGATAGCCGCTACGCCGGCCCCTGACAGGCCCAGCGCCACCCAACTACTTGCCGACGTCTTCGAGGTTCAAGCCCGCCGTCTCGATGCGAAAGAAGTAGGTCACGACGGCTCCAGCCAGGAAGCACACCACCAGACCCCACAGCAGCGCGGTGGTGCCGATTGACTTGAGCAGGATGGGAAACAGGAAAGCCGTCAGCACGGCCCCGATCTTGGCGAAGGACGCGGCGAAGCCGGCGCCCTTGCCGCGCACCTCGGTGGGGAACACCTCGCCGGCAAGCAGATAGGTCATGGCGTTCGGCCCGAAGTTGACCATGAAGTAGAACAAGGTGAAGCCGAGGAACAGCAACCACATGACGTTGCTGCCGTCTGAGCGGATGGACAGTCCAGACAACAGCAAGCCCACCGCGCAGCCGATGAAGCCCCAGATCTGCAACTTGATACGCCCGACCCTGTCCACCAAGAAGATGGCGACGATGACACCCAGGACGAACAGTGTGTCCATCATGGCCGAACCCTTCGCGCCCAGCATGTCGTTATGGATGGTGTCCGCCAACGCGTGCGACTTCGACTCCTTGCCGATGACGGCGGCCAGAATCGTCGGCGTGAAAATACCGATGCCGTAGACGCCAAGGTCCTGCAGGAACCACGGAACCGAGGCCAGGATCGTCGCGCGGCGATTTCTCTTCTTGAACAGCGCCAGGTAGGTCCCGTGCTCTTCAGGGGCCTTGGCTGTGTCAGCCAGGTGTCCCAGCGATACGTTCTTGGGGTATTGCGGGTTGCGCTTGAGCAGTTTGGATGTGGCCTTCTCGCCGTGCTCGATCCGGCCCTTCGACACCAACCAGTGCGGGCTCTCCGTGATGTACAGCCGCCCGATGACGACCAGGATCGCCGGCACGATCGCGGCCGCGTACATCATCCGCCACGCGCCCAAGTCCGGGTTTGCGTATAGGATGCCGAAGCCCAACGCTGTGCCGAAGAACGCGCCAACGGCCTGGAACGCGAAGGCGCTCAACACAAGTCGGCCGCGCATCGAGGTGGCGATGCTCTCCGAGATCACCATGTGCGCGGTCGGGTAGTCACAGCCCAGCGCGATGCCCGCGCCGAACAGGCAGATGACCAGCGTGATGAAGTTCGGCGCAAAGGTCAGCGCCACCAGGAACACCGAGAAGATGACCATCTCCACGATGAACATCAGCCTGCGGCCGTGGCTGTCGGCCAAGCCACCGAGGGCCGTGGCGCCGACCAGGATGCCCGCTAACGAGGCCGCGGTCACCATGCCTTTGTCGGCTGCGTTCAGGTGGAACTGGATCGAGATCAGCGGCAGGGCCACCCCGGTCATGAACACGACCATGCCCTCGAAGAACTTGCCTGCGCAGGCGAGCGCCCAGATGCGGAACTGCATGGCCGTCATCGGCATCGACTTCAATGCGGTGCCATCGGGCCACTGCGGCAACTCGTCGATATATTCCTGCACCGTTTTACCGGTGGTCTGCCGTGTGTCGATCGTGTCAGTCATGTGACCTCTCCGGTGCAGCGGATCCAGCGCGCTTTGCCGGCGTGCACAATCCACCGGCCCGCGCCAACGTCGCAGACGTTAAGTCAGGTAGCTGAACGTGTCCTGACCGCCGGATGAATTCACCTACTGCCGGCGGGCTCTGAAGATTGCTTCACCTGTTGTTCGCTTCTGCATTGATCCGATTTCGATATTGGTGACTTTTAATGATCGCTGACGTGCTCGGCCCGACGCGCGGCGGTGAGGCGCGCCGATGTGCAGCTAACCGGCTGTTTTCGAGGAGGAAGACATGAAGCAGCACAACGGATCTCGGGCCGTCGTCAGCTTGCTCGCCGCAGGTGTGCTTGCGCTCTCGGGATGTACGCAGCTGGACACGCCGCCGACGTACGCCAAGGGCGTCCACGTCGACTGCGGGGGAAAGCAGGACCTGACAGGCAGCGGTTCAACCGCGCAAGCCAATGCGATGAGCCACTTCATCACGAGCTACGAGGAATCCTGCTCGGGCAAGCAGCTCGCCTACACGGCCAACGGCTCCGGTGCCGGCATCCAGGACTTCCTCGCCGCCAAGACCGACTTCGGCGGTTCGGACTCACCGCTAAGCGGCGACGAGCACACGGCGGCAAAGCATCGCTGTGGCGGTGCGGATGCATGGGACCTGCCGGTCGTCTTCGGTCCGATAGCGATCACCTTCAACGTCAAAACGACCGACGTCCTGACACTCGACGCGGCAACGCTCGCAAAGATTTTCAGCGGCGCAGTCACGCGCTGGAACGACCCGGCGATCACCGCGCTGAATGGGAACATGCCCGCCGAGGACATTCACGTCGTCTACCGCAGCGACGCGTCCGGAACCACCGACAACTTCCAGCAATACCTGCAGGGCGCCGCCCACGGCTCGTGGACCAAAGGCGCAGGAAAGGTCTTCAACGGAGGCACCGGGACCTCCGCCAAAGGCAACGAGGGCACCGCGGAGGCCGTGAAGAACACCGAAGGCGCGATCAGCTACAACGAGTGGTCGTACGCCATGAAACAGCGCCTCGATGTCGCCGGAATTCAGACGGCGGGCGGAGTCGTCCACATCGGCAACGACTGGGTCGGCAAGACCATCTCGAACGTCACCATCAACGGCGTGGGTAACGACTTGGTGCTTGATTTATCGAAGGTGTATGCCGCCACAACGCCCGGCGCATATCCAATCCTGTTGGCCAGCTACGAACTTGTCTGCGCCAAATACCCAGATGCCGACGTCGGCAAGGCGGTGAGGGCGTTCATGCAGTCGACGGTCACCGAAGGCCAGCAGGGCCTCACACCGCTGGGATACATCCCCTTGCCGCCGGACTTCCAGACCAGGGTTGCCGCCGCGGTCAACAGCATCAGCTGAGAGCGGCTCAGCCGCCCCGGGCTTCGATCATCGCTGAGCGGTTCATCCAGCATTAGGGACGGCCTCAGCCCATTTCCTTGCGGGAGTTGCCGCTTCCGTATTCGGCCGGATGACGGCCGTCGGTGAGCGTTGGTCACACGCTGGGTGTGAATGTGTAGGTCTCTCCGTGTGCGAGGTAGACGAAGACTGTACTCGTGTTCGAGGCCTTGGCGGCGTTCTTGAAGTCGTCGAGTCCAGATAGGAATACCGAGAAGTCGTTGTAGTGGATTGGGATGGCTGTGCGCGGTTTGGTGATCTCGACGGCCCTGACTCCCTGCTCGCCCGTCATCGTCACTACCGTGACAAGGAAGGTGGTGCCACCCGTGTGGATCAGACCGAGATCTATGTCGGGGTAGCGGCGCGGGATGTCTTCGAGGCTGTCGACGAGCATCGTGTCTCCGGTTATGTAGAGCCGGTAGAGCTGCTCGTCGTTGCGGCTGAAGTCGAGCAGGTGCCCGTTGACGGGCATAAGCAGCTCGTTGACTGCTTCCTCAGTGGCGTGCTTGGCCGGCATGGCGGTGATCGTCAGCGTCGCTTCGCCTTTGTGCACCTCGAGGGATTCCCAGGTGTCTAGCGGACAGCCCTGCTGGAAGCCCAGGGCGCTCAGCTTGTCCACCGCGTCGGCTGTGGAGACGATTGGCAGGTTCTTGTCGAGCTCTTGCGCGGCGACGTCATCGAAATGATCGCCGTGGTAGTGCGACAAGACAACCAGATCAATCGGTGGCAGGTCAGCGATCTGGCAAGCTGGCTCCACCTCGCGCCGAGCCCAGATGCCGTGACCCAGATCGACGTGCTCGCCTTTGTGCAGGAAGGCGGGATCGGTCAGGACCGTAAGCCCGCCAAATCGGATCAACGTGGTAGCATTACCGATAAAATAGACATTGCCTTCGTCGAAAGCTGCTGTCCCACTGCTTGTTAGCTCTAAGGCAGCCATACTGTCCTCTCTCATTTGGGTGTCAGCACCCAAATGGCCGATGCTGCAGTTGTCGCCGCTAACCCGGTGTGTCATGGCCGTTCGCCTTCATGGCGGTGACAACCTCGTTGGTGTATGGGGCGGCGTGTGCCAGGAATGCGTAGTTCACCAACGCGGCCTGGTAGCCGTCCCCACGAATCGGGTGTCGGGGACCTGCCGTGGCATCGCGTACCACGGCTACTTCGAACCCGTGCTCGAGCAGATCCCGTAGGTGCGACTCCACGCACATGTTGGCGAGCATGCCGCACAGGACAACCTTTGCGATCCGGCGCTTCCGGAGCTGCAAGACTAGGTCGTTGGTCTGTGGACCCCAGATTTTGTGCGGGCTGGCGACGACGGTCGCTGAGTCCTCGATAAATGGCTTGAGCTCGTCGAGCCAGTCAGCGCCAGAGCCAGTGAAGCCGCCGAGGCTCAGGGCCCCAGCGCGACCAAATGTGTTGCTAACAAGCTCATCGGATTCGAGTGGGCCATTGAAGAGCCAACCGTGGTCAGTCGGATAGAAATAGTGCGGAGAGATGAACAGCGCGAAGCCGCCCGCCTTGGCACCGGCTAAAATCTCGATCAGGTGCTCGACTGTTCTGTTCTCGGTCACGCTGGCGCCGAGGCTTTCCCAATTCCTGCCCGTGGGGCTGAGGACGTCGTTCTGTGGATCGATGACGACGACGGCGGTGTCGGCGGGGTCGTACTTCAGAGTCGGCTCCTTCCATGAAAGAGGCTGCGGAAGGCGCGGATGTTAGCGAATCCCCGGCGATTCCGGTTCACGCCGGCCGTTACGTCGCAGCCGCCTGCAAGGAGGGAGAAGACACGTTGCGCGCCAGGAAATCCCGGATATTTCCGCTGATCTCCTCGCCATGGGTTTCCAGCGCGAAGTGCCTTGCGTCAAGCATGTGAAACTCCACGTTGAGGAAGGTCGCGGAACATGTGCGAGCTGGACGGGAAACCGTGCAGCAGCAGCAGTGTCGGCTTGGACGGGTCGCCGGCTTCTCGATAGAAGACGCCGAGGCCGTCGATGGTTGCGGCGTGGAAGCTCGTCGCGAATGCGTTCATGTGATGTCCCTTTTGTGGGCGTCGCGTCGTTCCGAGACCGCGTCCGGCCTTGCCAGGTTTGGCTCTCGGTCTTGCGGAACTCGGTATGAGTGTGCTCCGAAATTGGCGGCCTGACAACCGGCAGGTTTACGAGAATGCAACTCCTAGACATATGACACTTTTCTCGCTCAGCTGCAGTTTGCGTGGGTTAAATGCGAGCTATTCCTGATCGGGTAGCAGACACGGTCCGAAGGCGGGAGTGCTTGGAAACTAGCTGATGGAGGCTTCCCGCCCCTAGGGACTTCCGCACAGCTGACACCGTGGGTGACGAGCTTGAATGGAGGCGGCCTACTTGGTTCCGCACCAACAAGTGTCATTGTGAAATGGCGGTCGATCAACAGTATGTGGCAACACTAAATTCGTCGCGTCTTCGTTGGAGGATCTGTCATATGCGAGCTCGCCGCGGTCGCGCTGCCTTTGGTGTCGTGACCCGGGCATCCCGGCAACCGGCGTCAGCCGCCGCGGGCCTCGATCATCGCTGAGCGGTTGACCTTTGTCGCCGCGGTGCGGGGGATCTCGTCGACGAACTCCACCGTCTTGGGAACTTTGTAGGCGGCCAGTCGGGCCTTCGCGTAGGCGACGACGTGATACTCGCTCAGCGGGTTCACCGGGTCGGCCAGCTGAATCACGGCGTGCACCCGGCGTCCCCATTCGGGGTCGGACAGGCCGATGACGACGACGTCGGCGATGCCGTCGTGTTCGAGGAGCGCGCATTCCACTTCTGCGGGAAAGACATTGGCACCGCCGGTGATGATCATGTCGCTGCGGCGATCTGCGATGTAGAGATATCCGTCGGCGTCGAGGTGCCCGATGTCGCCCGCGGTACGGAACCCGTCGGGCGTCGACGGCAGCAGCGGCGCTCCACCGAGGTAGCGATAACCGGCACTCATCGGTGAGCGCAGATAGATCTCACCGTGCTCGCCGACGCCGACCGGTTGGCCATCCAGGCCCAGGATCCGAACTTCGGTGTCCCGGAAGCCCCGACCGACGCTACCGCGATGGGCCAACCACTCGTCGCCGCGCAAGGCGGTCAACCCGAGGCCTTCGGTCATGCCGTACGCCATCACGACCTTTTCGGGACTGAGCAGATCGAACCAGGTCTGCAGCAACGCGTGCGGCATCACCGCCGCGCCTTGCAGTATGTAGGCGATGCTGGACAAGTCCCGCTGACGGATATCCGGCAGCGCCGCGATGCGGGCCAACATGGTTGGCGTCGCGGTGAAATTGGTGACGTGATAGCGCTCGATCGCGTCGACAACGGTTGCCGCATCGAATTTTTCGAGCACTACCAGTCGATCCCCACCCAACAGGTAGGTGAGCGGCGAGAAGCCGTTGGTGTGATACATCGGTCCCGGGACCAGGATGGTCTGCGGCTGGGCCGTCGGAGTCCAGGCTGCCAGGAACGGGAACGACGACTCCGGTGTCCAGACCCCCTGTGCCAGGGTCAGGATGACTTTCGGCATGCCCGTCGATCCGCTGCTGCAGATTCCATTGGCGTTGGGGGAGATCACTTCGGGAAGCGGATCGTCGGATTCACCGGCGGCGCGCGAAGTCAGCGTGTCCCGGGTTTGTTCGTCGACGACGACGATCGGGCCGATCACTTCCAGCACCCGGGACCGCTCCCAATCGGGCAGGTCCCAGCGCATCGGAACGGGGACGGCGCCGATCTTCCAGCAGCCCAGTGCGGCCAGTACCAGCTGCTGCGAGTTCGGAATCGGCAGTGCAACAAGCGAACCGACTGTCGCACCCGTCGCCGCCAGTGCCCGTCCCCATTGATTGGCCCGGCGATCCAGTTCGGCGAAGGTCATCGACTGCGCGGTGCCGTCGCGCGCGATGACGGTCAGCGCCGTGTCGTCACCTCGCTGTTCGGCGAGCTGGGCGAGCTTGGTGCCGAAGGGAATTCCGTCTTCGGGTGGAGTGGCGGTGACCCCCGACGAGGCGGTCTGGGTGCTCATGCCGATACCGGTCCAGAGAACAACGTCTCGAGCTCGCCGCCGGGCACGCCTTTGGTCAGGCGCATCGCGAGCACCTCGCTACTGACCGGGAGCCGGATCAGTGACTGCGTATGCCTGTCGAGCACGCTGACATCAGACTCGTCGCAGAAGCCGAGTGCGCCCAACAGCTGATGTGCGGTGCGCAGCACCTGCCGTGCGGTATCGGCGGCCTTGAGTCGAAGTATCAGGGCGTCCGCCGAACGCACTGGCGCCGGTGCAGATTCCGTTCGGCTGATGGTGTACTTGGCGAGTTCAGAGAGTCCACGCGCAGCGACTGATGCGTCGGCGATCGTGAAGCGGACCGTCTGAAATTCGGCCAGCGGCTTGCCGAACTGCATCCGGTCGGCGACGTGTCGTCGGGTGATAT
This sequence comes from Mycobacterium sp., assembly GCA_049589475.1. GTDB lineage: Bacteria > Actinomycetota > Actinomycetes > Mycobacteriales > Mycobacteriaceae > Mycobacterium. The sequence goes on from JBAWAV010000196.1 coordinate 10,083, forward strand.
CGAGGGCCTGTTGCACCGCGCCCAGGATCCGCCACGACCCGAGGTTCAGATGAATATCCACGTCGGCTGCCGGCACGGTGCCGTCGGGTTGGCTCAACATGGCACGCACCAGGAACGGTCCCAGCTTGGCGCCGGTGCGCGACGATGGCTGAACCTGGTAGCGCGTGCCGTCGAGGTCGGCGGCGATCCAGTCGCCGGCCAGGTCCCCGTGGTCGACGCGCGGAGCTTGCGGGTTGACCAGCGCGAGCCGCGTGCCGTCGATCGCCAACAGTTCCTCGACGAGCGGATAGGGCAGGGCTGTCGCGCCGGCAGCCTGGCAGAGCACCGCGGCTGCCAGCAGATCCTCGGCGGACGAGCGGACGTCGAGATCGAACGCACCGAGATCGGAGAGCGCGGTTCGGGCGTCGGCCCGCAGTCGCTCGTCGGTCTCTGCCTGCAGTGCTGCTTGCGGGCCGCCGAACCGGACGAACCGTTTGGTGGCGACAGCCCCGAACTCGGCAATGTCTTCCGGCAGCGCGGTTTTCATCCGTGGCCTCCCAAAGCTTCGCGTGCGACGAGCATCCGTTGCACTTCGATGGTTCCCGACGCCACGGTGGCTGCCTGGGCGTAACGCCAGTGGTCCTCGATCGCGCCGTGCAGAGGTGCCGACGAGCCGCTATCCAGTGCCGAGGGGCCGAGCACGTCGAACAGCAACTCGGCAACCTGCTGATCGCACGTGGTGGTGGCGATGCGGGCGGCGCTGGCCGCCGCCCCGGCCGACGGGTCGTCTTGCAACGACACCGCGCGGTACGCCAGCAGGCGGGCGACCCGCAGGTCGATCAGCGCCCGTACCCAGCGGGTGCGGATCGACTCGGGCAGTCGGTCCCAGTCGTCGCCGAGCTCGGCCTGCATCCGGTCGAGTAGCGACTCACAGCGCGCATACCGGGCGATGCCGACCCGCTCGAAGGCGAGGGCTTCGCGCATCACCCGCCAGCCGTCGCCTACCTCGCCGAGAACCTCGTCGGCCGATACCGCGACATCGTCGAGAAAGACTTCGTTGAGGTGATGCGGTCCCAGCATCGACCGGATTGGCCGCACGGTGATGCCGGCCCGGTCCATCGGCACCAGAAAAAGGCTGAGCCGCTTGGGTTTCGGGGCGTTCGGGTCGGTGCACGCTGCCAACACGCACCACGACGCCATCCGGGCGTACGACGTCCAGACCTTCTGCCCGGTGACACGCCAGCCATCGCCGTCGGCGACGGCGCGGGTGCGCAGCGACGCGAGGTCGGTTCCGGCCTCCGGCTCGGAAAACCCTTGACACCAAATCACTTCCCCGGCCGCGATCGCCGACAGATGGCGTGCCTTCTGTTCGACGGTTCCGTAGCGCATCAGCGCGGGGCCGACCCAGTTGATGCCCATGTACTGCGCACCGCGGGGTTCGTGGTGCGCCCACATCTCCTCGCGCAGTACGGTCTGCTGCCACACCGAACCGCCGCCGCCGCCGTGTTCCTTCGGCCAGGCCAGCGCGAGGAGCCCGTCGGCGGCGAGCAGCTTGCAGAACGACTCGGTGGTCGCGAGGTCTCGCGGGTCGTCGGTGCAGGCGCCGAGGAAGCCTTCCGGGATATGCGTGGATATCAACTCGCGCAGTCGCTTTCTGAGGTCGACGGCGTCGGCGCCAAGGTCGTAATCCATCGTCATCCCTTCGGCAATCCGAGCAGTCGTTCGGCGATGATGTTGCGCTGGATCTCGGACGTCCCGCCGTAGATGGTCGCCGCGAGCGCGTCCTGACGTTCGAAAAGAAGGTCGGCGTCATCGATCGAACGCGGCCCGGCGGCCGCAGCGGCGAGCTCCCAAACACGTTGCAGAGTCTGCGAACCCAGGAGTTTGAGGATGTCTGCCTCAGGGCTCGGACGTCCCTCGAGTTCGTTGTTCAGCGCGCGATATCCCGTTGCCCGCAATGCTTCGGCGTCGGCGAGCAGCGAGCCGAGTTCGGTGAAGACCTCGCCGGAAGCGTAGTCGTCCTGGGTGGTCTTGGATTCGCGGACGGAGTTGAGTCCGCGCTGGATCTCCACCCAGTTCATGATCCAGATCATCTGCCGTTCGTGGTTCAACGACGACATCGCCACCTGCCAACCGCCGTTGAACGGTCCGAGCAGATTGTCTGCGGGCACTTCGACGTCATCCAGAATGACTTCGCAGAAGGTCTCGTCGGAGATGGACGCCATCCTAATCGGTTCGATGGTGACCCCGGGGGACTCGAGATCGAGTATGAGGCATGAGATTCCGCGATGCTTGGGCACGTCCGGATCGGTGCGAACGTAGAGGGTGCACCACTTCGACAGGTGGGCATGGGTGGTCCAGATTTTTCTGCCCTTGACCCGGAATACGTCACCATCGCGCACGGCGCGGGTGCGCAGGCTCGCGAAATCGGAGCCGGCTTCGGGCTCTGACATGCCCAGCGCCCACCATTCGTCGCCGCGCAGCAGCGGAATCAGCAGGCGGTCGATTTGCTCGGCGGTGCCGAACTCGCGGATTCCGGGCGCGGCAACCCCCGGCCCGGCGACGCTGGGCAGCTTGGGCGCTGATCGCATCGCTGCCTCGAGCCGGATCTCCATCGCCTCGGCCAGGCCCAGCGACCGACCGCCGTGTTCACGCGACCAAGTCGGCTGCAGCCAGCCCGCCTCGTATGCGGCGCGTTGATGTGCACGACGAAGCTCGATGTCCCAGCGGTACTCGCGATAGCGCTCGTAGTAGTCGTTCGGCAAAAAGTCCGTCAGCCAAGCGGCGTATTCGTTGACCAAGGCAGCGCTCATGCCGCGCCCCCGGCGAAGCGACGGCCGACGGTGTGGTAGAGCGCGCTGCTGTCTCCCAGCGTCGAAGCCCCTTGCCACGCATGCCGCAGATACAGATGTATGTCGTGTTCCCAGGTCTGCGCCAACGCGCCGTGAACCTGCACCGCGGTCCGGGCGCAGCCGACGGCCGCCTCGCCGGCCGCCGCCTTGGCCAGTGCCGCCGCGTTCCAGGCCGCGGCCGGCGGTGTACTCGGATCGTCGAGCCGCGCTGCGGCCGCGTACGTCAGACCGCGGGACCGCTCGAGCGCCAGGTAGTTGTCGGCCAGCGCGTGCTTGATTCCCTGGAACGCACCGATCGGCTTGCCGAACTGATGTCGCGATTTCGCATATTCGACGGAGCGTTCCAGCGCGGCGCCCGCGACGCCGACCAGATCGGCGGCCGCGGCGATCATCGGCGCGGCGACGGCTGATTCCAGGTCCACCGGTGCCGCGGCAACAGGCTCGGCGTCGATCTCGACATCGGCGACCGGTTGCGCCGGATCGGTGCATTCGGCCTCGCGCACAGTGACACCGTCGCCGATGCGCACGACGGCGGCGACCGGCCCGTCCGGCGACGAGGCCAGCGTGACGACCAGCTCAGAGCGGGGGAGGCCGGGCACCGCGACGGCGTGCCCTTGTACGCGCCCGTACTGCAGCGTCATCGGCACCCCGGGCA
>JBAWAV010000197.1:0-5847 GCA_049589475.1 Mycobacterium sp.
GCCCAGATCAGCTCCCACAGCGCCGCTTTGAGCTCGCTTTCGCCGGCGGAGCCTTGCGCCAGCTGCCGGAAGAAGTACGCGCCGCCACCGGTCAGCATGTCCAGGATCGCGCGATGGGTCGCGGTGAAGTCGATCTCCGTCGGCGCGGCCAGCGTCAGCGGAGCGGAATCGGCGGAGTGGAAAGCGATCCAGCCGTCGCTGCCTGAGATCGTGCCGCCACCGGACCACATGACCTCGCCGGAGGCCAGCAGTTCGTCGAGCATGGCAGGGGAATAGTCGCGCACGCGCGGTGCCAGCACCAGCGATTCGACCGCCGACGCGGGCAGCGGGACACCGGCGAGCTGGTCGATGACTGCTGCCAGGCCGTCGAGGCCGGAGTTCGCCGGTGAACCCGTCGCCGCACTCAGCCCATGCCACGCGGGCAGGAAACGTGCGTAGGCGCTCGTGCTGACCGGCTCCACCTGGGCCCGCAGCGCCGCCAGCGATCGGCGGCGCAGAATCCGCAGCACCTCGGCGTCGCACCACTGGTCGCCGACGGCGTCGGTGGAGAATTCGCCGCGGACCAGCCGGCCGTCGGCGGCCATCCGGCCCAGCACGTCAGCTGCCACTCGCAAGCCGAGCCCGAACCGTTCAGCGACATCGGTGGTGGTGAACGGAGCATGGGTTCGCCCGTAGCGGCCGACCAGCTCACCCAGTGGGTCGGCGACCGGTCCGGTGAAGCTGGCCGGGACGCCCACCGGCACCGCCACCCCCACACCGTCGCGGAGTCGGCCGATGTCCTCGATCGCCACCCACCAGCTGCGGCCGGCGAAGGAGACCGGCAGCGCCCGCTTGGCCGCGTACAACGTCTCCAGCCAGCCGCCGACATCGGCGCCGCCGGCGCGAGCGGCGACCTCGTCGGTGGTCAGCGGGCCCAATAGTCGCAGCAGGTCGGCGACCGCTTCGGCGTCCCGTGCCGCCCGCTCGGGCGAGAGGTGCTGCAATTGGCGGCCGGTCGCCGCAACCACTTCGGGGTCGAGCAGCTCGCGGAGCTCGACGCGGCCAAGCAGCTCGGCGAGCAGCGTCGAGTCCAGCGACAGCGCGGCGGCGCGGCGCTCGGCCAGCGGGCTGTCGCCCTCGTACATGAACGCCCCGACGTAGCCGAACAGCAGCGACGCCGCGAACGGCGACGGCGTCGAGGTCTCGGTTTCCAGCACGCGGATTTTTCGCGCGGCGATATCGGTCATCAGCCCGGCCAGCGTCGGCACGTCGTAGACGTCTTGCAGGCACTCGCGGACCGCCTCCAGCACGATCGGGAAGTCCGGGTATTTGCGAGCCACGTCGAGCAACTGGGCGGCGCGCTGGCGTTGATGCCACAGCGGTGACCGGCGCCCGGGGTTGCGGCGCGGCAGCAGCAGGGCGCGCGCTGCGCATTCCCGGAACCGCGACGCGAACAATGCCGACCCGCCCACTTCGGCGGTGACGATCGGGTCGATCTCGTCGGCGTCGAAGACGAAAAGTTCAGCACCCGGCGGCGAGTCGGCGCCGGCCTCCGAGATGGTGTCGGGCAGCCGCACCACGATGCCGTCGTCGGAGGCGGTCGGCTTCTCGTCGATGCCGTAGCGCTCGCGCAGCCGCCGGCTCACCGCCAGCGCGAGCGGACCGTGCACGCGCAGGCCGTAGGGGGAATGCAGGATCACCCGCCAGTCGCCGAGCTCGTCGCGGAACCGCTCGACCAGCAGCGTCGCGTCGGTGGGTACCACCGTGGTGGCGGAGCGCTGGTCATCGAGGAGCCGCCACAGGTTTTCGGTCGCGTAGTCGTTGAAACCTATTTCAGCGCAACGCTTTTCGAATTCGCTACGGTCCAGGCCGGCCAACTCGCCGGTGAACTTGCCGACGGCGCGGCCCAACTCGGCGGGGCGCCCGGAGTTGTCGCCGCGCCAGAACGGGAGCCGGGCCGGTTCGCCCGGTGCCGGAATGACCAGCACCCGGTCGTGGGTGATCTCGGTGATCCGCCAGCTGGTGGCGCCCAGTGCGATGACGTCACCCGGACGGGACTCGTAGACCATCTCTTCGTCGAGTTCGCCTACCCGGGATGGGGTTTCGGAATCGGTAGCGAGATAGACGGTGAACAAGCCGCGGTCCGGGATGGCGCCGCCGGAGGTGACCGCCAGCCGCTGCGCGCCCGGCCGCGCCGTCACCGTGCCGTGATCGCGGTCGTAGATCAGCCGCGGCCGCAACTCGGCGAAGTCGGTCGACGGGTATTTACCGGACAGCAGATCCAGCGTGGCCTCGAACGCGCTGCGCGGCAATGTCGCAAACGGTGCGCTGCGACGAACCGTGTCGAACCAGCGATCGGCGTCCAGCGGTTCCAGCGCGGACGCGGCCACGGTGTGCTGGGCAAGGATGTCGAGCGGGTTGGTGGGCACCCGCATCGTCTCGATCTCGCCGGCGAGCATGCGCTGCACGGATACCGCGCAGCCGATCAGGTCAGTGCGGTGCTTGGGGAACAACACCCCCTGCGAGATCTCGCCGACCTGGTGCCCGGCCCGACCGATGCGCTGCAAGCCGCTGGCCACCGACGGCGGCGCCTCTACCTGGATCACCAGATCGACCGCGCCCATGTCGATTCCCAGTTCCAGGCTCGAGGTGGCCACCACCGCTTTCAGTCGCCCGGTCTTGAGGTCTTCTTCGACGATGGCGCGCTGCTCTTTGCTGACTGAACCGTGATGTGCGCGGGCCAATAGCGTTGGCGCACCGTACGTCTGGCCGCTGCCCAGAAGATGGGCCGGAGCGCCACCGGCGACCTTCGGATTAGCGTCGTTCGACACCGTTCCTTCGCCCGAGCGCTCGGCGTGAATCTCGTTGAGGCGAGCCGTCAGCCGCTCGGCCAAGCGGCGGGAGTTGGCGAACACGATCGTCGAGTTGTGCGTTTCGACCAGATCGACCAGCCGCGCCTCGACATCGGGCCAGATGCTGTTGTCGGCCAGGTTGGCCATATCGGGCACCGGCACCTGCACGGTCAGCTCGAAGGTCTTGGCCGCCGGCGGTGCGACGATGGTCGTCGGGGATGCGCCGGACAGGAAGCGGGCGACCTCCTCGGGTGGACGCACGGTGGCCGACAGGCCGATTCGCTGCGCCGGCGCCTCCAACATGTCGTCAAGCCGCTCCAGCGACAGCGCCAGATGAGCACCCCGTTTGGTGCCGGCGATCGCGTGTACCTCGTCGACGATCACCGTCTCGACACCGGCCAGCGTCTGGCGGGCCGCCGAGGTCAGCATCAAAAACAACGACTCCGGGGTGGTGATCAGCACGTCCGGCGGTGAGCTGATCAGCTGGCGGCGGCGGGCCGGCGAGGTGTCACCCGACCGCAGGCCGACGCTGATCTCCGGGGCGGGTAGACCCCGTTGCGCGGCGACCCTGGCCATCCCGGCCATCGGAGTGCGCAGGTTGCGCTCGACGTCGACGGCCAACGCCTTGAGTGGGGAGACGTAGAGCACCCGGGTGCCGGAAGCCCGGCCCTCTCGCGGCGCACCGGCCAGCTTGTCGATGGCCCATAGAAACGCGGCGAGGGTTTTGCCGGAGCCGGTCGGTGCGATGACCAACGTGTTGTGGCCCTCGGCGATGGCCGCCCACGCATCGCCCTGCGCGGGGGTGGGCGCGGCGAACGTGCCCGCGAACCAGTCGCGGGTAACGACGCTGAACCGCGCGAGCGGATCGTCGGGCCCGGGGATCACTCACCCATCATGGCAACGGGTTGCGACAAGCGCCGTTAGCGCTGGTCGGATGCCATCGGTTTGGACAAAGCGTCCGGGATGTTGTTCACCCGAATGATCGCGTCGAGCAACGAGTGCGCGCAGGTGTCGCTGAGGTGGCCCGCGTCCGTCTCCGGGTGAATGATGCGCTGCCTGCACATCTCGAAGGTCAGTGCCAGCCACCCGTGGACCACGATCCGAAGGTCGCGCTCGACCACGGGATCGAGCGGATCGCCTGACCCGTCGACTTCCATGATGCGGCTCATGATGTGTTCCATCTGACGGTCCTTGGCCTCGTCATCGATGCCGAGTAAGACCGGGTCGGAGCGCCCGAGTCCGACGTATGCCGCCCAGGCGGCGTGCGGGTGCTCCTGGTGGTACTGCATGTAGGCCAATACGCCGCCGCGGACTTCCTCGAAGAGGTTCTGGCCGGGCGTCGGCGGGGTGTTGGTGGTCTCGAACAGCTGGTCGGCCTGCCCTTTGACGACGGCGGCGAAGAACGCCCGCTTGTCGGGGAAGTAGTGGTACATCAACGCTCGTGACACGCCGGCACGCTCGGCGATCTCGTCGATCCGGACCTCGTCGTAGGGCCGTTGACCAAATACTTCGGCGCCTAGAGCCAGCAACTCGGCGCGGCGGTCTTCGGGAGACAACCGGCGCCTGGGCGTTCGCATAGCCCAGATGGTACTTGTCGAATCTTCACGCGGGCCGTCAACGGCCGGTGAGTCCCTGCAAACTCCTCATCGCCCGAGTACCGGCCACTACTGGGCGCTCGTCGGCCGTCTGCCGCGAAGCTGTGAATGCGCCGCGAGCAGGGCTTTCGCCGGATCAGCGAAATGACGGGCGGTCGGCAGCCGTTTCCCAGGCAGTTCGCCGGGCAACACGGTCAGCGCTCGCATCGCACGCAATAGACTCGCTGAGCCATGGACGCCAAAAGCCATGCCGCCCCCCGAGGGTTCGGTCAACGGGTCGGCCGGCTGGTCGACTCGTTCGAAACCGTGATCTACGCGATCGCGTTCCTGCTACTGGTCGCCGCTGCGGTATTGGTGGTCATCGGTGGCTTCCAAGCAGTCGTCCAAGCCGTCGGCCACAAAGTCAACACACTGCAAGGCGGCGTCCTGGTCCTCGACCGAGTCCTGATGGTGCTGATCATCGCGGAGATCGCCGCGACGCTGCGAGCGGTACTGCTGTACCACGAGATCGCCGCCGAACCTTTCCTTTTCATCGGCCTGATCGCGTGCGTCCGACGGATACTCATTGTGACCGCGGCGTCGGAACAGGTGCATTCGGACAAAGAACTCAACCGGCTGCTCTTCGAGCTGGGCGCGCTGGGGCTGCTGATAATCGGCATCGCCGCGGCGATTTTCATGCTCCGCTTCAGTGCCCGACACGCCGCACCGAAACGCGGCGACGGCGGCTGACGGGCTGGTTTACCCACCCCGAGCTGCGGGTATACGCGTGTGGCAGATGTGGTCGCGTATGACGGCGATAGAGGTCCAAAGATGCAGACACAACAGCACCGCTCACCCGGCGAACGCCTCGAGCGTGACGACAAACAGGTCCACACCGCCATCCGGTTCGCCGTGCTGGCCGGGTTGGCAGGTGTCGCGTTTCTGATCGTGGCCGCGCTGTGGGACAGCACCTGCAAAGGCGCGATGTCGGTGGACACCGTCGCATGCGGCGCGCCCCAGCTGACGCTGCTGGCGTTCGGCGCGCCGGTCATCCTGCTGGCCGCGGGCTGCTGGGCATTCGTCCGCACCTATCGCACCTGGCGCGACAACGAAACGTGGTGGGCCTGGCAGGGAGCCGGATGGTTTCTGATGATCCTGATGTTCGTCACGCTGGTCATGGGTGCACCGATCGCCGGGCCTTTGCTGGCCGCGTGACGACGCAACCTGCACTCAGTGGTTTCGCAACTTGCTGACGAGCTTGTCTTTGGTCAGCCCTGAATAGCCGGAAATACCAAGCTCTTTGGCTCTCTTCTTGAGCTCCGGCACGGTCCAGTCGTCGTAGGAGCCGGACTTACCGCCGGATTTGCCGACGACGGATTGGGGCATCGGTGATGCTCTCTGTCGCATCACCTAGTTTTATTTCTCGTCGCCAGTGGGTATCT
>JBAWAV010000198.1:0-9140 GCA_049589475.1 Mycobacterium sp.
GTATCTGTTCTCGCCCTACGACGTCGAACGCGTCTACGGCGTGCCCTTCGCTGACATCTCGGTCACCGAGAAGTACTACGAGATGGTCGACGACGCGCGTATCCGCAAGACCAAGATCAAGGCCCGCGAGTTCTTCCAGACGTTGGCCGAGCTGCAGTTCGAGTCCGGCTACCCCTACATCATGTACGAGGACACGGTGAACCGGGCCAACCCGATCGAGGGCAAGATCACCCATTCGAACCTGTGCTCAGAGATCCTGCAGGTGTCGACGCCGTCGTTGTTCAACGAAGATCTGACGTATGCCAAAGTGGGCAAGGACATTTCGTGCAACCTCGGCTCGCTGAACATCGCCAAGACGATGGACTCGCCGGACTTCCCCCAGAGCATCGAGGTGGCGATCCGCGCGCCCACCGCGGTGAGCGACCAGACTCACATCTGGTCGGTGCCCTCGATCGAAGAGGGCAACAACGACTCGCACGCGATCGGGCTCGGGCAGATGAACCTGCACGGCTATCTGGCCCGGGAACGCGTCTTCTACGGGTCGGACGAGGGCATCGACTTCACCAACGTCTACTTCTACACGGTGCTCTACCATGCGCTGCGCGCCTCGAATCGCATTGCGATCGAACGAGGTTCGCATTTCAAGGGCTTCGAGAAGTCCAAGTACGCCTCCGGTGAGTTCTTCGACAAGTACACCGAGCAGCCCTGGGAGCCGCAGACCGACAAGGTCCGTCAGCTCTTCGCCGACGCCGGCATCCGCATCCCGAATCAGGACGACTGGCAACGGCTCAAGGAGTCGGTGCAGACCCACGGCATCTACAACCAGAACCTGCAGGCGGTGCCGCCGACCGGATCGATCTCCTACATCAACCACTCGACGTCGTCGATTCACCCGGTCGCGTCCAAGATCGAGATCCGCAAGGAAGGCAAGATCGGCCGGGCGTACTACCCGGCGCCGTATCTGACCAACGACAACCTGGAGTACTACCAGGACGCCTACGAAATCGGCTACGAGAAGATCATCGACACCTACGCAGCGGCGACCCAGCATGTGGACCAAGGGCTTTCGCTGACGCTGTTCTTCAAGGACACCGCGACCACCCGCGACGTGAACAAGGCGCAGATCTACGCCTGGCGCAAGGGCATCAAGACGCTGTACTACATCCGGCTGCGGCAGATGGCCTTGGAAGGCACCGAAGTCGAGGGCTGCGTCTCCTGCATGCTGTGAGGCTCCGTCGCATTCCGTCGAGCGGCCAGTTAAAGCACGCGAATCAGCGTTTAGCGTGCGATAACTGGCCCTTCGCCGTTCTCGGTGCGGGCGAACGAGCGCGTCTCTTGTTCACTGGTCTGCCCAGGTCAGCGCCTGCACGGGGGTATGGTGCTTGACGTGGTCCGAATTCCCAGACCCCCTCTGCCGCACCCCGGCACCAAGACCGGGGTGAAGGTTGACGCACGCAGTGAGCGCTGGCGCGAACACCGCAAGAAGGTACGGAGCGAGATCGTCGACGCGGCGTTTCGCGCGATCGATCGGTTGGGACCTGATCTCAGCGTGCGGGAGGTCGCCGAGGAGGCCGGCACCGCCAAACCCAAGATCTACCGCCATTTCACCGACAAATCCGATTTGTTCCAGGCGATCGGGGAACGTCTCCGCGACATGCTGTGGGCGGCGATCTTCCCATCCATCGACTTGACGACCGACTCCGCGCGCGAGGTCGTCCGACGCAGTGTCGAGGAGTACGTCAACCTCATCGACAAGCATCCGAACGTGCTGCGAGTCTTCATTCAGGACCGCTCAGCGTCCACCTCGCAGTCGACTCTCCGGACTCTCAATGAGGGCCGGGAGATCACCTTGGCCATGGCCGACATGTTCGACAACGAGCTTCGGGACATGGAGTTGGACCATGCGGCGGTGGAGTTGGCTGCCCACGCCGCTTTCGGGTCTGCCGCATCCGCCACCGAGTGGTGGCTGGGATCCGACGTCGACAGTCCGCGACGGATGCCGCGGGACAAGTTCGTCGAGCATCTGACCACGATCATGATGGGTGTCATCGTCGGCACCGCCGAGCTGCTTGGCATCAAGTTGGACCCTGATCAGCCCATTCACAACGCGGTGCCGCAGGACTCCGCCGCAAGCTAACGACAGCGAGCGTTGCTACCCTCGGCAAGCGAAGCGAGCAAGAGGAGCGGCGCACACATGTCTATTGCCGAGTCGACGAGTCAGTCCGCAGCCCAGACACCGCCGGTCCAGACGCGCGCGGTCATCATCGGCACGGGATTCGCCGGGCTCGGGATGGCCATCGCGTTGCAGCAGCGCGGCGACGACTTCGTCATCCTGGAGAAAGCCGGCGACATCGGCGGAACCTGGCGGGACAACAGCTACCCCGGTTGCGCGTGCGACGTGCCGTCACACCTGTATTCGTTTTCGTTCGAACCCAAGGCCACCTGGAGCAAGCTGTTCTCTCCGCAGCCGGAGATCCTGGACTACCTCAAGGGCGTCACCGAAAAGTACGGGCTGCGCCGCTACATTCGGTTCGGCGCGAAGGTCAGCCGCGCACACTGGGACGACAACGAATACCGCTGGCACGTATTCACCGATTCCGGCGAAGAGTACGTAGCCCAGTTTCTGATCTCGGGCGCCGGAGCGCTGCACATCCCGCGGCTACCCGACATCGAGGACATGGACGAATTCCGCGGCGCCGCTTTCCATTCCGCGCAGTGGGACCACAGCGTCGATCTGACCGGCAAACGGGTCGCGATCATCGGCACCGGGGCCAGCGCTATTCAGATCGTGCCGGAGCTGGTGCGCCGCGACGCCGGAGTCGCCGAGGTGCAGCTGTATCAGCGCACTCCGCCGTGGGTGGTGCCGCGACCGAACAGTCTGCTGCCGGATGCGGTGCGCAACGCCTTCGCCTACGTGCCGGGTCTGCGGCTCGCGGTGCGATCGGGAATCTACTGGGGGCTCGAGGGTTTGGGCTACGCGATGACGCAACGACCCGGCCTGTTGCGTGCCGTGGAATTGGTCAGCAGATGGAACATTCGTCGCAATGTTCGCGACAAAAATCTGCGCCGCAGGCTCACGCCCAGCTACCGGGCCGGCTGCAAGCGAATCCTATACTCCGGCAACTACTACCAGGCCGTCGCCAATCCGAAGGCGACGCTGATCACCGACCGGATCAGCCGGATCACCGCTGACGGCATCGTCACCGCCGACGGCGTCGAGCACCAAGCCGACGTCATCGTGTACGCCACCGGATTCCACACCACCGACTCCTACACCTACGTCGATGTGAAGGGTCCGCGCGGTGAGGACCTGGTGGACCGCTGGAACAAGCAAGGCGTTGTGGCACATCGCGGTATCGCCGTCGCCGACATGCCCAACCTGTTCTTTCTGCTCGGGCCGAACACCGGGCTCGGCCACACCTCGGTGGTGTTCATGATCGAGTCGCAGATCCACTACGTCACCCAGGCGATCGCCGCGGTCGACAAGGCGGACGCGCAGGCGCTGGCACCCAGCCAGTCGGCCCAGGACCGCGACAACGCCGAGCTGCAGGCCAAGCTGGCCGGCTCAGTGTGGAACACCGGCGGCTGCAGTAGCTGGTACCTCGACGAACACGGCGTGAACCGGACGCTGTGGAGCGGAATGACCTGGCAGTACTGGCGCGACACCCGCTCGCTCAAACTCGCCGAATACAAGTTCTACGGCGTCTGCACGGGTTCACGCGCGGTCGCCCACGCCTAACGGCCGACTTCCCTTGGGCGCGAACCGCCGAAGGTTCAGCCGCACGATGCGGTCCAGGGCCCGGTCGGAGACGAGCCGACTGACTCGCACCAGGATCGCGGCGTCGCGTCCGATGGTGTAGCGGGTCCGGGGATGTGACGCGGTCACGGCCTTGGCAATCACCGCCGCGGCGGCTTCGGCGGACACGCCGGTCTCGTTGAACGAACGTGCCTGTGCTATAACGGTATACAACACCTCGCCGTAACGGGCGAGTTGAGCGGCGGTCATATCCGCCATCAGCCCCTCCGAGGTCGCGATTCCACGCTCGGCGATCTCGGTCTTCACCGCGCCGGGTTCGACGACGACGACCTTGACCCCGAGCCCGCTGACCTCCCGACGTAGCGCGTCGCTGACCGCCTCCAATGCGAACTTTGAACCGGCGTAGGCGCCGTAGGTCGGCATGACCACCTTGCCGCCAACGGAACTGACGTTCACGACGGTGCCCGAACTGGTCAGCAGGGCGGGCAACAGCGCCTGGGTGATCGCGATGTGGCCGAACAGATTGACGTCGAACTGTCGTCGCCACTGCGCAACCGGCAGTGTTTCGACGGGTGCGTTGATCGCGATCCCGGCGTTGTTGACCAGCGCGCGAAGGGGGCGACGCCGAGGATCGCGGGCGACCCGGTCGGCGATCGCGGCGATATCCGAGTCCACGGTGATGTCCAGGATGCACGGCTCGATGCCCGGGATGCCCAGGCCGCGCAGCGCATCGGCGTCGACCTCCCGCCGGACACCGGCCAGCACGTGAAAGCCTCTGTGCGCCAGTTCTTTCGCGGTTGCCGAGCCGATGCCGGTCGACGCCCCGGTCACGACGACCAGCTCATTACTGTCAGTGCTCATGGCGGTCTCCATGGGTTTGAGTTGACGTTGTCCACTCAAGCTACCAGCTGAGTTGACGCTGTCAACTCAAGCGCGGGCTTATGCTCTGCGGGTGACGACGCGAGCCGAGAGTGCTGCGGCCACCCGCCGTTCGCTGATCGACGCGGCGGGCGCATTGCTCGACCTCGGCGGACCCGAGGCGGTGACACTTCGTGAAGTGGGCGCCCGCAGCGGCGTCTCGCGCTCGGCGGCCTATCGGCATTTCGCGGACAAGGAATCGCTGCTGATGGTCCTGGCTGTCAAAGCGATGACTGATTTGGGCGATGCGCTGGAAGTGTTGGGCGCCAGCCAGGATTCGGCTGAGGATTGCCTGCGATCCGGCCTGCTCGCACTGATCGACATCGGCCGCACCCGGCCACATCTGTATCGGCTGATGTTCACCACGCCGACGGGCGGTGATATCGCCGCGGCGGTCCAGGCGGCCGAACGAACGCAGAACCTGTTTCTCGACATCGTCGGTCGCATCACCGGTCCACGACGCGCGCCACGCTATGGTGCGCTCCTGCTGACCACCGCCCACGGCATCACCGGACTGGATCTGAGTGGCCATATGGATCTGGACAAGTGGCACACCACCGCCGAGGAACTCGTCGACACGGTCATCTCGGTATTGCCGAAGTCCAAGTAGCGCAACGGATGTGGTCAGCGGCGCAAAAGGTTGACGAACGCTTGAGCCGCAGCGTTCACGCCGTCGTCGTCGTCGGTGGCCACCAGATCGAGCAGCAGGCCGCGGACGACGGCCATCCCAAGCCGTGCGAAGGCCCGGTCGACCGGTACATCCGCGACGGCCTCGACTTCGTCGAGCCAGCCGTTCACCGCGCCGGGGACCATGCGGTCAAATGGTTTCTCGCCCTGCGACGCGCGGGCGTAGCACTCGAAGAAAAGCCGTTCGGCCTGTCGCAATTCGGGGCGACTGAGATGGGCCCACATCGCCGCGAAATTGTCGGCCGGATCGGTCGGCAGATCGGGAAGAAGGGTCATCTGGCGCCGCTCGACGTCCTCGACGATCGCGACGAGCAGATCTTCCTTGGAGCCGAAGTGGTGCAACAACATTCGATGGCTGGTGCCGACGGCTTCGGCCACCTCGCGCAGAGATCGGTCGCCGACGCCGCCGGTCGCGTACTCGTCGACGAGCGCGTCGAGCAGTTGGCGGCGGCGCTGCGGATCAGGCGTGCGAGCCACTGGCCCGGCCGAGTTGCTCGGACCGGGCCTTGAGTCCGTGAGCCTCCTGTTCCAGGAAGCGCTTGGTCTTTTTGGCCATCAGCCGTCCGACGAGGGTGCCGAGCACGCCACCTTGGTCGAGCTGCTGACGTACCAGGGTGCGTCCGCCGGGCTGGGGGATGACCCAATGGCGAGCGATCACATGCACGCCGGGCGATCGCTGCACCCAGGCCCACGACGAGCCGTGGTCGATCTCGGTGACTTTCCAGACCAGCTTCGACATGCCGGGTTGCTTGATGGCGAACCGTTTTCCGACCGCCAGGCCGGCGCCGTCCCGAGCGACCAGAGAGGTCACCGATGCCGTCCACTCGGGCCAGCGTTCGACGTCGCTGAAGACCTGCCACACCAGTTGCGCCGGCGCGTCGATCTCGACGCTGTCCTCGGTAATCATGTACCAAATGGTACATCGTTGCGCGCGACACGCAAACACAACTTGTGGTGTTACCGCGGCATGTCGGCCCCCAAGGGTAGTGTCGGGAGCCTAGGCATGTTCGACTATTCGTCCTGGTGAAACGGGGTTCTGGTGACCGAAAACGTGAAGCTGATCGACCGGGCCTCCGCGATCAACTGGAACCGGCTGCAGGACGAGAAAGACGCCGAGGTCTGGGAGCGGTTGACCGGAAACTTCTGGCTGCCCGAGAAGGTCCCGGTGTCCAACGACATCCCGTCGTGGGGGACGCTGACCGCCAACGAGAAGCAGCTCACCATGCGGGTCTTCACCGGGCTGACCCTGCTGGACACCATCCAGGGCACCGTCGGCGCGGTGAGCCTGATCCCCGACGCGCTGACCCCGCACGAGCAAGCCGTCTACACCAACATCGCCTTCATGGAGTCGGTGCACGCCAAGAGCTACAGCTCGATCTTCTCCACGCTGTGTTCGACCGCTGAAATCGACGACGCGTTCCGCTGGTCGGAGGAAAACCCGAACCTGCAACGCAAAGCCGAGATCGTGATGCAGTACTACCGCGGCGACGAGCCGTTGAAGCGCAAGGTCGCCTCCACGCTGCTTGAGAGCTTCCTGTTCTACTCCGGGTTCTACTTGCCGATGTACTGGTCGAGCCGGGCCAAGCTCACCAACACCGCCGACATGATCCGGCTGATCATTCGTGACGAGGCCGTGCACGGCTACTACATCGGCTACAAGTTCCAGCGCGGCCTGGCCCTGGTCGACGACGCCAAGCGCGCCGAGTTGAAGGACTACACCTACGAGCTGCTGTTCGAGCTCTACGACAACGAGGTCGAGTACACCCAGGATCTCTACGACGAGGTCGGGCTGACCGAGGACGTCAAGAAGTTCCTGCGTTACAACGCCAACAAGGCGCTGATGAACCTTGGCTACGAGGCGCTGTTCCCGCGCGACGAGACCGACGTCAACCCGGCGATCCTGTCGGCGTTGTCACCGAACGCCGACGAGAACCACGACTTCTTCTCCGGCTCCGGATCCTCGTACGTGATCGGCAAGGCCGTCGTCACCGAAGACGAGGACTGGGACTTCTAGACCGCAGCTAATGCGATGCGTCTTCGGCTGATACTGCAACCCGCGTGGGTCCGATTTGCGGTGTGGGCGTTCATTTTCGCCGTGTGGTGGGGCCTGTTCACCAGCCTGCAGTCCAGCTATGAATTCGAAAGTGCCGTCCTGTCAGCCATCGTCTTCGGCGCCGCGGTCGGCGGCTATTTCACGGTGACGACCCAAGCCATGCACCGAGCAGCTCACGACGCGGTCTCTGGGCTGGACCCGTCGGGACGTTCCGATGCCATCAACGCGGTCTTGCGGGGCGTCGTGCCCGCTGATGCCGACGTGCGTGCGTCGGCGATGCGGCTCGGCAGGGTCTACCTTCGCAACAAGTCGGCCGACCAGCTCAAGCGCACGCAGCTCTGGTCCTGGATGGCCGTAGTGATCCTCATCGCCGCGATCATCGCCGGGGCGGTGGCGTTCAGCGCCGACAGGCTGTCTTTTGTGGTGCTTGCCGTTTTGGCTGCGGTCCTGCTGCCGGTCTCGTTGCTGCATTCGCGACGGATTCAACGAAATGTCGCGCACCTGGCTCAGGGGCCGGCGTGACATGCATCTCGCTGTTGCTCGTTGCGTGAACTGCCTGTGCGCTGGACAGCTCCAATCTCCCCGTTTTACACAGCGGCAGCGCGAAGCGAGGGAAGGTGACCGACATGGGTGAGGCGAAGGGCCCGTTCGGCGGGTCGTCCCACTCGTTGGCGAGCGTCGAGGATGTATGGGCGGCGTGGACGGACCCCGCCGAGTGGCCAGGTGATGTCATTGTGATGGCCAAGATCGACGGCCCATTCGCGGTGGGGGCGAAGATCACGATGCGGGTAAAGGGCCATCCGCCGCTGAGATTGACCGTCACCCGAATCGAATCGCCGACGTTGTGGACGGGAGTGGCGAGAGTGCCCGGATTGACCGAGACCATCGATCACCTCATCGAGCCCACTGACTCGGGCACATTGATTACACAGAGCACCGTCTTTACCGGCCCCTTGGCTTCGATCGCCGCACGAATACTGGGGGGAACAGTGCGGAAGACTTTTGAGGCGACGACGGCGCACTTTGGGCGGCTGGCCGAGAGACGCGCGTCCCAATAAGCGTTAATCCGCAGCAAGGTGAGCAACAGAGAGTATTTGAGTGAGCCGGTGCCACCACCGGCTCAGGGCGTTCACCATAACCAATCCGACACCGTAATCCGCTGTCGTGGCGTCGACGGTCTCGTCGTTGCAATCCAATCGCTGATGGCAAACACGCAAATCCTGTGTTCGCCGTGGTGTTTCCTAATCGTCGCGATGCTTCGGATCACGACCCCGAAGGGAGCAAAAACCGGCAACATAATCGGTAGCGTCATTTGCTTGCTGACTGGCCCGTCGAAGGTATTGCGACCCCGAGTACTCGGCGACGTCCCGGCGGCCAATGCGACGGGAGACAACCATGAAGCGCTGCATCGTCGGAGGAGTGGCTGCCGTGCTTATGGTCGCAGACCTCATCGCCTCAGCGCCGACGGCCAGCGCCGGCTGTCAGTACGGCGGACCCGTTATCAGCAAGTGCGATGGACCCGTCCAACCTGACGGCAGCTGGCAACGTTGCGTGGCAGTCGCCCACTTGATGTACAGCGGCGCCAGTTCCTTCCTTGTACCCGACAGGCGCTGCGATGTGATGGGTCCTGATCAGCATCCTTGGGATCTCGGCTTCGCCGATCCGCCGACGCACATCGACGACTGAACCGAAACTTCGTGAAAGGGCAGAAGCACCGGAGCAGAC
>JBAWAV010000199.1:0-15432 GCA_049589475.1 Mycobacterium sp.
CGGTCGTTCTCGTCGGGCTGTGCGGCGCTCACCGGTGTCGAGGCGATCAGCAACGGGGTGCCGGCCTTTCAAAAACCCAAGTCGCGCAACGCGGCAACGACGCTGCTACTGCTCGGCACCATCGCGGTCGGCCTGTTCATGGGCATCATCCTGCTGGCCAAGGAGACCCGGGTTCAAGTCGTCGACAATCCCGCCGCGCAGCTCGCCGGCATACCGCACGACTATCAGCAGAAGACTCTGGTCGCTCAGATCGCGCAGGCCGTGTTCGGCAGCTTCCAGATCGGCTTCGTGCTGATCGCCGTGGTGACCGCGCTCATCCTGGTGCTCGCGGCCAACACGGCCTTCAACGGATTCCCGGTCTTGGGATCGGTGCTGGCGCAGCACAGCTACCTGCCCCGCCAGTTGCACACTCGCGGCGACCGGCTGGCGTTCTCCAACGGCATCGTGTTCCTGGCGCTGGCCGCGCTCGCGGCGATCATCGCGTTCCGGGCGCAGGTCACCGCGCTGATCCAGCTCTACATCGTCGGGGTGTTCATTTCTTTCACGCTCAGCCAAATCGGCATGGTCCGGCACTGGACTCGATTGTTGCGCGACGAAACCGATTCGGCTGCGCGGCGAACGATGATGCGCTCCCGCGTCGTCAACACCATCGGCTTCATCGCGACCGGCGCGGTGCTGCTCGTCGTCATGGTCACCAAATTTCTTGCCGGCGCCTGGATCGCAATTGTGGCCATGGCAATGCTCTTTGTCGTGATGAAGCTGATTCGCAAGCACTACGACGCGGTCTCCCGGGAACTGCATGAGCAGAACGTCGAGGATGAAGACGTCGTCCTACCCAGCCGCAACCACGCCGTGGTGCTGGTGTCGAAGCTGCATCTACCGACGCTGCGCGCGCTGGCCTATGCGCGTGCAACCCGGCCCGATGTGCTGGAGGCCGTGACCGTCAGCGTCGACGACGTTGAAACCCGCACGCTGGTTCGCCGATGGGAAGACACCGACATCAGCGTCCCGCTGAAGGTCATCGCATCGCCCTACCGCGAGATCACCCGTCCGATACTCGATTACGTCAAGCGGGTGAGCAAGGAGTCGCCGCGCACCGTGGTGACGGTGTTTCTCCCGGAGTATGTGGTGGGGCATTGGTGGGAGCACGTGCTGCACAACCAGAGCGCACTTCGGCTCAAAGGCCGACTACTGTTCATGCCCGGGGTGATGGTGACCTCGGTTCCCTGGCAACTCAATTCGTCGGAGCGGCTCAAGACGATGCATCCGCATGCGGCTCCCGGCGATGCGCGGCGGGGGATCTTCGATTGACCGCCGATGCGCCGCCGGCTCTCGCGGAACTGACGCTGACCGTAGGTCCGCCGGCCAACGGGGGCAGTTGCGTGGCACGTCACGACGGCCGGGTGGTGTTCGTCCGCTACGCGCTGCCCGGCGAGCGGGTGCGGGTGCGGGTCACCGCGGACCGGGGTTCCTACTGGCACGCCGAAACGATCGAAGTGCTCGAGCCCTCGAACGACCGCAGGGCGTCGCTGTGCCCGATCGCCGGTGTGGACGGGGCCGGATGCTGCGATCTGGCTTTTGTCGAGCCGGCGGCAGCGCGCGCACTGAAATCCGAAGTGGTCTCCAATCAGCTTGCCCGCCTGGGCGATTACCAGTGGCATGAGGCGGTACATCCGCTGTCGGACGACGGAGCGACGGGTTGGCGCACCCGGATCAAGCTGGACGTCGGCGCTGACGGCCGCGCCGGCTTTCATCGGCACCACAGCGACGAGCTGGTCGCCGACCTCGGCTGCGGTCAGCTGCCGGCCGGGATGGTCGACGGCCTGGCGGCCACCGAATGGCCGCCGGGCGCACACGTTCATGTCGTCGTCGACGATGACGGTCAGCGCCATGTGGCACGCACGGTGCGACAGGGCCGGCGCAACGCGACAGAGGTGATCGAGGGCAGCTATCACGGACTGCAGCGGGTCGGCCGGCACAGCTGGCAGGTTCCGGTGACTACGTTCTGGCAGGCCCATCGCCACGCCGCGCAGACCTACAGCGAGTTGGTCAGCGACTGGGCGCAACTCGGTCCTGGCATGACGGCATGGGATCTCTACGGCGGGGTCGGGGTTTTCGCCGCGGCGCTGGGTGACGCGGTGGGGGAGTCCGGTCAGGTGGTCAGCGTCGACAGCGCACGAGCCGCTTCCCGGGCGGCGCGCACGACGCTGACCGATCTGCCGCAGGTGCGGGTGATCAGCGATTCGGTGCGCCGGGTGTTGACCGCTCAGCGCGGCACCGCCGATGTTGCCGTGCTGGACCCACCGCGGGCCGGCGCCGGACGTGAGGTGATCGAGCTGCTGGCCGCGGCCGAGGTCCCGCGAATAGTGCACATCGGTTGCGAGGCAGCGTCATTCGCCCGCGATATCGGCTTGTACCAGAGCCACGGCTACACCGTCGGCGAGATTCGGGTGTTCGATTCGTTTCCGCTGACGCATCACATCGAATGCGTCGCGCTGTTACGCGCTGACGCGCGCCTCAGGCGAGGACGAAGTAGCGCAGCCACAAATAGAACCCGCACAGCACCGTCGAGACCGCGGTGATCACGATGCCTTTGCGGGTGAACTCCCAGAACGAGATCGAATAGCCGGATCTCAAGGCGATGCCGATCATCACGATGTTGGCGCTGGATCCCACGGCGGTGAGGTTGCCGCCCAGATCACCGCCGAGGGCCAACGACCACCAGAGCACGTTGCCGTGCTCCTGGTGTGGCATTGCATTGGCAAGGTGCGTGACGATCGGCGTCATGGTGGCCACGTACGGGACGTTGTCGATGATGCCGGACACCAGCGTGGACACGCCGAGGATGCCCATCGTCGTAAACAGCGGACTGCCCCCGGTGGCGTTGGCCGCTAGATTGCCCAGATGTTCGATGACGCCGGTTTTGAGCAACGCGCCGACCATGATGAACAGGCCGACAATGAACAGCAGTGTGTCCCATTCGACGTTGGACAGATAGTCGGACTTCTCCATCTTCGAGATCAGGATGAGGGCGCCGGCACCCAGCAGCGCCACCAGCGACGGCTGAATATGAATGGCCGGGGACACCACGAACCCCACGAAGACCAGCGTCATGACCGCGCCACATCTGATCAACAGCCTGCGATCGCTTAGCAATTCGCCCGCCTCCAGCGCCATGACATCTGCGACTCGCTCGGGTGAAACTGCTGAGAAGCCCCGGAACAGCAACGGCGTGATCGCGACGAAGACCAGCATGACGATGAGCACGATCGGTGCCATGTTGAACAGGAAGGCGTTGAACGACAGGCCTTTGCGCGCGCCGATAATGATGTTGGGCGGGTCGCCGACCAGTGTGGCGGCACCGCCGATGTTGGACGCGAACACTTCGGCCATCAACAGCGGCACCGGATTGATTTCCAACCGGTCACATACCAGCAAGGTCACCGGTGCGATCAACAGCACCGAGACCACGTTGGGTAGCAGTGCCGACGCCGCCGCCATCACCAGCATCAGCAAGATCATGATGCGCAGCGGAGACCCGCCGGCGCGTTTGGCGGCCCAGATGGCCGCGTATTCGAAAACGCCGGTTTGGCGCAGGATGCTGACGATGATCATCATGCCCATCATCAAAAAGATGACGTCCCAGTCGACTCCGGTCTCCTGGGAGTAGAACACATCCGGCGAATCGACCACCGGCAAAATGATCATCATGCCGGCGCCGACCAGTGCGACCGTGGTCTTGTTGAAGCGCTCGCTGATGATGAATGCGTAGGAGACGACGAATATCGTGACGGCCAGATACATCATGATCGTCGTCGGTGTCATCGCTGCCTCTCCGCCAAACGCCCGGTCACTGTTTCAGGGCCTCGGCTAGAAGGCGCGATGCCGTGATCACCCCGAAAAGTTTGCCGTCTTTGACCACGGTCACCAGCGGGCTGTGCAGGCGCGACATGACCTCGGCCACTTCGATGATGGTGTCATCGGCGTCGACCACCGGTACCTGCTGAGCCTTGTGCGGTAACAGGTCGCGAATTGTCTTGCCGCTCAGTTTATCCGCAGCATGGTCAGCCATCGATTCGGTCAGCACCCTGGCCAGACCGGGGTCGTCCTGCACATAGGCGGGCACCAGGAAGCGGACCACCTGGGAGGCGGGTAGCACCGCGTAGGGCGTATGGGAGGTGTCCGTGCCGACTACCAGTCCGCTCAGCCGATATTCGACGAGCAGTTTCACCGCGTCGCGCGCGGGCGAGTCGATGTCGACAACCGGGAACTCGTCCACGATCTCCTCCGCGCGCACGCACGGCAGCCTATAGGAACGCTATGCATGCATTCGGACGGCTCTTTCGTTCACAGCGGGCGAAAGCCGCAGGTAATGCACCGGATCGGTAGCGGATTGCCAGCGCGGGTGCGGTGAAATCTTTACGCGCTCTTAGCGGTCATGGCGTCAGGCGCTCAACTCAGGACGAAATAGCGCAGCCACAGATACAAAGCGCACAGGACAGTCGACATCGCGGTCACCAGCACGCCCTTGCGGGTGAATTGCCAAAACGAGATGGGGTTGCCCGACCTCATCGCGATGCCGATCATCACGATGTTGGCGCTGGACCCCACGGCGGTGAGGTTGCCGCCGAGGTCGCCGCCGAGCGCCAACGACCACCACATGACGTCGTGGTGCGCCTGACCCGGAATGGCTGATGCCAGGTGGCCGACGATCGGCGTCATGGTGGCCACGTACGGCACGTTGTCGATGATGCCGGACAGCAACATCGAAACGCCCAGGATCAGCATCGTCGTCACCAGCACATTGCCGCCGGTGGCGTCTGCCGCCATCTCACCGAGTGTTTTGATCACGCCGGTTTTGAAAAGCGCGCCGACCATGACGAAGAGGCCGATTATGAACAGCAGCGTGTCCCATTCGACATTGGACAGATAGTCGGATTGTTCCAATCCCGATGTCAGGATGAGAACGCCGGCGCCCAGCAGCGCCACCAGCGATGGCTGGACGTGGATTGCTTCCGAGACGATGAAACCCGCGAACACCAGAACCATGACAGCGCCGCATTTGATCAGCAGAGGGCGGTTTTGCAAAGCTTCACGCTCGTCCACCGCCATCACGTCGGCGATCCGCTCGCGGTCGACTGTGGACAGGCCACGGAACATCAGCGGCGTCATCGCCACGAAGACGAGCATGATGATGATCACGACCGGCGCCATGTTGAACAGAAATGCGTTGAACGAAAGGTGTTGACGGGCGCCGATGATGATGTTGGGTGGATCGCCGACCAGCGTGGCGGTACCGCCGATATTGGAAGCGAACACTTCGGCGATCAGCAGCGGGACCGGGTTGATCGCCAAGCGTTCGCAGATCAGCAGGGTGACCGGGGCTATGAGCAGCACCGAGACCACGTTGGGCAGCAAAGCCGAGGCGAGTGCCATGACCAGCGTGAGTATGATCATGATCCGCAGCGGAGAGCCTTTGGCGCGTTTGACGGCCCAGATGGCCGCGTATTCGAATACCCCGGTCTGGCGCAGGACGCTGACGATGATCATCATGCCCAACATCAAAAAGATGACGTCCCAATCGATTCCGCTGGCCTGGGAGTAAAAAACATCGCGGGACTCGATCACCGGCAGCAGTATCATCAGGCCCGCGCCGACGAGTGCCACGGTGGCGTTGTTGAAACGCTCGCTGATGATGGCTGCGTATGCGGCGATGAAGACCGCGATCGCGAAATACGTCATCGGCGCCGACCTCGACGCCCGATCAATCTTCCAGGACTTCGGCCTTGATGCTCACGACCGGAAGCTCCTCCACGACGTCTTGGGCACTCGGTGAGCCTATAACAGGACCTGTCGATATTTGAGCTGAGCCTGCTCCAGGCACCACGAGATCCTCAGGCTTGCTTGGAGTGTGGCCGTTCGGTATTGCCAGGCCTGCGAACGGCCGGCTATTCCTTGAGGGCTGCGGACAGTAGTCGGGACGCCGTGATCACGCCGTGCAATTTGCCGTCCTTGACGACAGCGACCAGCGGACTCCGCAGGCGCGCCATGACCTCGGCCACCTCGATGATGGTGTCGTCGGCTTCAGCGACCGGTATGTGCTGGCGTTGCTTGGGTAGCATGTCGCGAATTGTCTTGCCGCTCAGCTTTTCTGCCGCGTGGTCGGCCATCGATTCGGTCACCACGCTGGCCAGCCCGGGATCGTCCTGCACATAGCCGGGCACGATGAAGCGCACGACTTGGGAGGCAGGCAACACGGCGAACGGCGTTTCCGATGTGTCGGTGACGACCACGAGACCGTTCAGCCGGTGCTCTGCGAGCAGGCGAACCGCGTCGAGCGCGGCTGAGTCGATCTTTACAACCGGAAACTTCTCGTCGAGATCCTCTGCCCGCACACCCGTCACAATACTTGCGTCTGCGGCTTTCGGTTAATAGGTGGGGTGTAAACGAACTCTCAGGCTATGTTCGAGTTCGTCGTGGACCTGAGACACAAGCGGCGCTCACGATTTGAGCGCCGCGGCCAGCAGGCGCGAAGCGGTAATGACGCCGTGCAGCTTGCCGTTCTGAGTGACGGCGATCAGCGGGATCCGGAGTTGTGCCATCTCGGCGGCCACCTTGATGAGGCCGTCGCGCACGTCGACTGAGGGGATGGTGCGCGGCTTTTCGGGCAGGATGTCGGCCACCGTCTTGCCGGCCAGATTCGGGCCGGCGTCGTCGGCCGGTGCGTCACCCACGACGCCCGCCAGCGTCAGGTCGTGTTGCACGTAGCGCGGTAAAACGAGGCGGAGCATCTCAGAGGCCAGCAGAATCGCGTGCGGCTTGCCGGCGGCGTCGGTGACAACGAGGCCCGGCAGATTGTGCTCGGCGAGCAGACGTGCCGCGTCGGAGGCGTCCGAATCCACCGGCACGATCGGGAATTGCTCGTCGAGATCCTCTGCTCGCACTCAGTCACGATACGTCCGCCGGCGGTCGGAAGAGCGGCTTGGTCGACGGGTTTACCTGCCTGTAGCGGGGCCAACTACGCCAAGGCGAAGTAGCGCAGCCACAGATAACCAAGGGACAGTACGAACGACATCGCTGTCACGACCGCTCCTCGTTTGGTGAAGTCCCAGAACGAGACGGGGTGACCGGTGCGTTTCGCAATTCCCACCGCAACCACGTTGGCGCTCGCGCCCACGGCGGTGAGATTGCCGCCCAGGACGGTGCCCAGCAGCAGCGCCCACCACAGCACACCCGAGTTGCCGAGGCCCGGGATGGTGGAAGCGAACTGGCCGACGATCGGCGTCATCGCGGCGGCGTAGGGCACATTGTTGATGAAGCTGCCCACGGTGAACGACACCGTGAGGATGAGAATCGTCGCTCTCCACGCGTCGCCGCGGGCGATGTGGCTGGCGTGCTCGGCCAAGGTGTTGATGACGCCGGTTTTCACCAGAGCGCCGACCATGATGAACAGCCCCGCGAAGAACAGCAGCGTTTCCCATTCGACGCTGGACAGGTAGAACTCGCGTTCCATGCCGGAGACCAGGATCAGGATGCCGGCGCCGGCCATCGCAATCAGCGACGGCTCCATGTGAATCACTTGATGCAGGACGAACGCGGCGAACACCAGGGCGAGCACGGCGACGCACTGCAGCAGCAATTTGCGGTCGCGGATCGCCTCCTTCTCGTCCAGTGCCATCACATCGGCGATGCGTTCGGGATCGGCGACGAAGAAGCCCGGGTACAGCCGGGGCAGTATCGCCACCAAGCCGACGAGCACGAGCAACACGGCGGGCGCCATGTTGGCCGAGAACTCGATGAAGCTCAGGTGCGCCCCGGTACCGATGATGATGCTGGTCGGGTCGCCGACCAGGGTCGCCGCACCGGCGATGTTGGCGGTGAGAGCTTCGATGACCAGGAAGGGTGCCGGATTGACCGCGAGCCGGTCGCACACCAGCAGGGTTACCGGCGCGATCAGCAAAACCGTGGTCACGTTGTCCAAGACGGCCGTTCCCAGGGCGGTGACAATCATCAGCAGGATCATGATCCGCAGCGGGGAGCCCTTGGCGCGTTTGGCCGACCAGATCGCCACATATTCGAACGCGCCGGTCTGCTTCACCACGCTGACGATGATCATCATGCCGAGAAGCAGAAACAGGACGTCCCAGTTGATCCCGGTCCCTCGAGAGTAGAAGACCTCCTCGGAATTGATCAGCGGCAAGAAGAACATCAGCGTCGCGCCGGCGAGCGCGACCAACGTCTTGTTGAATCGCTCGGTGGCGATCAGCACATAGGCCACCACGAACACTGCCGAGGCGTAAATGGCGTGAAAAAGGGCGCTCATCGGCCGTCCGGCCGTCGAATACGCCCCTTGCTCAGCATGGGCGGCGAAGGGGCGCTGGGGATTTGGGAGCCGCGTCTAGTATGCGCGACGCCGTGATTACGCCGCCCAAATTAACTTCCGCCTGCTCGGCGCGGTCGCGTCGACCGTGCAAATCATCATGCACTCCTGAATCGCCTAAATGACAGGAAGGGCCGGACAGCACAAATCGACGCCGACCAGGCTTCCCGGCTCACCGGGGATTACGTTAACAGGATTGCCTGTGCTTCGGCTGAGCGTTGGTGGTCTGGGTGTTGTAGGGCATCTCCGCAGCTCTACGCATTGCGCCGACGGCCGTGCGTAGAATGTCGAAATGCTTGAACAGATCCGTGGGCCCGCCGATCTGCAGCACTTTTCGCAAGCAGACTTGCAGGATCTGGCCGACGAGATTCGCGATTTTCTGATTCACAAAGTCGCCGCGACGGGCGGCCACCTCGGGCCCAATCTCGGCGTCGTGGAGCTGACCCTCGCGATACACCGCGTGTTCGATTCGCCGCACGACCCGATCATCTTCGACACCGGGCACCAGTCCTACGTGCACAAGATGCTGACCGGTCGCGCCTCGGACTTCGAAACCCTGCGCAAAAAGGGTGGCCTGTCCGGTTATCCGTCGCGCGCCGAGAGCGAACACGACTGGGTCGAGTCGAGCCACGCCAGCGCGGCGCTGTCCTACGCCGACGGGCTGGCCAAGGCCTTCGAGCTGACGGGACACCGCAACCGGCATGTGGTGGCCGTGGTCGGCGACGGCGCGCTGACCGGGGGGATGTGTTGGGAGGCGTTGAACAACATCGCGGCGGCCCGCCGACCGGTGGTGGTCGTCGTCAACGACAACGGCCGCAGCTACGCGCCGACGTTCGGCGGCCTGGCCAACCACCTCGGGATGCTGCGTCTGCAGCCCGGCTACGAGCATCTGCTCAAGCGCGGCCGCAACGCAGTGCGCGGTATGCCGCTGCTCGGCGACGTGGCCTACCAGTTCATGCACAGCATCAAAGTCGGTGTGAAGGACGCACTTTCACCGCAGCTGCTGTTCACCGATCTGGGGCTGAAATACGTTGGGCCGGTCGACGGTCATGACGAGCAGGCCGTCGAGGCCGCGCTGCGCCGTGCCCGCGGATTCGGCGGTCCGGTGATCGTGCACGTTGTCACCCAAAAAGGCCGCGGCTACGGGCCGGCCGAAGATGACGAGGCCGACCAGATGCACGCGTGCGGTGTGATCGACCCGGCAACCGGGCTGGCCACCAAGATCCCGGGCCCGAGTTGGACCGCGACCTTCACCGAGTCGCTGATCGAGTACGCGGCCAAGCGCCGCGACGTCGTTGCGATCACCGCGGCCATGCCGGGTCCCACGGGGTTGACGGCATTCGGAGAACGCTTCCCGGATCGGATGTTCGACGTCGGCATCGCCGAGCAGCACGCCGTGACCTCGGCGGCCGGATTGGCCATCGGCGGGATGCATCCGGTGGTCGCGATCTATTCGACGTTCCTGAACCGGGCTTTCGACCAGATCATGATGGACGTGGCGCTGCACAAGCTGCCGGTGACCATGGTGCTGGACCGGGCCGGAGTCACCGGGCCGGATGGCGCCAGCCACAACGGCATGTGGGACATGTCGATACTGGGCATCGTCCCCGGGATGCGAGTGGCGGCGCCGCGCGACGGCGCCCGGCTGCACGAGGAACTCGGCGAAGCACTCGACATCGACGATGGTCCCACCGCGATCCGGTTCCCGAAAGGTGATGTCGGCGAGGATGTCCCAGCGCTGCAGCGGAAATCCGGCGTGGACGTGCTCGCGGTCCCGGCCGAAGGGTTTGGTGCCGACGTGCTGCTGGTGGCGGTCGGGGCGTTTGCGTCGATGGCCCTCAAAGTTGCTGAGCGGCTGCACAACCAGGGCATCGGCGTGACGGTGATCGACCCGCGGTGGGTGCTGCCGGTATCGGACGCGGTTGCCGAGCTTGCGGTCGCGCACAAAGTCGTCGTCACGCTGGAAGACAACGGCGTAGCGGGTGGCATCGGTTCGGCCGTGTCAGCCGCGTTGCGCCGCAACGAGATCGACGTGCCGTGCCGCGACGTCGGGCTGCCGCAGCAATTCTTCGATCACGCATCGCGCGGTGAGGTGCTCGCCGATGCCGGTCTGACCGACCAGGACGTGGCCCGCCGGATCACCGGATGGGTGGCTGCGCTCTCGGGCGACGTGGAATCCGGGTCCGAGATCAGCGAACATCTGGACTGACGTCGTCCGGCGTCGGCCGCAATGCGACGGCCAACACAGGGACCACGAGCTCACGTTGCCACTGACGGGCCTGTCCGGCCGTCAGGAAGTCGTCGATCGCCTTCGTATCGTCGCCGGTGGGCTCCCAGTCCCAGCACAGCCGTCGCACCAGTTCCGGTGTCACCAGATTCTCGGCGGGCACTGAGACTCGCGTCGACACGTCGCGCAACGCGGCACGTGCTGCATCGAGACGCACGGCAGCCTCGGGTCTGCGCTTGGCCCAGCGGGCCGGGACCGGTGGACCGTTGGGCGGTTCGGTTTCCTCCGCGGGGCCGGGGTTTTCCCGCGCTGTCTGTAATGCGGCCAGCCAGGTCGAGGCGCTGCGGCGCTGCCTGCGGCCGCCGAAGATCGGCAATGCGACCAGATCGTCGAGGGTCTTCGGGTCGGCGGTCGCGGCGTCGATGATTGCCGAGTCGGGCAGGATGCGCCCCGGTGCGATGTCACGACGCTGGGCGATTTCGTCACGCACGGTCCATAATTCGCGAACGGCCGCCAGGCCGCGCTGGTGGCGCACTTTGTGGATGCCGGACGTACGACGCCAGCGGTCGCGGCGGGTCAACGGGGTAGCCACACCGGCAGATGTCCGAAGGTAATCGAATTCTTCTGCGGCCCAAGCGGTTTTGCCTTGCTCGGCCAGCACAGCTGCGACCGCCTCGCGCAGCTCGATGAGCACTTCGACATCGAGTGCCGCGTAGTTGAGCCAGGCCGCGGGCAGCGGACGCTTGGACCAGTCGGCGGCGCCGTGTCCCTTCGCCAGACCCAAGCCGAGCAGACGCTGCACCATCGCTGCGAGATTGACCCGATCGAAGCCGGCCAGCCGGCCGGCCAGCTCGGTGTCATACACCGCCGGTGGCCGCATGCCGACCTCGGCCAGACACGGCAGGTCCTGATCGGCCGCGTGCAGAATCCACTCGTCCGTTGCCAGCACTTCGGCGACGGGCGCCAGCACGGTCATCGAGTCGCCGCCGTGGCTGACCGGGTCGACGAGCACCGACCCGGCACCGGCGCGCCGAATCTGGATCAGGTAAGCGCGATTGGAGTACCGGAAACCCGAGGCACGCTCGGCGTCGACGGCGAACGGACCGTGGCCGCCGGCCAGCAACGCGGCCGCAGCCTTGATTTCGCCGGTCGACACGGACAGGTCGGGCACGCCGTCGGCAGGGTGGAGCAGCTGTGTGACGTCCGGTTCGGCGCTGTCGGGAGTATCGGCTGTCGGATCAGTCATGTCAGACGCGGGACCGCGTGCCCAGGTCGGTTACCCCGACCGGTGGCAGGCCCGCGGCGTGTTCGAGCACCTCGCAAAACGCTTCGACGTGGGTGCCGATGTCCGTGGTGAGCGCCGTCCACGACGCGCGCAGCTCAAGCTGGTGGGCGCGTGGCGGGCCGGAGATGTCCCCGTACCGCACGGAGCTGGTGGCGGTGACCGTGCCGCCTAGGGCGGTGACCTGCTCGGCGCGCGCGTCGAGCGCTTCGACCAGCCAGCTCCACGCCACTTCGGGCAGCAGCGGGTCGACGGCTTCGGTGGAGTCCAGGTCGGCCTGGATGTAGGCCACCAGCCGCATGGTGCCGTCCCATGCGTCGGCTCCGTCCGGGTCGTAGAGCAGGATCAGCCGGCCGAACGCGTCGCCGTCGGACCGCTCGGGGACGATGTCCAGCTCGGGACGTTTGACCTCGGCGCCGAGTGCGTAACTGTACGGCGCGAGGCGCTGCGGAGGCCGGATCGGGCCCAGCTCGATCTCCGGTCGCACGCTGGCCCCGCTCATCGCCGCCACCGCGTCGCGAAACGGGACCGGTTCGGCTGTTGTTGTCATCGGCGGCGCTCCTCCTCGTCCCGCCCCCGCTCTCGATGCATGGCGCGCTTCAAGATCACGGGCGCCGCTGCTGTTCGTCGCTCCGCACCGCATCGTTGCTGGCGGGTCACAACATCTGACGCTAGACCCATCCGTGGACACGCGGTCACAGGCGCGCCGTTTTGCCGGCGCCGCCACGCTCCGGGACCGGTCAGTCCGAGGTGAACCGGGCTGACCGCTTCTCCCGGTGGGCGGCCAGGCCCTCCCGTACATCGGGCCCACCGAAACCCAGAAACTCCAGGCCCAGGGAGGTTTCGAAGGCCGGCGCGAACATCCGATACCAGTGATTGAGGCTGTGTTTGGTGAAGCGGATCGCCGACTGCGCGCCGTGCGCCAGATCTTCCGCGATGCCCGTCGCGGTCGCGAGCACCTCGTCGTCGTCCACGCAGAGCGACACCAACCCGATGCGCTCCGCTTCCGCGCCGGACAGCGGCGCGCATGTCAGCAGGTAGTACTTGGCCTTGGCCATCCCGACCAACAGCGGCCAGCAGATAGCGGCGTGATCGCCGGCGGCGACGCCGAGTTTGGTGTGACCGTCGATGATCTTCGCGTTGCGGCCGGCGACCGACACGTCGGCCAGCAGCGCCACCACCAAACCCGCGCCGACGGCCGCTCCGTGAATGGCCGAGATCACGGGTTTGTCCAGGTTGACCATGTTGAGCACCAGGTCGCGGGCCTCGCGCATGATCCGCATCCGGTCGTCGAACTCGCCGATGGTCTCGTCGATCAGGTCGAAGCTGCCGCCAGAGGAGAAGGCTTTGCCCTCGCCGCGGACCAGCACCGCACGCACGTCGGGGTCACGACCGATGACGGGCCAGATGTCGGCGAGATCGCGGTGCATCTGCGGGCCCACCGAGTTGAGCCCGGGCGCATCGAGAATGACGTGCAGTACGCCGTCTTGACCATGCTTGTCGGCGCGTTCGATCCGCAGGCTCGGGAACTCGTCGTAGCTGACTGGTGCGTAGCGAACGGGCATCCCGGCTCCTGACATCTGCCTCGCGGACGTTATCGACGACGAGGTTACGCACGGGCCGCGGCGCTGGCGCCCGCACCCGGCAGCTTCCGATGCGGGTCGTGGCAGCATTGACCCTGATGAGTCAAC
Source organism: Mycobacterium sp. (assembly GCA_049589475.1). Taxonomy (GTDB): domain Bacteria; phylum Actinomycetota; class Actinomycetes; order Mycobacteriales; family Mycobacteriaceae; genus Mycobacterium. Next base: position 13,581 of record JBAWAV010000199.1, read on the forward strand.
GTCGCACGCTCCCCGAATCGCCGTACCTGGCCGCGGCCGGCGGCCGCAAGCCGAACCGGGTGCCGGTGTGGTTCATGCGGCAAGCCGGCCGTTCGCTGCCGGAGTACCGGGCGCTGCGGGCGCAGAACAGCATGATGGCGGCCTGTTTCGACGCTGAACTGATCACCGAGATCACGTTGCAGCCGGTCCGTCGGCATGATGTCGACGCCGCAATCCTGTTCTCCGACATCGTGGTCCCGCTGCGTGGTGCCGGCATCGACGTGGACATCGTTCCCGACGTCGGCCCTGTCATCGCAGCGCCGGTGCGTACCGCCGCCGACGTCGACGCCGTGAAACCTCTGGAACCGCAAGGTGTGCAACCAGTCTCGGATGCTGTCTCGCTGCTCGTGGGGGCGTTGAGCGATGTGCCGCTGATCGGGTTCGCCGGCGCGCCGTTCACCATGGCGTCCTACCTGGTCGAAGGCGGCCCGAGCCGCAACCACACCCGCACTAAGGCGATGATGCTGGCCGAGCCGTCCTGCTGGCACACGCTGATGGAGAAGCTGACCGACCTCACCATCGCGTTCCTACGGGTTCAACTCGACGCCGGGGTGGACGCGATCCAGGTGTTCGATTCGTGGGCCGGTGTGCTGTCGCTGGCGAACTACCGCCGCTACGTGCTGCCGCACAGCGCACGGGTGTTCGCCACCCTGGCCGAGTACGGCGTGGCGATGACGCACTTCGGCGTCGGCACCGCCGAACTGCTGGGCGCCATGTCGAGCGCCGGAGCGACGGTGGTCGGAGTCGATTGGCGGACTTCGCTTGTCGATGCGGCTGCCCGGGTCGAGGCAGGAAAGGCGTTGCAGGGCAATCTTGATCCGGCGGTGCTGATGGCGGGCTGGCCGGCGGTGGAGCAGGCGGCGCGTGGAGTGGTCGACGACGGCCGGCGCGCGGTGGACGCGGGCGCGGCCGGTCACATCTTCAACCTCGGTCACGGGGTGCTGCCGGAAACCGATCCCGGCATGCTGACCGATCTGGTGTCGTTGGTGCATTCGCTATGACGTCCAGCACCCGATCGTATTGTGTTGTCGGCGGCGGAATTTCGGGTCTGGTCGCGGCTTATCGGCTGCGGCTGACCGCGGGCGACGAGGCGAGCATCACGCTGTTCGAACCGGGGGACCGGCTCGGTGGCGTGCTGCGCACCGAGTTGGTCGGCGGCGTTCCGACCGACATCGGCGCCGAGGCGTTCGTGGTACGCCGGCCCGAGATGCCCGCGCTGCTGGACGAATTGGGCCTTGCCAATTGGCAAGTCGGCACCACCGGAGCGCGCCCGCTGATCTACAGCCAGGACCGGCTGCACCCGCTACCGCCTGCCACGCTCAACGGCATCCCGTCGTCCGCGGAATCAATGGCCGGTCTGGTGAACGACGCCACTCTCGCCCAGATCGCATCGGAGTCGAGTCGACCGCTTCACTGGCAGTCCGGCGGCGATCCGGCCGTGGGCGAGCTGGTACGAGACCGGTTCGGTGAGCAGGTGGTGGCCCGCTCGGTCGACCCGATGCTCAGCGGTGTCTACGCCGGATCGGCCGCGACCATCGGGCTGCGTTCGGCCGCGCCGACCCTGGCTACTGTGCTGGACCGCGGGGCCGCCAACCTGACCGAGGCGGTCCGCGCCGCGCTGCTGAGCGTCACCGCGGGCCCGGTATTCGGCGCGGTGAGCGGCGGTTACGGCGTGCTGGTCGCCGAACTGGTCCGTCGCGCCCGGCCGGCGTGGGTGCAGTCGGCGGTGCAGAGCATCGAATCGGCCGGGCCGGGTTGGACGCTGCGCGACGACGCCGGCGGTGTGTGGCGCGCCGACGCGGTGGTGCTGGCC
>JBAWAV010000200.1:0-6440 GCA_049589475.1 Mycobacterium sp.
CACCTCGCGGTCTCGGAAGCCATCAAGCTGGGCATCCCGGTGATCGCGATCCTGGACACCAACTGCGACCCCGACCAGGTGGACTACCCGATTCCGGGCAACGACGACGCCATCCGCTCGGCGGCCCTGCTGACCAAGGTGATCGCTTCGGCGGTGGCCGAGGGCCTGAAGGCCCGCGCCGGTGTCGGTCGTGACGACGGCAAGCCCGAGGCGGAAGCCGCCGAGCCGCTGGCCGAATGGGAGCAGGAGCTGCTGGCTTCGGCCACCGCATCCGCGGCCCCGGCGGAGCAAGCCGCCGCGGTCGCCACCGAATCAACACCAGACCCCTCGTAGGAAAGGCTGAGCATTGGCCAACTTCACCGCTGCGGACGTCAAGAAGCTTCGTGAGCTGACCGGCGCCGGCATGCTGGACTGCAAGAACGCACTGTCCGAAACCGACGGTGACTTCGACAAGGCGGTTGAGGCGCTGCGGATCAAGGGCGCCAAAGACGTCGGCAAGCGCGCCGAGCGGGCCACCGCCGAGGGCCTGGTCGCCGCCAAAGACGGCGCTTTGATCGAGCTGAACAGCGAGACCGACTTCGTCGCAAAGAACGCGGAGTTCCAGCAACTCGCCGAAGAGGTCGTTAGCGCCGCCGCTGCGGCCAAGGCGGCCGACATCGACGCGCTCAAGGTAGCCAAGGTCGGCGATAAGACCGTCGAGCAGGCCATCGCCGAGCTGTCCGCCAAGATCGGGGAGAAGCTCGAGTTGCGGCGGGCCGCGTACTTCGACGGCACCGTCGAGACCTACCTGCACAAGCGCGCGGCGGACCTGCCACCGGGCGTCGGTGTGCTGGTCGAGTACACCGGTGGCAATGCCGAGGCCGCGCACACCGCCGCATTGCAGATCGCCGCACTCAAGGCCCGCTACCTGACTCGCGAGGACGTGCCCGAGGACGTGGTGGCCAGCGAACGGCGCATCGCCGAGGAGACTTCGCGCGCCGAGGGCAAGCCCGAGCAGGCGCTGCCCAAGATCGTGGAAGGCCGACTGGGCGGGTTCTTCAAGGACGTGGTGTTGCTCGAGCAGCCGTCGGTGTCGGACAACAAGAAGACGGTCAAGGCGCTGCTCGACGAGGCCGGTGTCACCGTGACACGGTTCGTCCGCTTCGAGGTCGGCCAGCAGTAGCATCAGCCGAATGCGACACGTGCACGCATTCGGGGACGACGCGCTCGGCCGCCTCGACGCCGTCGGTGTGGCCGAGGCGATCAAGTCCGGCCGTGTGGGCAGGTCCGAGGTCGTCGAGGCGGCCATCGCTCGCACCGAAGCCGTCAATCCCGGCCTGAACGGGTTGGCGTATGAGGCATTTGATCGGGCCCGGGCGCACGCCGAAGCACCGCCGAAGACCGGCTTGTTCAGCGGGGTGCCGACTTTCGTCAAGGACAACGTCGACGTCGCGGGGTTGCCGACGATGCAGGGGACTGACGCGTGGCCGCCACGGCCGGCGGAGGCCGACAGCGATTTCGCGCGCATGTATCTGGCGACCGGGATGACGCCGCTGGGCAAAACCCAGATGTCCGAATACGGATTCAGCGCCTCGGCCGAACACCCGCGGCTCGGGTCGGTGCGCAATCCGTGGAACACCGACCACACCGCGGGTGCGTCGTCATCGGGCTCCGGCGCGTTCGTCGCCGCCGGCGTGGTGCCGATCGCCCACGCCAACGACGGCGGCGGCTCGATCCGAATTCCCGCGTCCTGCAACGGCCTTGTCGGGCTGAAGCCGTCGCGTGGCCGGTTGCCGCTGGACAAAGAAGTGAGTCGGATGCCGATTCGCATCGTCGCCAACGGCGTGCTCAGCCGATCGGTGCGCGATACTGCGGCGTTTTACCTTGAGGCCGAACGCATTTGGCCCGCGCCGAAACTTCCGCCGATCGGGGACGTGCAGCACGCAGGCAAGCAGCGCTTGCGGGTCGCGATGGTCACGCACTCGCTCGTGCGGGAATGCAGTCCCGAGCTGCGCGAACTGACGCTGAAATCCGCCGGGCTGCTCGAAGAACTGGGCCATCGGGTCGATCATCTCGAAAAGCCGCCAGTGCCAGACAGTTTCGCTTCGGACTTCGTGCTCTACTGGGGGCTGCTGGCGATGGGTCAGATTCAGCAGCACCGGCGCGCCATAGACGGGTTCGACGTCAGCCGGCTGGACAACCTGTCACGTGGCCTGGATCGGCACGCGCGACGCAATCTGCACCGCATTCCGGCGGCGCTCGTGCGCTTGGCTCGGGCACGGCGACACACGGCGCGGCTGGCTCGTACCTACGACGTGGTGTTGACGCCGACCTTGGCCGACGAGCCGCCCCGGATCGGGTATCTCGATCCGACGGCCGACTATCAGCAGATCATCGACCGCTTGGAGGAGTGGGTCGCCTACACCCCGCTGCAGAACGTGACCGGGGAGCCCGCCATCTCGTTGCCGCTGGCGACGTCCGCCAACGGCTTGCCGGTGGGGATGATGTTCTCCGCGCCGACGGGGCTGGAGGGCCGGCTTCTGGAACTGGCTTACGAACTCGAAGACGCCCAGCCGTGGGCGCGTATCGACGATGTCTAGTCGGGCGCCAGCGCAGCCAGCATTCGTTTGAACTCACGCTGTTCTGCCGCCGACAGATTGGCCAACACGCGGGCGTCGGCGTCCCGCACGGCCGATTCGGCGCGTCTCAACAAAGCTCTACCTTCGCCGGTGAGCGACGCCGGCAGGGCGCGACCGGATGCCACTGACGCGGGCCGGCTCACCATCTGGGCGTCCTCCAGGCGGTGCAACACGGTGTTCATTGCCTGTGGTGAGACGTTGCCCAGCCGAGCCAGTTCGGCGCTGGATGCGCCCGGGCTCATGGAAAGCATTCGCATGCAAACGAATTCGGGCAGCGATAGGCAAAGGGGGCTCAGCGCCGCCGCCACCTCGGGCCGAAGTGTCGACATCGCCTGATGCAGCAAGTAGCCAAGCGGCGCGTCCTGAGAGGTTCCCATGTCAACCATATTGACATATATCAGGCTCATTGATATATCTGGGGGATGACTGAAACGCAGAAGTTCGATTTCGATTTCGATCCGGCCTACCGCGGCGAGGCCGCCGAGTTCGGGGCGGGCGTCCGACCGCCGTGGAGTCTCGGCGAGCCGCAGCCGGAGATTGCCGCGCTCATCGACCAGGGCAAGATCAAGGGCGAGGTTCTTGACGCCGGCTGCGGCGAGGCGGCGCTGTCGCTGCATCTTGCGGCGTTGGGCCACAACACCGTTGGGCTCGATGCTTCGCCCACCGCGATCCAATTGGCCAAGTCCGCTGCCGCTGAGCAGGGGTTGACAACAGCGTCATTCGAAGTGGCCGACATCACTGACTTCTCTAGCTATCCGACCGGTACCGAAGGCCGATTCGACACCATCGTGGACAGCACGCTGTTCCATTCCATGCCCGTCGAGCTCCGCGACGGCTACCAGCGTTCGATCGTCCGGGCCGCCGCACCCGGCGCGTCTTACTTCGTGTTGGTGTTCGCCAAGACAGATCACACCGGTCCGGCCAATCCGGTCACCGAAGCCGAACTGCGCGAGGTCGTCGCGAAGTACTGGGTCATCGACGAGATCCGGCCGGCCCGGATTCACGGCAACTTCGGCGTCATCGATCGTCCGGAGTTTCCCCACGACGAGCTGCAGGACGAAGGGAACGGGCGCAAATCCCTTCCGGCCTGGCTGTTGTCCGCACATCTGCCCCGCACGTGAGGAAGTAACTCGGGGTGGCTCGGGATTGGTCGGCGACGTGACGGGGTAGTCCGCGGAAAACCTCAAGGCTCCCTGGAGTCATGGCAAAGCAGTCCGCCGGGGTGTGCCAGCACGACGATCGCGAGAATCCCGATGCCGAAATCCAGCAAGAGCGGTAAGCCGAAAAAGAGCGAGTTGCCAAGCACGCTGCAACGTTCCGATGCTGGAGCGCAGCGCACGTTCGCCAAAGCGCACGACTCGGCTGCCGAACAGTACGGCAGCGAGGAGCGCGCCCACCGGGTTGCCTACTCGGCGCTCAAGCACAGCTTCGAGAAGGTCGGCGACCGTTGGGAGCGAAAGCCGCGCAAAGGCCCGTCGGACAAGCGTGCCGAGCGCGGCGGCCTGAACAATCCGATCCCGTCGGACGAGGGCGTCGACGCCAACGCCAGCAAGCGCCATCTACTCGACATCGCCCGTCGGCTCGATGTCCGCGGACGGTCGACGATGGCCAAATCGGAACTCGTAGAGGCGATCAAAAAGCACAATCGCCGGGTTCGGGGCCGCTGACCGCCAGCCCGTCGCGATCGGCCAACCCCGACTGATGTGCAGCAAGGAGCTCTCCGGGGGCGGGCGGGCATCTACGCTGAGACAAGGGCGCAACACAGGGAGGCCGCCCGGCACCCCGTCAACCCGGGAATACGAGTGGTCCATGGCACGCCGGCACAGTGAACTGCGCATCAGGATCACCGCTGTCGCCGATTCTCGAGTACTCACCACCGACGGCGTGCTCGACGGCACGACGTACCGCCCCCTGCGCGACGCCATCGTCAAGGCTGCGCTCGACGAACCCCGATTCGTCATCGTCGACGTCACCAAGTTGAACGTCCGAGAAGAGCCGGCGTGGGCGGTGTTCACCAACGCCCGTTGGCAGGTCGCGGAGTGGCCGGACGTGCCCATCGGGCTGGTGTGCGCCCACGAAAACGGCCGAAACGCCCTGCAACGCAATGGTGTCACTCGCTACCTCCCGGTATGCGACACGCTGGAATCTGCTGTCAGAGAGCTGTCCGCCGATGGAATGCGCCGCTATCGGCGGACCGCCCGCGCCAGGCTGCTGGCGAGCAGAAGCAGCATCCACCGCAGTCGAGAATTGACCGCGCAGTGGCTGACGACTTGGTCGAGAACGGACTTCATCCATACGGCGTCCGCGGTGGCTACCGAACTCGTCGAAGCCGCCCTGACCGAGACTGACGGCGGGTTGCTGCTTCGCGTGGAAACCGACGGCTCGACCGTGTCGGTGGCCGTGCAACACGTTGCCAACCGGTGTCCGGGACGCCGGAGGTCCGAGGAAGGTCAAGTCTCCGGGCTTGACCTTGTCGCAGCAATCAGTCGCACTTGGGGCCGCCACGCGACCGCGGCGGGTAGCACCATATGGGCTGTCGTCGGCCCGGAAAACCGCTTCTGAGTGCCGCCTATCAGCTGGTTCGTGCGGGGCTCTTTGCCGTAGCAGTGCGTCAACGTCACCCCGCGGGTTGGCCCGTGGCGAATCGGGTATGCGGGCCGGTATGAGTGTTGGAGATCACAGGACCGCGCAGGTGCGGAGGCAGGCACGGCGCCAAGCTGAGCAAGCTCGAGACGCGATGGAAGATCGGCGTGACGGCAAAGCCGGGGGGCTGAGTGGCTGGGTCGCCGAGCGGGCTGGCGAGTGGGATCTCAGTGGTCCAGATGAGACGGCGCTGCAACGCCAGAAGTTCTTCTGGAACCTGCTGGTGGATTACTGGTTCCGCATGGAGATCGATGGCTGGGAAAACATCGGCGAACCGCCGGCCCTGCTGGTAGGCATTCATTCCGGCGCGCCGTTTGTGTGGGACGCCTGGACCGTCGGCCTGCAGTGGTGGCGGCGATTCGGAACAGAGCGGACCCTGCACGGCACGGCGCATGATGCGCTGATGGCCATTCCGGGCTTCGGCCGTTATTTCCGTGCCATGGGCGTGCTACCGGCGGCTCCGGACGCCATCGCGACAGCGCTGGCAGAGGGCCACGATGTAGCGCTCTGGCCCGGCGGCGAGGTCGACTCGCTGCGTCCGTGGAGTGAGCGTGATCGAGCAAATCTTGCCGGGCGCAAGGGCTTTGTGAAGATGGCGATCCGCGCCGGTGTACCAGTCGTGCCGATCGCGACCGTCGGAGGCGCTGATGCCATGCCCGTGCTGATCCGTGGCGACCGGCTTTCCCGCGCCCTGCGATTGGATAAGCTGTTGCGGCTCAAGGTTTTTCCGATGGCGATTTCGTTGCCCTGGGGAATAGCGCCCGCGGCGCTGCCACAGCTGCCGCTACCGGCCAAGATCCGGACCCGATTCATGCCTGTGGTGGAGCTGGACAACGACCCGGCGCGTGCCGACGATGACGAATACGTCGACCGCAAGTACCACGAGGTTGAAGACAGCATTCAGCGGGGGATGGACGCGCTGGCGCGCAAACGCGCATTGCCGGTGTTCGGTTGAGCACGCGCCCCTGAGACCGCAGTGAGGCCCGGTCCGTGACCGGACCGGGCCTCAATGACTAAAGGTCTAGTTCTGGTGCGCTTGCTGGCGCTTCTCGGCCGCCTCGGCGCCACCGCGAGCTGCCTCAGCTTCGGCTTCCTTCTTGGCGGCGTCACGCTGCGCCTGAGCCTTGTCCTGCTGCGCCTCGCCCTCTTTCTCGAGGTCCTTGTTGCCGACCACGCTGC
>JBAWAV010000201.1:0-2168 GCA_049589475.1 Mycobacterium sp.
GATTGGAGACTTCGAGGCTGCCTGCGTAGAGGCTGCCCACGTCCGACCAGTGCACCCCGGCATCGCGCAGAGCCCTGCTGATCGCCACAGCGCCCATCTCCAGCGCCGACCGGTCTTCGTACCGCCCGAACGGATGAAGGCCGACGCCGATGATGGCGATGTCGGGCGTGCTGCTCATTGCGTTCCCTCCAGCATGCGTCACTGTCGAACCAGGCGCCGACAGGAGTGCGCGTTGACTCAGATGCGCTAAGCCTATAACTATATATCGGATTAGTCGGCCCGGGTCTAGAATCGGATCGCTGCCCGGGCACGGCGAAGAGGCGGCAATTCGCAGGTGAAGGCTGAGGGGCTTTGAGCATTTCGTTGCTTCTTGAGATGGCGTCATCGGGTGATCCCGACCGGGTTGCCGTGGTGGACGGCGACATCCGTTTGACCATCGCGGGTCTCAGCGACCTCGCTGATGGCGGCGCGGGCGTGATTGCCGCATCTGGGGCGTCGCACGTCGTCTACGTGGGCACCGGGGGAGTGTTGCTCCCGCTGCTGCTGTTCTCGTCGGCGCGTGCGAACACCGCGTTCACGCCGCTGAACTATCGGCTCAGCGCAGACGGGTTGCGACAGCTCATCGACCGGCTGCCCAATCCGCTGATCGTGGTCGACGTCGACCACCGCGACGTCGTAGCTGATCTCGGCCTGCCGGTGATGACGTCCGAAGAGTTCATCGAGGCTGCGCGATCCACCGAGCCCGTCTCGGCCTTCGCCGACCCCGACGACGTCGCGGTCGTGTTGTTCACCTCCGGTACCACATCGCGGCCCAAAGCCGTTGAGCTGACTCACAACAACCTGACCAGCTATGTCACCGGCACGGTCGAGTTCGGTTCTGCCGATCCCGCCGACGCGGCGCTGGTATGCGTCCCGCCGTACCACATCGCGGGGGTCGGGGCCGCGTTGTCGAACCTGTACGCGGGCCGGGCGATCGTGTACCTGCGCCGGTTCGACCCGCATCAATGGGTGCGGCTCGTTCGCGACGAGCGGGTCACCACCGCGACCGTGGTCCCGACCATGCTGTCCCGCATCGTCGCGGTCCTCCAGGAGCAGTCCGCCGAGCTTCCGACGCTACGCAACTTCGCCTACGGCGGATCGAAGGTGGCGCGTCCCCTGATCCGGCGGGCGCTCGACCTGCTACCGCAGGTCGGCTTCGTCAACGCCTACGGGCTGACCGAGACCAGTTCGACCATCGCGGTGCTCACGCCCGAGGACCACCGCGTGGCCCACGAGGCGCAGGACATCGAGGTGGCCCGTCGGCTGACGTCGGTCGGTCGTCCGGTCCCCGACATCGACGTGCAGATCCGCGCGGAGGACGGCACCGTGCTCGGGTCGGGCGAGGCTGGTGAGCTTTTCGTGCGAGGCCCCCAAGTCTCCGGCCGCTACGCCGAGATCGGCTCGGTGCTGGATGCGGAGGGCTGGTTCCCGACCAAGGATGTTGCGATGCTCGATGAGGAGGGCTACCTGTTCATCGGCGGCCGCTCCGACGACACCATCATCCGCGGCGGTGAGAACATCGCCCCGTCGGAAATCGAGGATGTGCTCGTCGAGCACCCCGCCGTCCGCGAGGTCGTCGTCGTCGGACTGGATGACGCCGAGTGGGGGCAGATCATCGTGGCGGTGATCGTTCCCGAGGCCGGTGCCGCGCCGGCACCCGAACAGCTGCGCGACTTCGCCCGCAGCACGCTGCGCGGGTCCCGTACGCCGGACCGCATCGTGTTCCGCGATGAGCTGCCGACCACGCCGACCGGCAAGGTCCTGCGCCGGGAAATTCTCGACGATCTCAAGCCGGCGGCTGCCGAGTACTGAATCTCCTCCCTCGAGACAGCAAGGAGTCCGAATGATCAAGAACGGCACGCGCCTGCAGAGCCAGGTGTGTGACACCCAGGTGATCGTCGTCAAAGCCGCTGAAAGCCTGGAAGATCTGCGTTGCGGAGGCCAGCCGATGCTGCCGCTGGACGCCGAGCGGCCCGCCGATGCCGCACTCGACCCGGGCTTTGCCGACGGCAGCACGATGGGCAAGCGCTACGTCGACGAGGGCGGCGCCGAAGTGCTGGTCACCAAGGCCGGTGCCGGGTCACTCAGCGTCGGCGCGACGGCGCTGGTACTCAAGGAAGCCAAGCCGC
>JBAWAV010000202.1:0-3547 GCA_049589475.1 Mycobacterium sp.
ATCCCGAAGTGTTCGCGGTCGCCTCCCGGTTGCCGGTCGACGCCAAGATCACCCGCACCACCACTAAGTACGCGCTGCGCCGCGCGCTGGAACCGATCGTCCCGCCGCATGTGCTCAACCGGCCGAAGCTGGGCTTCCCGGTGCCGATTCGGCATTGGCTGCGCGCCGGCCCGCTGCTGGAGTGGGCGCACGAGATGGTGAACGCATCGGCCACCGACTACCTCGTGAACGCATCGGCGGTCCGACGAATGTTAGATGAACACCGAAGAGGTGCAGCCGATCACAGTCGACGGCTGTGGACCGTGCTGATCTTCATGCTGTGGCATGCGATCTTCGTCGAGCACAGCGTCGTGCCGCAGATCAGCGAACCGCAGTACCCCGTCGAGCTCTGAGCCGTCAGCTCAGGACGGCAGCGATCTCGGCGGCGGCGTCGTCGCCGTACGCGCCGGCCAATCGGGTCTTGGCGGTCTCACGGTCCCACTTCCACTCCTGGGTGCCGGTCGACTCCAGCACCAGCACCGCAACCAGCGAACCGAGCTGTGCGGAACGCTCCAGGCTGAGCCCGCCGCTGCGGCCGGTGAGGAAGCCGGCCCGGAACGCATCGCCGACGCCGGTGGGATCGGTCTGGCTGGTCTCCGGCACCACGCCGACGTGGATGGTGGTCCCGTCGCGGTCCACGATGTCGACGCCCTTGGCGCCCAGCGTGGTCACCCGAAGGTCGACCTTGCCGAGCACGTCGGTCTCCGACCAGCCGGTCTTGGAGAGCAGCAGCTCCCACTCGTAGTCGTTGGTGAACAGGTAGGCCGCGCCGTCGATCAGCTTGCTGATCTCGTCGCCCGACAGCCGCGGCAGTTGCTGCGACGGGTCGGCGGCGAACGGCAGGCCGAGTTTGCGGCACTCCTCGGTGTGCACCACCATCGCGTCCGGGTCGTTGGCCCCGATGATCACCAGGTCCGGCTCCCCGATCGACGACACGATGTCGGCGAGCTTGATGTTGCGAGCCTCGGACATCGCACCCGGGTAGAACGACGCGATCTGGGCCATGTCTTCGTCGGTGGTGCAGACGAAACGCGCAGTGTGCGCGGATTTCGAGATCAGCACGTGGTCGGTGTTGACGCCGTGCGACTGCAGCCATTTGCCGTAGTCGCCGACGAAGTCGTCGCCGGCCGCGCCGACCAGAGCCACGTCGCCACCGAGGACTCCGATGGCAAAGGCGATGTTTCCGGCCACCCCGCCACGGTGAATCACCAGGTCATCGACCAGGAAGCTCAGCGACACCTTCTGCAAGTGCTCGGCCAGCAGGTGCTCGGAGAATCGACCCGGAAACCGCATCAAATTGTCAGTGGCAATAGAACCGGTTACCGCGATCGTCACGAAAATCCACCCTTCACAATCTCTAAGTTCGGCTAGCTAAGGGTACCCGTGGCCGCGGGCGGTCATGCACCGTGGCCCGGCGCCCGCTAGCCTCCGTAGAACCGGCCTTGCTACCTGAGGAGACCCACTTATGTCCGGTCCGTACCCGCCGGACCGCCGTCTGGGCGCGCACGAGTCGCCGTTCACCGACACCCATCCCAGTGAGCCGCTGCCCGGTCCGCCGCCGGCGTTCGGGCCCGCTGCGCCGCAGCAGACGGTCTACCCGGGCCCGCTACCGCCGCCGCTGCCGTACCCGAAATCCCGTCGTCGGCGCTTCGTCATCGGCGCGCTTCTGGCGCTGGTGCTGACTGCAGGGTTGACGGCGGTCATCCTGCGCGGATCGCACACCGGTTCGACAACCCCGTCCGGCCCGTTCTCCGACGCCACCGCGAAGACGGCGATCCAGGGCTACCTGGACGCCCTTGAGCACCGCGATTTCGAGGCCATCGGTCGTAACACGCTGTGCGGCATCTATGACGCGGTGCGGGATCGGCGAACCGATCAGGCGCTGGCCAAGCTCAGCAGCGATGCGTTCCGCAAGCAGTTCTCCGAGGCAAAGGTGACCACGATCGACAAGATCGTCTACTGGTCGGACTACCAGGCCCAGGTGTTGTTCAGCATGCGGGTAGGGCAGCGCGGCGGCAGCAGGACCAGCGAAGTACAGGGCGTCGCCCAGCTACTGAGCCAGCACAACCAGGTACTGGTGTGCTCTTATGTGCTGCGAACCGCAGGCACGTACTAGCGCCGCGGCGTCAGTTGAACGAATCGCCGCAGGCGCAGGAGCCGGTGGCGTTCGGGTTGTCGATCGTGAAGCCCTGCTTCTCGATGGTGTCGACGAAGTCGATGGAAGCGCCCTGGATATACGGCGCGCTCATCCGGTCGACGGTCAACGTCACGCCGCCGAAGTCGGCGGTGAGGTCACCGTCGAGGGCGCGGTCGTCGAAGAACAGGTTGTAGCGCAGGCCGGCGCAACCACCCGGCTGGACGGCGATACGCAGCGACAGGTCGTCGCGCCCCTCCTGGTCCAGCAGTGCCTTGGCCTTGGCTGCCGCGGCGTCGGTCAAGGTCGCGCCGTGGGTCGTGGCGGTGGTCGACTCGTCCTGAACAGTCATTGCTTCTCCCTGTAAGTGCTGGTGTCCGGATGGGGCCACTTAGGCAGCGATGCCGCGGAGCGACCCATCCCTTCAAAGGTACCTTGTCGAGCCGCTATTCCCGAGTCGCAGCGCGACCTGTGACGACAAACCCATCAGCTGGTTGGCAGCATCGACCTGCGCCAACCGCACCGAGCCCGCGTAATCGGCGACCGCGAACGCGGCCAGCACACCCGCTGCGTGAAACGCGGCCTCGTCGATGTCGACCTGACCGGCCAATACGATGACCGCTACCTGCGACGATCGCGCCGCCGCCGCCAGCGCGCCGACCACCTTGCCGCGCAGGGACTGGTCGTCGAACTGTCCCTCCCCGGTGATCACCAGATCGGCGGTGGCAATGTCGCCGGCCAGCCCGGTGTGCTCGGCGATGATCGACGCGCCCGATTCACACTGACCGCCCAGCGCGAGCAACGCCGCCCCGATCCCGCCTGCGGCCCCGGCACCCGATTCCGCGCTGACCGGGCGTGCGGCGGCGGCGTCGAGATCGTCGGCCCAGGCTGTGAGCCGCTTCTCGAGCGTCGCCACGGTGTCCGGATCCGCACCCTTCTGCGGCCCGAAGACCCGGGCTGCGCCCCACCGGCCCACCAGCGGGTGTTCCACGTCGCAGGCGGCAACCAGCTGCACGCCGGCCAATCGCCGGCGGGCCGCGTCCAGGCCGCCGAGCTCGTCGATCAAGCCCCGGCCGCCGTCGGTGCTGGCACTGCCGCCCAGGCCGATGACGATCCGGGTGGCACCCGCCTGCGCCGCCGCAGCGATGAGCCGCCCGACTCCCCTGCTGTGCGCGGCGAGCGCGGTCGCAGGTGTCGGCGGGCCGCCGAGCAGGGCCAATCCACAGGCCTGCGCGCATTCCAGGTATGCGGTCGCCGACGGCGGATCCAGCACCCACTCGGCCCGCACGTCCTCGGTCAGCGGACCGCACACTTGCAGAACCCGCCGCTCCCCTACCCGGCCGGCCAGTACGTCGACGAATCCCGGGCCGCCGT
>JBAWAV010000203.1:0-1624 GCA_049589475.1 Mycobacterium sp.
ATCCTGGCCGGGGCGCAGGTGATCCTGCCGCAGACCGCCCCGCTGGGCGGCGCACTGGTCGAGGAGACGGCCCTGGTCGCCCGCTGGTTGGCGGCGCCGGGCGTGCGCATCGTGCGTGTCACCGGCAGTGACGATGCAGAGCGAAGCGATGAGGAGGAGCGCCGCGGAGTTTCCGGCAGTGACGAGGCGACGGGTTGGTGCACGCCGTTGCGGTCCGCGGGGCCGTGGGCCCAGTGGGCCGCGTCGGCGCGCTCGGCGCGGGTGGCCGCCGAACAGGCCGTCACCAGCCGCGACTCAGAGCTGCTGGCCGAACCGCACCCATCGCGCGAGCAGCTGTTCGGCCGCGCCGCTGTCGATGGCCTCGGCAGCCCGGCGCAGCCCGTCTTCCCACGCCGGCAGCCACTCGGCGCGACTGGATAGCCCGGTGTGCGCGACGATCGCGCCCGCGGCATTGAGCACGACGGCGTCGCGCACCGGGCCCTTCGCTCCTGCCAGCACCGACCGGGCTTCGGCCGCGTTGGCCGCCGCGTCGCCGCCCCGCAAATCGTCGAGATCGGCTCGTGGGAAACCGAATCCGGCCGGATCGAATGTCAATTTGTCCACGGTGCCCGCTTGGACTCGCCAGATCGTGCTGGTCGTCGTTGTGGTCAGCTCGTCTAGGCCGTCGTCGCCGTGCACCACCAGCACGCTGGACTGTCGCGCGGCGAAGACTCCCGCCATCACGGCGGCCAGGTCGGCGAACGCGCAGCCGATCAGCCCCGCGCGCGGTCGTCCCGGATTGGTCAGTGGCCCAAGCAGATTGAACACGGTGGGCACACCGATCTCCCGTCGTGTCGCCGATGCGTGCCGATACGACGGGTGGAACTGCGGCGCGAAACAGAACCCGATGCCGACCTGGGCGACGCTGCGTGCGACGTCGTCCGGACTCAGGTCGATGCGCACCCCGAGCTCCTCGAGCGTGTCGGCTCCGCCCGCCAGCGATGACGCCGCCCGGTTGCCGTGTTTGACCACCGGGACACCGCAGGCCGCGACCACGATCGCGGCCATGGTGGACAGGTTGACGGTGCTGACCCCGTCGCCGCCGGTACCGACCACGTCGACGGTGTCGGTACCGATCTGCCCGGTGGGCAACGGACGGGCGTGCTGAAGCATCACCTCGGCCAACTCGGCCACCTCGTCCGCGGTCGGCGCCTTCATCGTCAGCGCGACGGCGAAAGCCGCGATCTGCGCGGGCGTCGCGGAGCCGGTCATGATCTGCTCCATCGCCCAGCCGGCCTCACCGCGGGGCAGATTCTGGCCCGCGGTCAGAACTGCGAGAACCCGCGGCCACGTCAGCGCCGCCGCGGGGGGCCGCTGAGTGGGCCCGGACGATGGCGCCGTCACACCGCAGATGGTCGCATAGTCGGCCCCTGCACGAGCCGGGCCGGGCGTGGCGAACGAAAATAAGGCGCGCCAAATTTCAGCCCCGAGTGGAGGTCGACAACTACAAAGCGTCATACTTGCGGATGTGACGAGCGCTGTAGGGACCTCGGGTACAGCGATCACGTCGCGAGTTCATTCGCTCAATCGGCCCAACATGGTCAGTGTCGGCACCATAGTGTGGCTTTCCAGTGAGCTGATGTTC
>JBAWAV010000204.1:0-3443 GCA_049589475.1 Mycobacterium sp.
CTGCTGGACCGCTCCCGCGACGTCGCCGATGTCCATCTTGACGACGGCGCGGCACGGCGCATCGAACTCGACGCGGCCGAGACTCTGCGCGAAATCGCCACCCGGGCAGCGGTTGTGGTCGCCGCCGACGCGCTGGGTGCAGCAGAGCGAATGCTTCATCTCGCGGTCGAATACAGCAAGCAACGTCAGCAGTTCGGCCGGCCGATCGGATCATTCCAGGCGGTCAAGCACGCGGCCGCGCAGATGCTGGTCACTACTGAGTCGTCGTTGTCGATCGTCTGCTACGCCGCTCAGTCCGTGCAGGAAGGGCTGTATGAGCGTGCGACCCACGCGGCCGTCGCCAAGGCGCAGGTCACCGGCGCAGTTGCTGAACTCGCTGACAGTGCCCTGACCCTGCACGGCGCGATCGGCTACACCTGGGAGCACGATCTTCAGCTGTTCTACAAGCGGGCCAAGCTCGACCGGGTGCTATTCGGCACGCCGGCGGCGTGGAACGAGCGCATCGCGGAAGCACTGCCGTTGCTCCCTGTACCGGCATGACCACAGGACCACGCGGAGGTCGGGTCGCGAGAGCCTTTCTTTTTGGTCTGTCCATTAGTATAATTTGCATTTAGGTCGGTTTTCAGTAGTTGTCGAGCGGAGAGCGTTGTGGACTTCCAGCTAAGTGATGATCAGCAGACGATCCGCTCATCGGTCGCTGAGCTGGCAGCCAAATTCGATGACCACTACTGGATGACCAAGGATCAACAGCACGAGTTCCCGACGGAGTTCTACGACGCATTCGCCGACGGCGGCTGGCTCGGTATCACGACGCCGGAGCAGTACGGTGGCCACGGCTTCGGCATCACCGAGGCGTCCATCCTGCTCGAGGAAGTCGCAGCCAGCGGCGGCGGCATGAACGCCGCAAGCTCAATGCACATGTCGATCTTCGGCATGCACCCCGTGATCGTCCATGGGTCCGAAGAACTCAAAGCCCGCACACTCCCCCGGATCGTGACCGGTGATCTGCACGTCTGTTTCGGCGTCACCGAGCCCGGCGCGGGTCTGGACACGACCAAGATCACCACCTTCGCCCGGCGCGATGGTGATCGCTACGTGGTCAACGGTCGGAAGGTGTGGATCTCAAAGGCGCTGGAGTCAGAGAAGATTCTCCTGCTGACCCGCACCACGAAGTTCGAGGACGTCACCCGCAAGACCGATGGTCTCACTCTCTTCTTCACCGACCTGGACCGCGACAAGGTCGACATTCGCCCGATTCCGAAGATGGGCCGAAACGCGGTCTCCTCCAACGAGCTCTTCATCGACGGCCTCGAAATCCCCGTCGAGGATCGCGTCGGCGAAGAAGGCCAGGGTTTCCGTTACATTCTCGACGGACTGAACCCCGAGCGCTGTCTCATCGCCGCCGAGGCGCTGGGTATCGGGCGCGCCGCGCTGCGTGCGGCAGTGCGCTACGGCAACGAGCGGGTCGTGTTCGGCCGGCCCATCGGCATGAATCAGGGATTGCAGTTTCCGCTGGCCGACTCACTGGCCCGGCTCGACGCCGCGGAGTTGATCCTACGCAAAGCCACCTGGCTATACGACAAGGGCAAACCTTGTGCGCGCGAGGCTAATACGGCCAAGTACCTGTGTGCTGATGCCGCCTTCGACGCAGCCGACCGCGCTTTGCAGACACATGGCGGCATGGGGTACTCGGAGGAATATCACGTCGCGCGGTACTTCCGCGAGGCCCGGTTGACCCGCATCGCACCGATCAGCCAGGAAATGGTGCTCAATTATCTGGGTGAGCATGTGCTGCATCTTCCGAGGAGCTACTGATGACGCAGCAGCGGGACGTGTTCCGGCTCGACGGTCGTGCGGCCCTCGTCACCGGTGCAGGTAGTGGTCTCGGGGAGGCGATCGCCTGCGCCTTCGCCGCCCGTGGGGCAGCCGTGCTGGTGACCGACATCGACAAGGACGCGGCCGTTGCGACCGCGGAATCGATCAACGCGGCCGGCGGTACGGCGCAGCCGTACGTCCTCGATGTCCGGGATGCGGCGGCAGCCAACGAAGCCGCCGGATTCGCAGCCGAACTCGGCGGCGGCGCGCTGCACATATTGGTCAACAACGCAGGCGCGATCGCACCGGCCATGTTCGAAGACATGTCGGAGGAGAAGTTCCGCCGGATCATCGATATCCATCTCGTGGGCAGCTTCGTGGCCAGCCATGCGGCACTTGGACACCTACCTACCGATGGGACCGGGAGAATCATCAACGTCACATCCGCGGCGGGTCTCACCGGGACCATCGGCCAGGTCAACTACGGGGCCGCCAAGGCAGGCATCATCGGTCTGACGAAGTCGTTGGCCCGTGAGCTGGCGCGTAAGTCCATCACCGTCAACGCCGTCGCGCCGCTGGCGGCCACCGCGATGACCGCGAACGTTCGCAGTAACGAAAAGCTCGCCGCCAAAACCCTCGCCCGAATCCCCTTGGGGCGGTGGGCCTTCCCAGACGAGATCGCGCCGACATTTGTCTTCCTGGCATCCGACGCGGCGTCCTACATCACCGGACAGGTGTTGCCGGTCGACGGCGGGACGGTGATCTGATGCGCCACAACGTAACCGGGCCGTTCGCCTCGACAGGCCGCGAGGTCTACATCGCCGAGGCCGTACGCACCCCGATCGGCAAATCCCATCCCGAGCGCGGGTGGTACCGCGACGTTCACCCCAATGCGGTGCTGGCCGCGTGCTACACCGAATTGGTCAGGCGCACCGACATCAGTCCTGCGGTGGTCGAAGACCTGATCATCGGCTGCACCGCCCCGTTCGGCGAACAGTCACGCAACATCGCCCGCAACGCCTGGCTGCAGGCGGGCTATCCGCCTGATGTCCCGGCCACCACGCTGGACCGGCGATGTGGCTCGGCGCAGACCGCGGTGGAAATGGCTGCGGCGCTGGTCGCGTCGGGCACGCACGACGTCGTCATTGCCGGCGGCGTGGAGCACATGGGTCACGTCCCGATCGACTCCCCCGCCAAGATCTCCGAACTCTACGGAGACCCGTGGCCCGCCGAGCTGCGCGACCGTTATGCCTTTGTGCACCAAGGCGAAAGCGCCGAGCTCATTGCCGACCGCTGGCAGCTGGACCGTGCCGAGATGGACACATTCGCCGCACTGTCGCACCAGAACGCGGCCAAAGCCATCGCCGATGGCCGATTCGTCGGCGAGATGGTGCCGATGACACTCGACGGCCAAATCCGCCTCGCGGACCAATGCGTGCGCCCGGAGACCACGGTGGATACCCTGGCCAACCTCAAGCCGGTGTTCCGCAAGGAGAACGGTCGCATCACCGCCGGGTCGTCATCGCCGATCAGCGACGGCGCCGCGGCCACGCTGCTGTGCTCCGCCGACGCCGCGCGCCGGTTCGGCCTGCGTCGCCGTGCCCGGGTCATCGACCAGACCACCGTCG
>JBAWAV010000205.1:0-2300 GCA_049589475.1 Mycobacterium sp.
AGGTTGCCGTCGGGATCTCGGAAGATCAGCGCGCGGTTACCCCAGGGCATGGTTGTCGGCTCGGTGACGACATCGTCCAACTGCCGACCCAACCGCCCGTACTCGGCATCGACATCGTCGACGAGGAACTCGATGATGGCGCTTCGGTTTGCCGCGGGTTCCGCAGATCCTTCGCCGAATAGCGGGACGGTCTTGTCGCTACCGATAGCCAGCGTGCCGACGGGTGTCGGAATCTCGGCGAAGAGTTCGTTGGCCCAGACGGCGGCGGCGCCCGTGACGCTCTCGTAGAACGAGACGAGCCGACTGACGTCGGCGGTGACGATGCGAGTCGAAACAAATTTCATGCACGGCACGTTAGAGGCGCCCTATGACAAGCCGAAGCGTCGTCGCCGCTCCGACTGGTCCAGCTGCACAAAGCGTTTACAAGGTCCGGGTCCGGGAAGTCGCGAGTTTGTACACCACTAACAGCAACACCGCTCCGACCAGCGCGCCCAGGAATGCGTGCTTGATCGGCGGGTGGATATCGAAGTGGTGCGGCGGGAACACGACGCTGCCCAACGTGCCGCCGACATAGGCGCCGACGATGCCGAGCAGTGCTGTTGCGATCCAACCCATCGGCTGGCGGCCCGGCACGACTGCTCGCGCGATCAGACCCACGACAAGTCCGAGAACGATCATCCAAACGATATGTAGGACCACGACGAGTCTCCTTGTGATAGCGATCAACGGACCGCCCGCAAACCACAATGGCGGCAGTCTCGGATACCGCGTCAGCGCATTTCCAAACCTGGAGCGAAGGGGCCTGGATTCGCGAGCGTCTTGCGGCTAGACGTTGAACCGGAACTTCGCACTGGTCGTTTGCCAGGTTAAGCCAGGCAGGGTGATACCGGACAAAATTACTCTGAGCAGCAGAGATCACGATGCGCCAACAACCGCCCAACGGCGCAAACTGGGGACCGACTGCGGACCGCAGAAATGCCTAGCAGCACGACCGAGAACGGTTATCGTCAAGATCGCGTCTGCCGCTCCAAAGACGTTGTCGACGCGCGGTCGGCGCGACTATGTGGACAGATCTGCGAGGGTCCACACGACCAGGAGAGCAACGAGATAGCAGATCTTCCGGTCGGCGGCTCGTACATGCCTATGCTCGCGGAATGACTGGGTCCGAGCCGCCGCAGGTAATTCATCCTGCCGGGATAATTTCCAATGTGACCTTGGTCGCGCCGAAGATCGGTGTTCGCGACTACATGGCAGGACAGCACCTGTGGACGGCTCGGCGCGAGGCATGGTTGTGCCGTAACCGGGAAGATCAACTACTAAACGACGGCAACATCGACCGGCGGCATCGGTCACACGCGATCGCTGCCGTGCTGTCGGCGGTGGCGTTCCTGGAGGCGTTTATCAACGCCACTTGGCAGGATGCAGCTGACAGCAAGACCGGCGAGAGCACTGCCTACACGCACGGCATTGCCGACGATGCCATCGCCACCATGCGCGAGTTGTGGACCAGTAAAGACCAGGCCGAGCGGATGCTGTCGTTGTTAAGCAAGTTCCAGGTTGCGCTCGTGTGCGCTGGTCATGACCGCATCGATGAAGGCGCTGAGCCGTTTCAGAGCGCGAACCTGCTGGTGGATCTTCGGAACGTATTGGTGCACTTCAAGCCGCAGTGGCACTGGAGCGATGAGGACCTTAAGTTTGTGGCAAGGCTACGGAGCGCAGTTAGACCGGAGCTTGAAAACCGCCAACCCATTGGGAACCCATGGTTTCCCAACAAAGCCCTTGGTGCTGGATGTGCGGAATGGGCCTGCAAGACCAGCATCGACTTCGGAAGGATTTGGCACGATCGAATGCAGCTAACGAGCGACTTCGATGACCTGTACCTGACATCGCTGCCTCCTGTCGAGATTGAGGATCGGTAGAAGGAAGGATCACCGCCCCCAGAGCGTGGCTTGCGTGCCCCGGCTTGACCACTAGGCTTCTCCGCCACCATGCGCGACCGGGAGACCGTCGGCAGCGAGCTGCGGCCGCTGGCTGCCGTTCGCCGGGTAAGTCGGGATGAGTACGGAATGGTGCCGTCCATGCGTCTGGTGGACGCGCTGCTGGATGAACGCCGCGAGGTGACCGCGCTTAGCAAGACCCGAGCCTTTGCGGACTGACAGGATTCTTCATCAAACACGAGGTGATTATGCGGGCAGGCGCATACGCTGCCATCGAGTCGGGCAACGTTATCCAACAAGGAGGTTGGGGCGCGTGGTTTTCCGTCCAGCTCTCGTCGCGGCAGCCATTGCCATGGCTACGGT
>JBAWAV010000206.1:0-27490 GCA_049589475.1 Mycobacterium sp.
CGCCGGAGAGCCGCGGCTGGACAACCCCGGATCGACCGTCGCAGGCCGGCGCTTGGCCCGGGCCTGCGGCATCGCCCGCGAGCGAGGCGGAGCGATTCGAGCCCCAACCCCCGCGACGGTCACACCGGCGCCCCGAACCGCCGCCGCCACCCGAACCGCAGTTCGCGCCGCCGCAGCCGGCGCCTGAGCCGCCACCACAACTGCAGCAACCGGGCTGGCCGCCGCCCGCGGAGACGCCCCGGCCGAATGAGCCGCAGGCCTGGCAACCGCCCGGCCCCGAGGGACCGTGGTCGCCTGCCGGTGCAGGACAACGCGAGAGCGCAGGCTCGGTCTCGTGGGCGTACGACAACGCGCCGTCGCGTGACAACCCTGCCGACCGTCCACCGAGTGCCGCTGAATCCGAGGAGCAAGCAGAACGTCGGGGGCGGCATTCCAGCGCTGCCGCTGAGCAGGCGCCCGGCCAGACCGGCGATCCGGTAGCCGGCTGGAGCGAGCCCAGCCGGCGCTCCCGCTCCCGTCATGCCGCGGAATTCTCCGACTCCGGCACCGGCGTATCCGGCACTCCGCCGCCGGCCATGTCGCCGCCGCCGCCTCCGATGCCCCCGCCTCCGATGCCCCCGCCGCTGACGTCGTCGATCGACAAAGAACCGGCAATGTCGCCGCCGCCCAGTGCCCGTCATCGCGGTGGCGATCCGCTTTCGGAGACCGACGAGCCGCAATCCGGTGGCCAATCGGTGGCCGAGCTGCTGGCCCGCCTGCAGACCACCCCGTCCGAGGGCGGGCGTCGCCGTCGCCGCGAAGACTGAGGCGAACACCACAGCCCTCCGGCGGTGGCGCGCGGTAGAGTCTTAGCGACCGTCCGGTACCCGCTACGCGGGACTGGAACGCAACAACAGACTTGTGAGGGTCGTCTGCGATGGTGCAGTTCGACGGATTGCGACCAGCCAGGCTAAAGGTGGGGATCATCTCCGCAGGCCGGGTGGGCACCGCGGTGGGGGTCGCGCTGGAACGCGTCGACCATGTCGTGGTCGCCTGCAGCGCCGTTTCCCGCGCATCACGGCAACGCGCCGAGCGCTGGTTGACCGATACTCCCGTGGCTCCGGTTCCCGACGTGGCCGGCAACGCCGAGCTCTTGGTGCTCGCCGTCCCCGACACCGAACTGGCTGGCCTGGTGTCCGGCCTGGCCGCGACCGCAGCGGTGCGGCCCGGCACGATCGTCGTGCACACCTCCGGTGTCAACGGGATCGGCGTGCTGGCGCCGTTGAGCGCGCAGGACTGCATCCCGCTGGCCATCCACCCGGCGATGACGTTCACCGGTTCCGACGAGGACATCTCCCGGCTGCCGGACACCTGCTTCGGGATCACCGCAGCCGACGAGGTCGGCTACGCGATCGCGCAGTCCTTGGTGCTCGAGATCGGCGGCGAGCCGTTCCGCGTGCCGGAGAACGCGCGGACGCTCTATCACGCCGCCCTGGCCCACGCCGGCAACCACATCGTCACCGTCGTCGCCGACGCGCTGGACGCGTTGCGGGCCGCCTTGTCGGGCAACGAACTTCTCGGCCAGCAGCTTGTCGACGATGCGCCTGCCGGCATCGCCGAGCGGATCCTCGGGCCGCTTGCCCGCGCGGCGCTGGAGAACACCCTGCAACGCGGCCAGGCGGCGCTCACCGGTCCGATCGCGCGCGGCGATGCGCGCGCGGTGGCCAGTCATTTGAGCGCACTGGAGGCGGTTGATTCGCAACTGGCACAGGCTTATCGGGTGAATGCCATGCGCACCGCGCAGCGCGTACACGCCCCCGCAGATGTGCTCGAGGCGCTGGCCCAGTGAACAATCTGCGGGCGTCGAAGTTCGACACCGGCGAACTCAACGTCTACTCGAACCCCCGCGATGTCGGCGACGTCAGCCGGGCGCTGCGGCGCACCGGCCGGCGGGTGATGCTGGTACCGACGATGGGCGCACTGCACGACGGCCACCTCGCCTTGGTTCGCGCCGCCAAACGGGTGCCCGGCTCCGTTGTGGTGGTCTCGATCTTCGTCAACCCGTTGCAATTCGGCGCCGACGAGGATCTCGACGCCTACCCACGCGTCGTCGAGCGCGACCTGGCGCTGTTGCGCGGTGAAGGAGTCGAAATAGCCTTCACGCCAAGCGGATCGGCGATGTATCCGGACGGCCCGCGTACCACCGTCTATCCCGGTCCGTTGGGATCCGAGCTGGAGGGCGCCGCGCGGCCCACCCATTTCGCCGGCATGCTCACCGTGGTCCTCAAGCTGCTGCAGATCGTGGCGCCGGACCGGGTTTTCTTCGGCGAGAAGGATTATCAGCAACTGGTGTTGGTACGCCAGATGGTCGCCGACCTCAACGTCGACGTCCGCGTCGTCGGGGTGCCGATCGTGCGCGAGAACGACGGCCTGGCGATGTCGTCACGCAACCGCTATCTCAGTGCCGCGCAACGCGAACTGGCCGGCATCCTGTCCGCGGCGCTTCTCGCCGGCACGCACGCCGCAGCCGCCGGAGCCGATGCCGCGTTGCAGGCCGCCGGAGCGGTGCTGTCGGCGGTGCCCGCGATCGATGTCGATTACCTGGAAGTGCGTGACAGCCTGCTGGGACCGGCGCCCGCCACCGGCGCCGGACGTCTGCTGGTCGCCGCGCGGCTCGGCAAGACCAGACTGCTCGACAACGTCGCGATCGACATCGGAACCACCATCGACGCCGACGGGCGGGTGCCCGTCAATCAAGCTTCCGAATCACACTGGAGGAATTGATGTTACGAACAATGCTCAAGTCCAAGATCCACCGGGCGACCGTGACGCAAGCGGACCTGCACTACGTCGGCTCGGTGACGATCGACGCGGACCTGATGGACGCGGCCGATCTGCTCGAGGGCGAACAGGTGACCATCGTCGATATCGACAACGGCGCACGGCTGGTGACCTACGCGATCACCGGACAGCGCGGCAGCGGCGTGATCGGCATCAACGGCGCCGCAGCGCATCTCGTGCATCCGGGTGATCTGGTGATCCTGATCGCCTACGCAACCATGGATGACGCCGAGGCGCGCAGCTACAAACCGAAGATCGTCTTCGTCGACGCCGACAACAGGGCGATCGACTTGGGCAGCGACCCTGCATTCGTGCCCGCCGACGCAGGCGAGCTGGTCTCGCCGCGATGAAGGTCTGCTAGTCGTGTTGCTGGCCATCGACGTCCGCAATACGCATACCGTTATCGGGCTGCTCTCCGGCTCCTATGAGAACGCGAAGGTCGCGCAGCAGTGGCGGATTCGCACCGAGTCGGAGATCACCGCCGACGAGTTGGCGCTGACCCTCGACGGTCTGATCGGTGACGACTCCGACCGTCTCACCGGGGCGGCCGCGTTGTCCACGGTCCCCTCGGTGCTGCACGAGGTCCGGCTGATGCTGGAGCAGTACTGGCCGTCGGTGCCCCATGTGCTGATCGAGCCCGGTGTCCGCACCGGCATCCCGTTGCTGGTCGACAACCCCAAAGAGGTCGGCGCTGATCGAATTGTCAACTGCCTGGCTGCTTTTCAGAAGTACGGCACCGCGGCCATCGTGATCGACTTCGGCTCGTCGATCTGCGTGGACGTGGTGTCGGCCAAGGGTGAGTTCCTCGGCGGCGCGATCGCGCCGGGTGTGCAGGTCTCCTCGGACGCCGCCGCGGCACGCTCGGCCGCCCTGCGCCGGGTCGAGCTGTCCCGCCCGCGCTCCGTGGTCGGCAAGAACACCGTCGAATGCATGCAGGCGGGTGCGGTCTTCGGTTTCGCGGGTCTGGTGGACGGACTTGTCGGCCGGATCCGCGACGACGTCGACGGGTTCTCCGGTGGCCCAGACAATCAGGTCACTGTTGTGGCGACTGGTCACACCGCGCCGCTGCTGCTCGCCGAACTGAACTCGGTCGACCATTATGACCAGCACCTGACGCTGCAGGGGCTGCGGCTGGTGTTCGAACGCAACCGCGACAGCCAGCGCGGACGGCTCAAGACGGCACGCTGACTGCCGAGCACGTCGCCCAGAGGTTCCTTTAAGCTGGCAGGTCGTGAACGCCGGCGGTCAGGACCCTGAGGACATTCCCGAGCAGTTCCGGATCCGCCGGGACAAACGTGCCCGCCTGGCGGCCGAGGGCCGCGACCCCTATCCCGTTGAAGTTGCGCGCACGCACACGCTGGCGCAGATCCGCGCCGCCTACCCCGACCTGCCCGCCGATTCGACCACCAGCTACATCGTCGCGGTCGCCGGGCGCGTGGTGTTCGCCCGCAATTCGGGCAAGCTGTGCTTCGCCACCCTTCAAGAGGGCGACGGCACCCAGCTTCAGATCATGCTCAGTCTGGCCAGCGTCGGCCAGGAAGCGCTCGATCAGTGGAAAGCCGACGTCGACATCGGTGACATCGTCAGCGTGCACGGCGAGGTGATCAGTTCGCGGCGCGGCGAACTGTCCGTGCTCGGAGACAGTTGGCAGATGGCGTCCAAGGCGCTGCGGCCACTGCCCGTCGCGCATAAAGAGATGAGCGAAGAGTCGCGGGTGCGGCAGCGTTATGTCGACCTGATCGTCCGTCCGCAGGCGCGGGACGTCGCCCGCCAGCGGATTGCCGTCATCCGCGCATTACGTAACGCGCTGGAACAACGCGGCTTTCTCGAAGTCGAAACACCGATCCTGCAGACTTTGGCCGGCGGCGCTGCGGCCCGGCCGTTCGTCACGCACTCCAATGCGCTCGACATCGATCTCTACCTTCGTATAGCGCCGGTACTGTTCCTGAAGCGCTGCGTCGTAGGCGGGTTCGACAAGGTTTTCGAACTTAATCGCGTGTTCCGAAACGAAGGCGCCGATTCCACCCATTCACCTGAATTCTCTATGTTGGAGACCTACCAGGCGTACGGAACGTATGACGATTCTGCAGTTGTCACCCGTGAGCTTATTCAACAGGTGGCTGACGAGGCGATCGGAACTCGACAACTCTTGCTGCCGGACGGGAGTGTGTACGACATCGACGGAGAATGGCCGTCGATTGAAATGTACCCCTCGTTGTCCGAGGCGCTTGGTGAGGAGATTTCGCCAAACACTGCAGTTGAGCGCTTGCTGGTGATCGCTGGCCGGCTCGGTGTGGAAGTTCCGGCAGACCGTGGTTATGGACACGGCAAGCTCGTCGAGGAACTGTGGGAACACACCGTCGGCACAGGCTTGACGGCTCCGACTTTCGTCAAGGATTTTCCGGTGGAGACAACGCCTTTGACACGTCAGCACCGCAGTATCGCCGGCGTCACCGAGAAGTGGGACCTGTATATTCGCGGTTTCGAACTGGCCACCGGATACTCGGAATTGATTGATCCCATCGTGCAGCGGGAAAGGTTCGCTGAGCAGGCCCGCGCCGCGGCGGCGGGCGATGACGAGGCAATGGTCCTTGACGAGGATTTTCTGGTCGCCCTGGAACACGCTATGCCGCCGTGTACAGGAACCGGAATGGGCATCGATCGGTTGCTGATGGCTTTGACCGGCCTGTCGATAAGGGAGACCGTATTGTTTCCCATTGTGCGTCCGCATACCAACTGAGACTTCCGACGCGCTGTATTGAATAACGCGCCTGCGTGTGGCAGATTGATGCGACGGGGGCGGTCCGATCACTTGTATGGCAAGTGTCTAAGAAGAAAGCAAGAGGCTCAGCCAATGGCTAAGAAAGTGACCGTCACCCTGGTCGACGATTTCGACGGTGAAGGGGCCGCCGATGAAACCGTCGAATTCGGTCTTGACGGCGTGACCTACGAGATTGACCTTTCGAGCAAAAATGCCACGAAACTGCGTCACGACCTGAAGCAATGGGTCGAGGCGGGTCGTCGGGTCGGTGGTCGTCGGCGCGGACGTACCAGCACCGGCCGGGGCCGTGGCGCTATCGACCGGGAGCAAAGCGCGGCCATCCGGGAATGGGCCCGCCGGAACGGCCACAACGTGTCGACCCGGGGTCGCATCCCCGCCGATGTGATCGACGCATTCCACGCCGCGACCTGACTTTCGCTGGTGGCGAAATGATCGCCCACTCAAGCGGGAAACGATTAGCCGTTTTCCAGCGTTGGACTGTTGCAACTTCGTTCTAGTCGGGTATCCGCGGCGTCCGGTTATGGGCCGCAAGGTGGGTAGCCCGACGGCGCGCCCACTACAGTGGACGGCAGGTACGCGGTGCCGGCCCCTGTGCCGGTGATGACGAAGTACCGATGGTGAGGGAGAGCAGGTAACCGCCAATGTTTGAACGTTTTACCGACCGTGCCCGCAGGGTCGTCGTCCTGGCGCAAGAAGAGGCCCGGATGCTCAACCACAACTACATCGGCACCGAGCACATCCTGTTGGGTCTTATCCACGAAGGCGAAGGCGTAGCCGCCAAGTCGCTGGAGTCGCTGGGCATCTCGCTAGAGGGCGTCCGCAGCCAGGTCGAGGAGATCATCGGCCAGGGTCAGCAGGCCCCGTCCGGGCACATCCCGTTCACTCCGCGCGCCAAGAAGGTCTTGGAGCTGAGCCTGCGTGAAGCGCTGCAACTCGGCCACAACTACATCGGCACCGAGCACATTCTTCTCGGCCTGATCCGTGAGGGCGAGGGCGTTGCCGCCCAGGTCCTGGTCAAGCTGGGCGCTGAACTGACTCGGGTGCGCCAGCAGGTGATCCAGCTGTTGAGCGGCTACCAGGGCAAGGAGACCGCCGAAGCCGGTACCGGCGGCCGGGGCGGAGAGTCCGGTTCGCCGTCCACGTCGCTGGTTCTCGACCAGTTCGGCCGCAACCTGACCGCGGCGGCCATGGAAGGCAAGCTCGACCCGGTCATCGGCCGTGAGAAGGAAATCGAGCGGGTCATGCAGGTGCTGTCCCGACGCACCAAGAACAACCCGGTGTTGATCGGTGAGCCCGGCGTCGGCAAGACCGCCGTCGTCGAGGGACTCGCGCAGGCCATCGTGCACGGCGAGGTCCCCGAGACGCTGAAAGACAAGCAGCTCTACACCCTGGACCTGGGTTCGCTGGTGGCAGGTAGCCGGTACCGCGGTGATTTCGAAGAACGCCTGAAGAAGGTGCTCAAGGAGATCAACACCCGCGGCGACATCATCTTGTTCATCGACGAGCTGCACACGCTGGTCGGTGCCGGTGCCGCCGAGGGCGCGATCGACGCGGCGTCGATCCTGAAGCCCAAGCTGGCCCGCGGCGAGCTGCAGACCATCGGGGCCACCACCCTCGACGAGTACCGCAAGTACATCGAGAAGGACGCCGCCCTGGAGCGACGCTTCCAACCGGTGCAGGTGGGCGAGCCAACGGTGGAGCACACCATCGAGATCCTCAAGGGCCTGCGCGACCGCTACGAGGCGCACCATCGGGTGTCGATCACCGACTCCGCGATCACCGCCGCCGCCACCCTGGCCGACCGGTACATCAACGACCGGTTCCTGCCGGACAAGGCGATCGACCTGATCGACGAGGCCGGCGCCCGGATGCGGATCCGCCGGATGACGGCTCCGCCGGACCTGCGTGAGTTCGACGAGAAGATCGCCGACGCCCGCCGCGAGAAGGAGTCCGCGATCGACGCGCAGGACTTCGAGAAGGCGGCCAGCCTGCGCGACCGCGAGAAGCAACTGGTTGCCCAGCGCGCTGAGCGTGAGAAGCAGTGGCGCTCAGGTGATCTCGACGTGGTCGCCGAGGTCGATGACGAACAGATCGCCGAGGTGCTCGGCAACTGGACCGGTATCCCGGTGTTCAAGCTCACCGAGGCCGAGACCACCCGGTTGCTGCGCATGGAGGACGAGCTGCACAAGCGGATCATCGGTCAGGAAGACGCGGTCCGGGCTGTCTCGAAGGCCATCCGTCGTACCCGCGCCGGGCTGAAGGACCCGAAGCGCCCGTCCGGTTCGTTCATCTTCGCCGGCCCGTCCGGTGTGGGTAAGACCGAGCTGTCCAAGGCGCTGGCCAACTTCTTGTTCGGCGACGACGACGCGCTCATCCAGATCGACATGGGCGAGTTCCACGACCGGTTCACCGCGTCGCGACTGTTCGGTGCTCCGCCGGGATACGTCGGTTACGAGGAGGGCGGCCAGCTCACCGAGAAGGTGCGGCGTAAGCCGTTCTCGGTGGTGCTGTTCGACGAGATCGAGAAGGCGCACCAGGAGATCTACAACAGCCTGTTGCAGGTGCTCGAGGACGGTCGGCTCACCGACGGTCAGGGCCGCACGGTGGACTTCAAGAACACCGTGTTGATCTTCACGTCCAACCTCGGCACCTCCGACATCTCGAAGGCGGTCGGTCTGGGCTTCACCCAGGGCGGGGGCGAGAACAACTACGAGCGGATGAAGCAGAAGGTCAACGACGAGCTGAAGAAACACTTCCGCCCGGAGTTCCTCAACCGCATCGACGACATCATCGTCTTCCACCAGCTGACCAAGGAAGAGATCATCGAGATGGTCGATCTGATGATCGGCCGGGTCGGAAAGCAGCTCAAGACCAAGGACATGGCCATGGAGCTCAGCGACAAGGCCAAGGCGCTGCTGGCCAAGCGGGGCTTCGACCCGGTGCTCGGTGCTCGCCCGCTGCGTCGCACCATCCAGCGGGAAATCGAGGACCAGCTGTCGGAGAAGATCCTGTTCGAGGAGGTCGGTCCGGGTCAGCTTGTCACGGTCGACGTGGACAACTGGGACGGCGAAGGCTCCGGCGAAGACGCGGTGTTCACCTTCAAGGGAGCCCGCAAGCCGGCCGAGTCGCAGGCGGACCTGGCGTCCACCGGCGCTCACGCGGTCGGCGGAACACCGACCACCGGCCAGTAGAACGACAACGGATGGGCGGTCACCGACAGGTGACCGCCCATCCGTTTGTTCGGCCGGTTCAGCGCTGGGGGGGCGTGATCAACGCGAAGACCTGCTTGGCGACCTGCAACATCCAACTGCCGACGCTAGGCCCGTGGTCGCGAGCCCAATTGAGTTGGAAACTCACCACCCACGGCTGTCCTGTCCGGTCGATCGCATACCAGCTGAATGTCAGATCACCGGGCAGGCCGCCGGCCTTTGCGCCGATATAGGGCCAGTCCTGGGTATCGAGATTGACATTCGGACTGGCCGCCAGGATCTGCTTGACGGGCGCGGCTTTGCCAACGGCGCCGGCTTGCAGCGCCACGTGCACTCGGCAGATATCTTCAGCGCTGCCAAACCATTCCGCGCCGTATTCCGAGGCCGGCACGTGGGCGCGGAACGGATCCGGTTTGTAGACATGGGAATCGGCGTCGTGCAGCATCTGGGCCCGGGTTTGCGGCGTGCCGTTCTTCCACTGCTCGCGCACATCCGGCTGCCCCCACGCCACCGAGAACAATTCGTACATGGTCGGAAACGGCGTCATGGCCGCCGGGTTGTGGTGTCCCGCGTTGGCCAGCGCATCGTCGATGGCCTGGGGGCCGAGCTTGCCGATCAGCATGTCGGTGGCCATGTTGTCGCTGGTGGCGATCATCTTCTCGGCGGCGGTACGCACTGAAATGTGATCTCCCACAGCCAGATCCATCCCAGAGCCGACGGCCTTGCCGTGCTCGGTCACGGTCAGTTGGTCGTCCCAGGAGACCGTTTCGGCCTTGATGGCATCGGCCACGGCGTAGAGCACGTACAACTTGAAGATCGACGCCAGCGGGAGTGACTCGTCGGTGTTGGTCCCGGCCACCCGATCGCACTGGCCGCCATTGATCTTGGTGGCCTGCCAGGCGTAGCGAGCTCCGGTCTTGCTCAACACGGCGTCGACGTCACGCCACGACGAGATCTTCGGGGTCTGGGTAGTCACTTCGAACCCATCCACCAATGTGTCGTCGGCGGTGTGTATCCGAATGTCTTGGCGTGCACCGTAAGACGTAGTCAGCTGCAACGTGGCTGCCCCAGCCTTGATGTCGACACCGTTCAGTTTGAAAGGACGATCCCACCAGAGTTTTTCCATGGTGGTCTCGACCTGCTTGGCCAATCTCTGAGTAGCCAGTGTGCCAACGCCGACGGGACCGATGGGCCAGTCCGAGTTCAACATGTCCAAAGTCTGCTGAGCGCGCAGACCTTGCGGAGTTTTGACATTGATCTGTCTGCCTGCGGCGCCCGCAGCGTTCGCAGACGGCGTCGGTTGTGGCGCGCAACCCGGGGCCAGGGCGACGACCAGCGCGGCGACGGCAGTCAGTGCTGCGACGCGAGGCCGGCCCCGGCGCGGGTTACGCCTGCTGGCCGGATCCGGCAACGTCTAACACAACCTCGAATTCCAGCAGTGACGCACCGGTCGCCACCGGATTGGCACGCTGACCGGCGTGCGCCTCGATCGCAGGCCCGGTCGCCCACGCCTGGAAAGCCTCTTCGGATTCCCACTGCGTGACGACGAAGTACCGGTCTTCGCCCTTGACCGGCCGAAGCAGCTGAAAGCCGAGGAAGCCCGGCGAGTTCTCGACGGCGTGAGCGCGATGAGCGAATCGCTTCTCCAGCTCGGGACCCGCGTCCGCGGGCACCTCGATTGCGTTGATCTTCACCACTGGCATGCCGCCAGGCTACCGTGCCGTCGACGGGTCGCCGGAGGCCGTCGCCGGGGACGTTGCGGGGCGCGCAGCGGCCCGTTGAGGAGCCGTTGATCAGACGGAGGCAGTCCGCGCAAAGATAGGCGCATGGCCGCTGATCTGCTGACCCATCGTGGTGGACGGGGCGAGCCGATGGTCCTGGTGCACGGTCTGATGGGTCGCGGTAGTACCTGGTCGCGTCAGCTGCCGTGGCTGACGCGGCTGGGCGCCGTCTACACCTACGACGCGCCGTGGCACCGAGGCCGTGACATCGCAGACCCGCACCCGATCAGCACCGAGCGTTTCATCGCCGACCTGGGTGACGCGGTGGCGGCGCTGGACGCACCGGTCCGGCTGGTCGGGCACTCGATGGGCGGGCTGCACTCGTGGTGTCTGGCCGCCGAGCGGCCCGAGCTCGTCTCGGCGCTGGTCGTCGAGGACATGGCACCGGACTTCCGCGGGCGCACCACCGGCCCATGGGAGCCGTGGCTGCATCAACTACCGATCGAATTCGGTTCCGCCGAAGAGGTATTCGCCGAATTCGGGCAGCTCGCCGGCCAGTACTTCCTGGACGCCTTCGACCGCACCCCAACTGGGTGGCGGCTTCACGGCCACACCGCACGGTGGATCGAGATCGCCGCCGAATGGGGAACCCGCGACTACTGGGCGCAATGGCGGGCGGTGCGCTCACCGGTGTTGCTCGTCGAGGCGGGCAACTCGGTGACTCCTGCCGGCCAGATGTGTGAGATGCACGAAACCGGTTATCGGACAGACTATCTGCGCGTCGCCGACGCCGGGCACCTGGTGCACGACGAGGCCCCGCAGGTGTATCGGCAGGCGGTGGAGTCGTTCCTGTCTGCGCGCTAGCCTTCTTCGCCGACGAAGGCGAATCGCCCGTCGCTGGTCTTCGTCACCAGGCCGTCGGCGAGCAGCGAGTCCAGCGCACGGTCGCGTTGCACGGCGTCGGTCACCCACGCCACATCGAGCTGGGCGCGGGTGACCGGTAACTCGTTGGCCCGCAACACATCCATCAGCCGGCCGCGAACCTGCCGGTCGGTGCCGGCGTAGCCTTGCGGTTTGCGCACCGGGCCGTCCGAGGGTGGAAAGCCGGCTTGCCGCCACTGGCACGCACTCAGCGGGCACAGCCCGCACCGCGGCGAACGCGCGGTACATACCGTCGCACCCAACTCCATGAGCGCCGCTGAAAACCGGTGCGCCGAAGCATCTTTGGGTAGCAATGCCGAGACGTCCGCGTGATCGCGGACGGTAGAGGCCGCGGCCGGGTCGGCTCGACCGTGCACGACCCTGGCCACCACCCGGCGAACATTGGTGTCCACCACCGGCACCGACTGCTGGTAGGCAAAGCAGGCGACCGCCCGCGCGGTGTAGGCGCCGACCCCGGGCAGCGTCAGCAGAATCTCGACATCGTCGGGAACGACGTCGTCGTGGTCGCGGGCGATCACGATCGCGCACTCGTGCAGGCGTTTGGCGCGCCGCGGATACCCCAGCTTGCCCCAGGCTCGCACGATCTCGCCCGGGCCGGCGGCCGCGGTCGACGATGGACTCGGCCAGCGCTTAATCCAGTCCAGCCAGATTGGCACGACCCGCGACACCGGCGTCTGCTGCAGCATGAACTCGCTGACCAGGATCTGCCACGGCGTCACCTCGGAATCTCGCCACGGCAGGTCACGGCGGTTCAGGTCGTACCAATGGAGAAGTTCACTCGGCGTTAGGAGGGACTTCGTGGCACCCTGCGGCAGAATATGCGCCATGCCTAATACGAATCCGGTATCCGCATGGAAGTCACTCAGAGAGGGTAACGAGCGGTTCGTCGCCGGCCAGCCCGAACACCCGAGCCAAAGCGTTGAGCACCGGGCCAGCCTCGCCAATGGCCAGAAGCCAACGGTGGCGCTGTTCGGTTGTGGCGACAGCCGGGTGGCCGCCGAGCTCATCTTCGACCAGGGCCTGGGCGACATGTTCGTGGTCCGCACGGCCGGGCACGTGATCGACTCCGCGGTATTGGGCTCGATCGAGTTCGCGGTCGCCGTGCTGGGCGTGCCGTTGATCGTGGTCCTCGGCCACGACAGTTGCGGCGCGGTCAAGGCCACGCTGGCCGCCCTCGACGAGGGCGTACTACCCGGCGGTTTCGTGCGCGACGTGGTGGAGCGGGTGACGCCGTCGATCCTGCTGGGCCGCCGCGAAGGTCTGAAACGGCCGGACGAATTCGAGGCACGGCACGTGATCGAGACCGGCGCTCAACTGATGGCCCGGTCGACGACGATCGCCGAGAAGGTCGCCGCTGGTGAGCTGGCGATCGTGGGCGCCACGTATCGCCTAGCCGACGGAGAAGTGGTGCTGCGCCAGGTGATCGGCGACGTCGGCGACGAACCCGTCGACGAGATCTAATCGTTAGCTAACTGGCGACACGCCGAGATATGTCGCCCAAGTCGACGTGACCTGGGCTTACCGTGTGAATGTGCTGGATCTGGAACCACGCGGGCCGCTATCGCCGGAGATCTACTGGCGACGCCGGGGATTGGCGATCGGCATCGCAGTCGTCGTGGTAGCCATCGTGGTGGCGATCATCGTCGCTGTCATGAGCGGCGACTCCGGCGCTAACACCGGCACCGCGAAAAAGCCTGCGGCACAAGGCCAGCAGAGCCCGGGACCCGAGGTCAAGACGCAGGTCGAGCCGCAGGCGGGGGAGAACACAGATCAACCCGCCGAGACGCCGACCGCCGCCGTGCAGCCGCCGCCGATCCTCAAAGAAGGCGACGACTGCCCCGACTCCACGCTGGCGGTCAAGGGCCTGACGAATCTGCCTCAGTACGCCATCGGTGACCAGCCGAAGTTCGTCATGGTCGTGACGAACATCGGGCTGGTGGCCTGCAAGCGCGACGTCGGCGCCGCGGTGCTGGCCGCCTACGTCTATTCGCTGGACAACAAGCGACTGTGGTCCAACCTCGACTGCGCGCCGTCGAACGAAACCCTGGTCAAGACGTTCTCGCCAGGCGAACAGGTGACCACCGCGGTGACCTGGACCGGTATGGGGTCGGCGCCGCACTGCCCGCTGCCGCGGCCGGCGATCGGACCCGGCACCTACAACCTCGTCGTCCAACTGGGGAACCTGCGCTCGCTGGCGGTCCCGTTCATCCTGGCTCCGCCGCTGCCTCCAGGCGCTGCGCCGCCGCTACCGCCACCCGGAATACCCGGGCCGGGACCGGGACCGCTACCCGGTCCGGCACCCGCCCCCGGCGGCTGATCCGCTCGGACTAGCTGAGCGGATCGCTGATCGTCGACTCCGCCAACTGCGACAGACCCTCACGCACATGGCGGGCCCAGATTTCGCCGATCCCTTCGACGGCCTCCAGGTCGCCGGCGCTGGCCGCCAGCAGGCCCTGCAGCGAGCCGAACTCACGGACCAACCGGTCGGCGTGGGCGAACTGTAGCCGCGGGATCTCCGACATGGCGCGGTAGCCGCGCGAGCTCACCGCCGAGTCCTGGGCCTCCATCGTCGACGGATAGCCGAAAACCTTTGCCATCGTCGTGAAGTCGAGCAGCTCGGCGTCAGACATGGAGTCCAGCTCCTCGAGCGTCGTCGCCAGCTCGGCCTTCGACAGCGGCTCGGGGTTGGCGTGGTAGTCGCGCACGATCAGCTCGCGGGAGGCGTCGTTGCCGCCGAGCAGCTCCTCGAGCTGCAAGCGCAGCTGGCGTCCGTCGGTGCCTAGCTCGACCACCTCGTTGTCGAGCTCCACGCCGATCCGGCGGACCAGCTCGAGCCGCTGCATGACCGTCATCACGTCGCGCAGCGTGACGAAATCCTCGATCTCGGCCCGCGACAGCTGCCTGCTGACCTCGTCGAGGCGCGCCTTGTACCGTTCCAGCGTGGCGATGGCCTGGTTGGCCCGCGACAAGATGGTCGACGAGTCGGCCAGCACGTGGCGCTCGCCGCTGAGGTAGACGGTCACGATGCTCATCGAGTGGCTGACCGAGATCACCGGGTAGCCGACCTGGCTTGCGGATCGCTCGGCCGAGCGGTGCCGCGTGCCGGATTCGTCGGTGGGTATCGACGGATCCGGCACCAGCTGCACGTTGGCCCGCAGAATCCGGCTGCCGTCGGTGGACAACACGACCGCGCCGTCCATCTTGCAGAGTTCCCGCAGCCTGGTCGGCGCGTACCGGACATCGAGCGAGAAGCCGCCGTCGCAGATGGCCTCGACGCTGTCGTCGTACCCCAGGACTATCAGGGCGCCGGTCCGGCCGCGCAGAATGCGTTCCAGGCCGTCGCGCAGTGCGGTGCCCGGCGCCAGCCGCGCCACCGCTTCACGCAGGGTGGGACGTGCCGGCTGCGCCGCGCCGTTCGTGTTCGATTTGCCCGTACTCATCACCAGTCATTGTGCTCTGTGCGCGGTGCGTCCAGTGGATGTGGTGGGCTCGGAGCGTTGCTGCGGTGCTCGCCGAGGTTGAGCATGTGCTCCAGCGCAGCGACGATGGTGGGCGCCGGCAGCACCCGCAAACCCGGTGGCACCGCATCGCAACCCGACGGGACCAGCGCCGTGGTGAAACCCTGCCGGGCGGCCTCGGCCAGCCGCCGCTCCATGCCGCCGACCCGCCGCAGATCACCCGCCAATCCGACTTCGCCGATCATCACTGCGGTCGCCGGCATCGGCAGATCCACATAGGCGGACGCCAGTGCGGCCGCAACCGCCAGATCCGACGACGGGTCGGTCAGGCGCATGCCGCCCACCGTCGACAGGTACACGTCGTTGACGGCGATCTTCAGCCGGGCGTGCTTCTCGAGCACCGCGGCGATCATGGCGGCCCGGGCGGAATCGATGCCGCTGACCGCGCGGCGTGGCGAGCTGCCCGACGGCGTCGCCAGCAACGCCTGGATCTCGCCGACCAGTGGACGCTTGCCGTCGAGTGTCACCGTGATCGCGGTGCCCGCCACGGGCTGCGGCCGTTGATCGAGAAATAGCCCGGACGGGTCGGTGACCCCTTCAATCCCGCTGTCCTGCAACAGAAAACAACCAACTTCGTCTGCCGCGCCGAAGCGATTCTTCACCCCGCGGACCATCCGTAGCAGCGAATTGCGATCACCCTCGAAATGCAGCACCACGTCGACGAGGTGCTCGAGCGAACGAGGCCCGGCGATCGCCCCGTCCTTCGTGACATGACCGACCAGGATCAGCGGCACGCCAGTGGTTTTCGCCGCGGCGGTCAGCGCGGCGGTGACAGCCCGAACCTGGGTGACGCCGCCGGTGACGCCGTCGGTGTCTGTGCTGCACATGGTTTGCACCGAGTCGACGACGACCAGTGTGGGCTGCACCGCCGCGATATGGCCAAGCACCGCATGAAGATCCGACTCTGCGGCCAGATATAGCTCGTCGTCGCTGCAACCGGTCCGATCGGCACGCATCCTGATCTGGCCCCGCGACTCCTCGCCCGATATGTACAGCGCCCGCCGCCCCGACGCCGCCCACTGATGGGCGACTCTGAGCAGCAGCGTGGACTTACCCACCCCCGGGTCGCCCGCGAGCAACGTCACCGAGCCCGGCACCACGCCGCCGCCCAGGACCCGATCGAGTTCGTCGATGCCGGTGGGGCGGTGGCGGGTTCCATCAGCCTCGATCGAGGTGATCGGCACGGCGGCGGAGGACGGGCTGACGACGGCGCGCGTGCTACCTCGCACGGCGCTGAGCACGGCCACCTCGTCGACCGAACCCCAGCTGCCGCACTCCAGGCAACGGCCGACCCATTTGGCCGTGACGTGGCGGCACTCCGAACAGCGGTACTGCGAGCGTGCCTTGGCCACCAGGTGACGGTAACCGGCTGGTCCGACAGATCAGGGGAGGTTAGGCCGGCTTCGGCGGTTCGGGCGCCGAGATCGGCACAGCCACGCTGACGCTGCCGGCCTTCTCGAAGGTGAAGGTCACGTCATAGTTCGGGCCGTTGGTGATCGGCTTGGTCAGCGCGATGGTCGCCTTGACCGCATCGCCTGCCTCGATGGCACGGTCGGCTTTCTTGGTCTGGCCGTTCTGGTCGCCGAAGAACAGCACTCCGCTTGCGGGCAGCGTCGGATCGCCGGTCACCGTGACCTTGCCGATGTCGGTGGTGACGCCGACCAGTTTGTCGGCGGTATCCGGCGACTGGTTGACCGCGACCAGCACCAAGTCCACCGTGGCGCCCGGGCGCAGGAAGTCGCCCGTCTGCAGTGCCTGGATGTGGACATTGCGCAACGCGACGTTGTTGATCACCGCGGCGTTGCCGTCGACGGCGGATTCCTGCATCGCCGTCTGTGAAAGCTGGCCGGCACCGCAGCCGGTGACCGTCACAGCGCCGATCACGGCACCGGCAGCCATGGCGGCGACCCTTGCCGAGCAACGACTCGAGCGGGATTTCGAGTCGCGGTAGTCGAAGCGATTCACTCAAAGCCTCCTGCTCGGCCCTCGAACGCTACTGCGGTTCGACTATGCACAGTAGTAGGTCCATCGGACCCGCGGTAGCCGAGGGCGTCACGCGCGGATCGGAACAGCGCAGCAGCGCCCTGACCGCGTCATACGGCGACTATCCACAGGCCCGCAGGCGGTGCCGAACCGGCTCTGGGAGGGGCGGCGCCTTGCACGAATTCACCCGTCTGTCAACCCCCTCTCCGCACGTATGGTGCCCCTGACCTGCACCGTTGTTCCGCACGTGTTTGCGCGACGTGTTAGCATGGAGTAACGAAAGGGGCTCGAAACTGATGAATTTTGCGGTCGGAGACACCGTTGTCTATCCACACCACGGTGCTGCGTTAATCGAGGCGATTGAAACCCGAACCATCAAGGGGGAACAAAAAGAGTATCTCGTCTTGAAGGTGGCGCAGGGAGACCTGACAGTTCGAGTACCCGCTGACAACGCCGAATACGTCGGCGTGCGCGATGTGGTCGGCCAAGAAGGCCTCGACAAGGTGTTCCAGGTGCTCCGCGCACCGCACACCGAAGAGCCGACCAACTGGTCCCGCCGCTACAAGGCCAACCTGGAGAAGCTCGCCTCTGGCGACGTCAACAAGGTTGCTGAGGTGGTCCGCGACTTGTGGCGCCGCGACCAGGAGCGCGGACTGTCCGCCGGCGAGAAGCGCATGCTGGCCAAGGCCCGTCAGATTCTGGTCGGCGAACTCGCGCTGGCCGAGAGCACGGATGACGCCAAGGCGTCGATCATCCTCGACGAGGTTCTGGCCGCCGCTTCCTGAATTCCCTGATGCACGAGGACCGGGTTTGACCAGCACGGTCGCTGTGGTTCCGGCTGCCGGATCCGGTGAACGGCTGGCAGCCGGTGTGCCGAAGGCTTTTTATCAGCTCGAGGGACGGACCCTGGTCGAGCGCGCCGTCGACGGCCTGCTCGAGTCGGGTGTCGTCGATTACGTGGTGGTGGCGGTTCCCGCCGACCGCACCGACCGGGCCAAGCTGATCCTGGGCAGCGACGCGACCGTCGTCGCCGGGGGCGCCAATCGCGGCGACTCGGTCAGCCGGGCGTTGGCGGCCGTCACCGACGGCGAAAATCCTGACTTTGTGCTGGTTCACGATGCCGCACGCGCTCTGACGCCGCCCGATCTGGTGGTGCGGGTGGTCGAGGCGCTGCGAGCCGGGCATCCGGCCGTCATCCCGGTGCTGCCCCTCTCGGACACCGTCAAAACCGTCGACGCCAACGGTGCGGTGCTGGGCACGCCGGAACGGGCCGGGCTGCGTGCCGTGCAGACGCCGCAGGGTTTCGCCACCGACCTGCTGCTGCGGGCCTACCAGCAGGCCGGAACGGCCGATTTCACCGATGACGCGTCGCTGGTCGAACGTATCGGCGGTCCGGTGCAGGTGGTCCCCGGCGACCCGCTGGCCTTCAAGATCACCACCCGGTTGGACTTGATGCTGGCGCAAGCGATCGTGGCCCAATGAGCTTTCGGGTCGGTGTGGGCACCGACGTACACGTCATCGAACGCGGCAGGCCCTGCTGGCTGCTGGGCCTGCTGTTTCCCGACGTCGACGGCTGTGCTGGGCACTCCGACGGCGACGTCGCGGTGCACGCGTTGTGCGACGCGCTGCTGTCGGCTGCCGGGCTGGGCGACATCGGCGACGTTTTCGGTGTCGACGACCCGCGGTGGGCCGGGGTCAGCGGTATGACGATGCTGCACCATGTCGCCGACCTGCTCGCGCAGCACGGCTACCGGGTCAGCAATGCCGCCGTCCAGGTGATCGGCAACCGTCCCAAGGTCGGCCCACGCCGCGCCGAGGCGCAGAAGGCGTTGTCGGAGGTGCTCGACGCGCCGGTGTCGGTGTCGGCCACGACTACCGACGGTCTCGGGCTGACCGGCCGCGGCGAGGGCCGGGCGGCTGTCGCGACTGCCCTGCTGACCGGGGCGGGCTGATCGTCGCGCGTTGGCATCTCGGTGATCGTTTCCCTTGCCGGCGGGCTCGGTCGGCGAACACGACGCAGTGGTCATCGACGGCCGATCCGGCCCGGTAAGCTGGCACGTCGTGACCGATAGCGCCGGCCTGCGGCTACACGACACGGCAGCCGGTGCCGTGCGTGATTTCGTCCCGCTGCGTCCCGGCCATGTCTCCATCTATCTGTGCGGAGCCACCGTTCAGGGCCTGCCGCACATCGGTCATGTGCGCAGCGGGGTGGCCTTCGACATCTTGCGGCGATGGCTCACGGCGCGGGGTTGCGACGTCGCGTTCGTCCGCAACGTCACCGACATCGACGACAAGATCCTCAACACGGCCGCCGCGGCCGACCGGCCGTGGTGGGAGTGGGCGGCCACCTTCGAGCGGGCGTTCTCCGCCGCCTACGACGCGCTGGGCGTCCTGCCGCCGTCGGCCGAACCGCGGGCCACCGGCCACATCACCCAGATGGTGGAGCTGATTGAGCGGCTGATCGAGGTGGGCAGCGCCTACCCGGGTCTCGGGGGCTGCGGCGACGTCTACTTCGACGTGCTGAGCTACCCCGAATACGGCCGGCTGTCGGGACACAAGATCGACGACGTGCACCAGGGCGAAGGCGTTGCGACCGGTAAGCGCGATCAGCGTGACTTCACGCTGTGGAAAGGCGCCAAGCCCGACGAGCCGTCGTGGCCCACGCCGTGGGGACGCGGACGGCCCGGTTGGCACCTCGAGTGCTCGGCGATGGCCCGCACATATCTTGGCCCGGAGTTCGATATCCACTGCGGTGGAATGGATTTGGTCTTCCCGCACCACGAGAACGAGATCGCGCAAAGTCGCGCCGCCGGCGACGAATTCGCCCGGTACTGGCTGCACAACGGCTGGGTCACCATGGGCGGCGAGAAGATGAGCAAGTCGTTGGGCAACGTGTTGTCGATCCCGGCCATGCTGCAGCGGGTCCGTCCCGCCGAGCTGCGGTACTACCTGGGCAGCGCGCATTACCGGTCGATGCTGGAGTTCTCCGAGGCAGCCCTGAAGGACGCGGTCAACGCCTACGTCGGCATCGAGGACTTCTTGCACCGCGTGCGCACCCGGGTCGGCGCTGTCGAGCCCGGTCAGTTCACGCCGCAGTTCGCCGCCGCGCTGAACGACGACCTCGCCGTACCGACCGCACTGGCCGAAGTGCACCGCACGCGCGCTGAGGGCAATCGCGCGCTCGATGCCGGAGACCACGACGGCGCGCTGAGTCACGCCGGCTCGATCCGCGCGATGATGGACATCCTCGGCTGCGACCCACTGAATGAGCGTTGGGAATCGCGCGACGAGACATCCGCCGCGCTGGAGGCGGTCGACGTGCTGGTCCGTTCCGAGCTGCAACGACGGGATGAGGCTCGCGTGCAACGTGATTGGAAGCTGGCCGACGAGATCCGGGACCGACTCAAAGACGCAGGCGTCGAGGTAACCGACACGGCCGACGGCCCGCAGTGGTCGTTGGGAAGCCACGCCGATGGCCGGTAACTCGCAGCGTCGCGGCGCGATACGCAAAGCCGGGACCAAGAAGGGGCCCACGGTCGGGTCGGGCGGCGTGCGACGCCGCGGTCTGGAGGGGCGCGGCGCCACGCCGCCTGCACACATGCGGCCGAACCATCCGGCCGCCAAGCGGGCCAAGGCGCAGGCCCGGCGGCCCGCGAAGCGTAAGGACGACGACTTCGAGACGGTGCTGGGTCGCAACCCGGTGGTCGAGTGCCTGCGGGCCGGTGTTCCGGCGACCGCGCTCTACGTCGCGCTCGGCGCCCAGGCCGACGAGCGCCTCAGCGAATCCGTCACGCTGGCAGCCGATTCCGGTATCGCGATCCTCGAAGTGCCCCGCACGGATCTGGATCGGATAACCACCAACGGTTTACACCAGGGCATCGCGTTGCAGGTCCCGCCGTACAACTACATGCATCCCGACGAATTGCTCGCGACCGCCTCGCGCACCCCGCCCGCGCTGCTGGTCGCGCTGGACAACATCTCCGACCCCCGGAACCTCGGCGCCATCGTCCGGTCGGTCGCGGCGTTCGGGGGCCATGGGGTGCTGATCCCACAACGGCGCTCTGCCTCGGTGACGGCGGTCGCCTGGCGGACGAGCGCCGGCGCGGCTGCCCGGATCCCCATCGCCCGGGCCACCAATCTCACTCGCACACTGAAGGATTGGGCCGATCACGGTTTGCAGCTCATCGGACTGGACGCCGAGGGCGACACCGTCGTCGATGATCTGGACGCGACCGGCCCGGTGGTGATCGTGGTCGGATCCGAAGGCAAGGGGCTGTCCCGGCTGGTCCGGCAGAACTGCGACGAGGTGGTGTCCATCCCGATGTCCGGTGTGGGTGAATCGTTGAACGCCTCGGTGGCCGCCGGGGTGGTACTGGCCGACGTCGCGCGTCAGCGCCGGGGTTAGTTCTTACCTGCCACAGCAGTCACATCAGCATCGCGAGGCATTGGGGCATGCTGCTCAGAAAAGCAGCTGCATGCGATATCACTGAGGCCGATATCGCATGCGTCCTCATTTTGAAGAAAGCCGTGTCCGGACTGCAAGAAGCCCAAGGGACTCATGGTGCCGCTGAGGTTTACGGGCCGAGGATCCGTACGCCTGCCCAGAGTGCCAGCACCGACGTCACGAGCGCGGTCGGCACAGTGCAGAGTCCCAGCCGGGTGTATTCACCGACGCTAGCCGAGATATCGTAGCGGCGTAACACGCTGCGCCACAGCAGGTTCGACAACGAACCGACGTACGTCAGGTTCGGGCCGATGTTCACTCCGATCAGTACGGCCAGCACCG
Organism: Mycobacterium sp.; assembly: GCA_049589475.1. Lineage (GTDB taxonomy): Bacteria > Actinomycetota > Actinomycetes > Mycobacteriales > Mycobacteriaceae > Mycobacterium. Next base: position 21,762 of record JBAWAV010000206.1, read on the forward strand.
CCGCGGGTCCCGTCGACGCCACTAGCGGTACCAGCACCAGCGTGGCGGGCAGGTTGTTGACGACGTTGGCCAGCACGGCGGCCAGCCCCGCGAACCCGAGCAACGCGAGAAGTCCGGAACCGGACGGTAACAGCGCACCCATCCGCTCAGTCATGCCGTTTTGCATCACCGCTTGCACCACAACGCCCAGCCCCAGCACGAAGATCAAGAAGGGGATATTCGCCGCGCGGACGATCTCCACGGGCGACGTGTGTCGGCGAATCAGTCCGCGCACCGCCAGCACCGCGGCCCCCGCGAGCGCTGCCCACGCCGGTGCCACTTCCGCTGCTTCGGCGACGACGAATCCAACGAGCGTCAGCGCCACCACGACCAACGCGAATACCGGTGTCGCAGGCGCGGGTTCGTCCTGCTGCGGCTCGGGCTGCACCCTGAGGTCCCGTCGGAAGAACACCCGGAACACCAGATAGACGGTGGCGACCGCGGCCAGCCAGGGCAGCGTCATCAGCGCGGTGAACTTGACGAACGAGACGTTCGCGGCGTGAAAGGCGAGCAGGTTAGTCAGATTCGACACCGGGAGCAGCAGCGACGCGGCATTGGCCAGGTGCGCAGTGGCGTAGGCGTGCGGACGCACCGGCGCGCGCAGCCGCCGGACCGTGGTCAGCACCACCGGCGTCAGCAACACCACGGTCGCGTCCAAGCTCAGCGCCGCGGTGATGACGGCGGCGATCACGAAGACTTGTCGCAGCAGACGATACGAACCGGAGTTGGCGCGGGCCATCGCCGCCCCCGCCGCCTCGAACAGGCCCTCGTCGTCACACATCTTCGCCAACACCAGCACCGCACCCAGGAACGCCACGACCCGCGACAGTTGGGACGCTTCGCCGACTGCGTCGTGCAGCGAGATCGCCCCGACGGCGATCAGCAGGACAACCGCCGGAACGGCGGCGAACGCCTCCGGCCAGCCCCGGGGCCGGGCAACCGCGAACGCCAGGACCGCGGCCAGCGACAGAAGAGCCAAAAGTAGGGTCAAGCTCAGGCCCACGGGTCTTCGCGTCGCCACACCGTCGGCATGTCCAGTGCGACACCATCCTGCTCGGCCAGCCTCGTCAACACGCTCAGCGACACATCCAAGTCGTCGGCCAGATAGGGCAACGCCCGCAATGGTTTTGACAGTGGTCGGAAGAAGTCGTCCCAGTGGACCAAGACCACGCGACGGGCACCTACGGCCCGCACGGTCTCGGTCCAGTAGTCGACGAGGTAGGGCTCGGGCTGCACGCCCAACTGGCCCACGCCGAGATAGGCGACGTCGGCTCGCTGCCCGGCCAGCGAGCCTCGGACGAACCCGGCGCTGCCCTGGATCAGCAGCCGCCGGTCTGACGGCCGGTGATGCACGAACGCCGACCAGGCCTCGCCGCACCGGTAGGCCGCCGCTTTGACCGGCGGCACCACCGGATCGGTGATGGTGCCCGGAAACCGGTCGGGCGGACTGTGGTGGGATTTGATCAGGGTGATGTCGAAGGCGCCCAACCGAATTGGCGTGCCCGAGTCGGCGACGGTCAGACGGTCCTCGTCGAGACCGTGACCGCGGCCGACGTTGGCTGCGGATTCGCCGCCGACGAGCCGCGCGCCGGTGCGCTCGGCGACCAGTGCGGAGTCCAAAGCGTGGTCGAAGTGCGTGTGCACTGGGATCAGCGCCGCCAGCCGTGACACGTTCAAGCGCGCCAGGCATCCGTCGACCCGGGCCGCCGACGGCGCCACCTTGCCCAGGCCGACGCGGGCCAGGCTGGGCCGGGAGAAGAAGCCGTCGGTCATCACCGCCGAAGACCCGTCGTCGATCAGCAACGTCGTGACGCCCAGCCAGGTCACCGTCAGCGGCGCCCCGGGTTGGGCGACCGGCACGCTGAAACGGTGCGAGTGCCGCGCGAGGTCCGGACGCCCGGGCCGTAGCCGCATCAGCTGAACGCTCTCAAGTCGATGCCATCGGCGTGTAGCCGTTCCCGAACAGCGGAGGCGATCTGCACCGCGCCCGGTGAATCACCGTGCACGCAAACCGATTCCACGTGCACGTCGACGGTCGACCCGTCGACCGCGATCACGCTGCCGGTGGTCACCATCGCGAGCACCCGCTCGGCGATGGCGGCCGGGTCGTCCAGCACCGCGCCGGGTTCACGTCGCGACACCAGTTGGCCGTCCGGCCGATAGGCCCGATCGGCGAATGCCTCGGACACGGTACGCAGGCCACGCCGTTGCGCTTCGTCGAAAAACGCCGAACCGGCCAGACCCAGCACCGGCAGACCGGCATCAACCGTGCGCACCGCCTCGGCGACGGCCGCCGCCTGCTCGCCGTGAGTGACGATCGTGTTGTACAGCGCGCCATGGGGTTTGACATACGATACCGTCGAGCCGGCTGCTTCGGCCAACCCACGCAACGCACCGATCTGATACACGACATCGGCGAGCAGATCGTCCGGCGTCACGTCGATGAAGCGGCGGCCGAAGCCGGCCAGGTCGCGATAGCTGACCTGGGCTCCGATCCGGACGCCGCGCTCGACGGCCTGTCTGCACACCGACAACAGTCCGGCGGGGTCGCCCGCGTGAAAACCACACGCCACGTTGGCGCTGGTGACGATGCCCAGCATGGCGTCGTCGTCGCCGAGGCGCCAGACGCCGAAGCCCTCACCCAGGTCGGCATTGAGGTCGATGCTGGCCACGGTCGATAGCTTAGGGCGCGCCTCCGTGCGGAGCTTTACCCGCCGGGAAAAAGTCCGCGACGAGGCACTTAGGCGCGAAATGCCCGGTAGCCTCACAGCATGAGCCCCCTGCCGCGACGCCGGGCGACGCTGGCGTCGTTGGCGGCAGAGCTCAAGGTGTCGCGCACCACCATCTCCAACGCCTACAACCGGCCCGATCAGCTCTCGGATGCGCTGCGCGAACGAGTGCTCGCGACGGCCAAGCGGCTGGGCTATGCCGGCCCCGACCCGGTGGCGCGGTCGCTGCGGACCCGCAAGGCGGGCGCAGTGGGTCTGGTGATCACCGAACCTCTGACCTACTCCTTCAGCGACCCGGCGGCGCTGGATTTCGTTGCGGGACTTGCACAATCATGCGAAGAACTCGGGCAGGGTCTGCTGCTTGTCGCGGTCGGGCCCAATCGCAGTGTCGCGGAAGGAACGTCGTCGGTGCTGGCCGCGGGTGTCGACGGCTTCGTCGTGTATTCGGCGGCCGGTGACGATCCGTACCTGCAGGTCGTGCTGCAACGACGGCTACCGGTGGTGGTGGTCGATCAGCCCAAGAATGTGTCAGGTGCATCCCAGGTCGGGATCGACGACCGTGCCGCGATGCGCACAATCGCCGATTACGTTGTCGGGCTGGGGCATCGCGAGATCGGGCTGCTGACGATGCGCCTGCTCCGGGACAGCCATCAGGGTGTGGTCGACTCTGAGCGGATGCGCGCGTCGACCTTTCACGTCCAGAGCGAACGCATTCGGGGCGTCCGCGACGCGATGACCGCGGTGGGCCTCGATCCACGATCACTGATCGTGGTGGAAAGCCACGAGCACACCCCTACGACCGGAGGCATCGCCGCCGAGGTTGCGCTACAAGCCAACCCGCGGATCACCGCGTTGATGTGCACCGCCGACGTACTGGCCTTGTCGGCGATGGACTATCTGCGCGGCCACGGCAAATACGTGCCGGGCCAGATGACCGTCACCGGCTTTGACGGCGTGCCCGAGGCGATGAACCGTGGCTTGACCACGGTAGCGCAGCCGAGTCTCCAAAAAGGCCGTCGCGCAGGCGAACTCCTGCACAAAGGTGACATCAATCCGACCATCGAGGTGCTCGGCACCGAGTTGATCCGCGGACGAACCGCGGGCGCGCCGGCCTGAGGGGTCTGCTCGACCTCGAAATCACACCGTGGCGGCGGCGTCCCCGTGGCCGATCAGCAACCGGACTGCGAGATCCAGGCGCTTGCTGACGTCGGTGGCCGAAGCCCGGCGCGTCAACCAGGCCAGCAGATTCGACAGCCACACATCAGAGATCACCCGGGAGATGTGGTACTGGTCCTCGCTCGGTTCGCCGTCGCTCATCGCGCGGGCGAACATCGAGTCGATCAGCTTTTCGACGTGGTCGACCTCGCCGGCCGCCGACGCGTCGGCGAACACGTAGGCACGGGTCATGGCCTCGGTCAGCAGCGGGTTGCGCTGCATCGCGCGGTTGAGCTTGCTCACCATGAAGTTCAGCCGCTGGTACGGCGTTCCGCCGGTCAGCGTGGAGCGGTCGGTCTTGGCGTCGATCCGTTCGAACTCGCGGCCCAGGGCGGACACCAGCAGGTGCACTTTGGACGGGAAGTATCGATAGAGCGTCCCCACGGCGACGTCGGCACGGTCTGCGACCGCGCGCATCTGCACCGCTTCGTAACCGCCCTTGGAGGCGATCGCCATCGTCGCGTCCAGAATGCGCTTGCGGCGTTCGCGCTGCGCCTCGGAGCCGAGCTCGGACTCAGCGAGTACTGCCACGTTCATCACCTCGCGAGGCTGCCCGGCGGACGAACCCGAAGGCCGGCCCGAGTCGGTGTTGGCTGGCCCCGAACCAGAAGGGGTCATCTGACGGACAGCTCCTTTTCTTGCGTCCTCGCTCGAAACGATACGCACGCCGAGCGCGAATATCTCACCTCCAAGCCGCCGGGACACCGTGATGTCCTGGTGCGATGGCATTCGACTTGACGGTCGATCACTGGCACTATTAGAACACGTTCTAGTGCTGCGCGGAGCGTCTCAGGCAGCACCATTCCAGTCGACCGAGGAGTTCAGGTGGCCACCACCATCACCGACGAACAGTTTGCGGCGCGGGAGTTGGTGCGTGACTGGGCAGCGGGGACCGGCGCGACGGAGGCGGTCCGGGATATCGAGCAGGGTGAGCCGAAAGCCTGGCGGCCGGTCTATGAGGGCCTGGCTGCGCTGGGCCTGTTCGGTGTCGCGATCCCCGAGGATTGCGGCGGCGCCGGCGGCAGCATCGAGGACCTGTCCGCGATGGTCGAAGAGGCGGCCAAGGCTCTGGTGCCCGGCCCGGTGGTGACCACCGCACTCGCCACGCTGGTGGTGTCCGACCCGCAACCGCGCGCCGCTCTGGCGTCCGGGGAGCGGACTGCCGGGGTGGCGCTCGACGGTGACGTCGAGTTCGATGCGACGACGTCGCGGGCCTCGGGCACCGTGCCGTGGGCGCTGGGCGGCGTTGCCGAGGGCCTGCTGGTGGTGCCGGCCGGGGGGAAGTGGCTGCTGATCGACTCGGCCGCTGCCGACGGAGTGGTCGTTGAGCCCCTGCGGGCCACCGACTTCTCCCGGCCGTTGGCGCGGGCGGTGCTGACGTCGGCGCCGGCCAGCGTCCTGGAGACCGACGCGGACCAGATGCACGACCTGGCCGCCACGTTGCTGTCCGCCGAAGCAGCGGGGATCACCCGTTGGGCGCTGGACACCGCCGTCGCCTATGCCAAGGTGCGCCAGCAGTTCGGTAAGCCGATCGGTAGCTTCCAGGCGATCAAACACCTGTGCGCCGAGATGTTGTGTCGCGCCGAGCAGGTGGCGGTGGCCGCCGCCGATGCTGCCCGCGCCGCGGTCGACGGTGATCAACGCCAGCTGTCCATTGCCGCGGCCATCGCCGCGGGCATCGGGATCGAGGCTGCCAAAGCCAACGCCAAGGACTGCATTCAGGTGCTCGGCGGCATCGGTATCACC
>JBAWAV010000207.1:0-3412 GCA_049589475.1 Mycobacterium sp.
AGATCTGTCCGTGCATCACCTCGGGCGCAGCGCGACGATCAAATGGGACGACGAGCGCAGCTACGGCATCGGCAAGATCGTCGCCATCGTCGCCGACGCGGCGGCGATCAATGTGAAGCTCGCCGGCATCGAGGCGCCGGTATCCTTCCATCGGGAACCGGCACCCGACGGTCCCGGCAACCCGCGAATCTTCGTCTGGATCTAAGACCCGGCCTCGCTCAACGCGGGCGAGCGGCTAAATTTGACGAAGTCATCAGCCCTCGTAGCTCAGGGGATAGAGCACGGCTCTCCTAAAGCCGGTGTCGCAGGTTCGAATCCTGCCGGGGGCACTCGGCGTTTGCGCATTTCAGCGATGGTTTTCAGTTGTCTGCCGACTGGTCTCGGCTGGTTCTGGTCGGTGCTGTGGTCGGTGATTGGTAGGCATCAGATGGCGCAGCCTGGCCCGCGATAGTCAATCGCGCGGCATCAACCGCCGATGAGCGCGAGCGTCTTTCATCAACAGCTTCAGTGCGGCGGATCGGTCGGAGACGCCCAAAACTAGAAGTGAGCGTAGAACGCGCGGGCCTCATCGTGCAGCACGCGCACAAAAGCGGACCGCCGCCCGCCTATAGTAGAAAATGCTATAGTTGGTCATGAGTGGTCGGAGTGACGTATTGCGGACGGTGATGCACGAAACAGGCACCACCCAGTCCGAGTTGTCTCGGCTCAGCGGTGTGCACCAGCCGAGCATCAGCCAGTTCCTCTCCGACAAGGTTGAACTCAGCGATGAGCAGCTCGACCGACTGCTGTCCTGTATGGGGTACCGACTCGAAATCACCCGCGAACCAGTCACTCCCAAACTGACACGTTCCGAAAGCCGCTCGTGGAAACTGCACCGCGAGCTGGCCAGACACCTGACGCGGTCGACTCTCACACAATGGCAATCCACGATCGAGCGCAACCTGCGACGATTGCGGTCCGGCGTCACCGGCCAGCCGCACATGAGAAACCTCGACCGCTGGGAATTACTCATGAGAAGTGGCGACGTACCCGGCCTTCATCGCATCCTTACTGGACTCGGCCGCGATTGCATCGAGATGCGCGAAGTCTCACCGATGGGTGGACTGCTCCCCGATGAGGAGCGCATCCGCGTTCTGCGCACGGTGCGCTGATGCGGCGCGACCAGCTTGAGCACGCTATCCGGACTGCCTGCCAAGTCGCTGGCCTGACTGAAGTGATCATCGTCGGCTCCCAAGCGATCCTCGGCACCTACACCGAAGATCAGCTGCCCTTCTACGCCACCAGATCGGCGGAAATCGACGTTCTACCGATCGCCGACAACACCGGTGAAATCGCCCGTCTCGCAGACGAAATCGAAGGAGCAGCGGGCGAATTCTCCCCGTTTGAGCAGCTTCACGGCTTCAGTATCGACGCCGTAGACCTGCAGACCTCGGCACTGCCCGACGGGTGGCGCGATCGACTGGTCAAAGTCCAGAACGAGAACACCGCCGCCCCATCCGGCGAACCGCAATTCATCGGATGGTGCCTCGACAAGGAAGACTTGTGTGTTGCGAAACTGTGTGCCCTGCGAGAGAAGGACCAGAACTTCGTCGACGCACTGATCACTGCAGATCTTGTTGACCCGCAAGTGCGCCACTTCGAGAACTGCTCGTCGTCGCACCCGGCGATAGCTCTTACTTGAAAGTCGGGGCGGTGACAACAATCCTGGACAACGGCGACGTTAGAGTGAAGCTCGGGCTTTGGTCCGGCACGTACACCTATGAATCGGACGAGCTCCAGTTCCTGGACCGACCAATTCGGTGGTGAATCGCATTGCATCGTAACGCATGCCTTGCGCGCAATCCGATCTCAGGGAATCCCATCAAGCAAATCGGGCACGACCAACTAACACGCAATTGTGCTCCTCAGCAAGCATTTTCGCGGCCATCGCGAACTCCCGTTTGACCGATTGCCGCTCGGCAGCGGCGGCCAACCGACGTGCGCCACTCTCCTCAAACGGTGAAAGTAGCGCCAGGGCGCCGATCAGTTGGCCAATGCCCGCATAACCGTGGCCACGATGGCGTCGGCATCGGCTGGGGTCAACCCGCCGTGCCCGGTTGCCCTGCGGTACATCGCCGGCCCGAAGATGAGATCCAGCGCCACTTCCGGGTCGACGTTCGGATCCAGTTCGCCGCGGGCGACTCCGCGGTCCCAGATTTTCGTCACGGCTTCTCGGCGGACGTTCACTTGGTGTGTGCGTATGCGCTCGCGTTCAGTTGGGTAGAACTGCGACTCACCGATGAGTTGGGCGTAGATCACGCCGAGTGGGCTGGTGTAGAAGCCCATCATGCCGCGCAGCGTCAGGCGGAAGTCTTCGGCCGCCGACCCGGTATCAGGCACGGGCGCGTCGATCATCATGCGGTGCAGGAACGCATCGATCGCCACCGCGGTCCTGTTCGGCCACCATTTGTAGATCGTGGCCTTGCTGATGCCGCTGCGTGCGGAGATTCTATCGACCGACGCCCTGCGTAGATCGTCCTCCTGCATCAGTTCCATGGTGGCTTTCAGAACAGCGTCGCGGTGTTCTTCGCTGCGCGGTCGGCCGCGCGGGCGCCTTGGGGTCATTGCTCCAGTTTCCTACCCGTGGTTGGTACAACGGTAATTACTAAACGTCCCGCTGTGAGTTGGCCGTTTTGCGTTGCCACGGACCGAACGGGACGTGCAACATCTGACGAGAAATTTCTCAGATCCAATTCAGACATCCCTCAGCTTTGTCTCAGTGCTTCGAACGGCTTGAGTTCGGAGCGCTATGAAACTGTGCGTTAGGAGCCCTTCATGCATCGTCGCTTAATACTCGCTGGCTTGGCGGCCACTGGCGGGCTGTTGACAACCGCGTTTCTGCAGGCAGCTGTCGCCGTCGCCGATACCGGCACCGATGTCGTCAGCGCTACTGGCGCGGACGCGTTCACGATCGGTAGCTACACCTTCGACCCGTTCACGGTCGGGGCCACCGGAGGCGACGTCGAGGGCTTCGACCTTGTCAGCCCACTCAACGCCGCTCCGCCGCTGTTGACCCTCGGCGGCGGGACCATCCTCGGCGTCCTGCCTCTTGCTACCCAAAACTTCGAGGTGTTCGACCCGACCAGCGGCGCCGACCTGGGCAGCATCGAGGGGAACGAGACCGTGACGAGCCTTTTCGGCTTCACCAACGCCGAGTTCACTGTCGCCAGTGATACCGCTGCCGCCGGTGGAAGTGACTCGGCCCTGCCGACGGTCGGATCGGTCTACGACTCGTTCAACCTGGGCAACGGCTACGAGAACGTCTACACCGCGATCCCCAGTACCACCGGTGGTTCCGACACCGTCACCGACGTGCTGGTCACACCGAACGGCGACGCTAACCTGGACTCGCTGTTCGGCAACATCGACGCGG
>JBAWAV010000208.1:0-1818 GCA_049589475.1 Mycobacterium sp.
CCTGAGGCTCGCCAGCCCGGCGGGCGGCTCCTGCGCCCGCGCCCGGGCCGGCATCATCAGGGCGCCAGCGTGCCAGCGGTCAGGACCACTCCTCCCGCATGGCCGGCACAATCTCGGTGACGTAGGAGCCCAGCAGGTCGGCATCCCAGGGTGGCCGGATCACGACGTTCACGAGGCGGGCTCCGGCCGTCACGTAGGGGGCAATCTGTTCCATCACATCCTGCGGCCGCCCGGTCACCGAGCCGTTGCGGACTCGGTCAGCCCGGTCGCCCCACTGCCGTTCGATCTCCGCCCGCACCCGGGCCGGATCGCCGGCACTGAGGCTGAACATGAGGTTGATGCTGCGCTCGACGTCCGAGGCGTTCCGGCCGGCCTCGGCACACCAGTCGTCGAGCACTCCGTTCAGGTCGCGGAATTCGGACGCTGAGATATAGGCAGCGTTCCAGCCGTCCGCGATGGCGCCCGCCAGCCGCAGCGTCTTGCGGCGCCCGAGGCCGCCGATCCAGAGCGGAAGGCGTCCCGCGGGGCCGGGAACGCAGTTCGCCTCGTCAAAGCTCAGCCCGGCGCCGGAGCGGCTGACCCGGTCGCCGGCGAACAGCGACTGCAGCGCCCGCGCCTGAGAGTCCAGGACCTCGTGGCGATCCGCCTGTCCGGGGAAGCTGATCCCGAACGCGCGCGCCTCCTCGCCGTACCAGCCGCTGCCAATCCCGAGTTCGAAGCGGCCGCCGGACAGGTGGTCGATGGTGACAGCGGACTTCGCCAGCAGCCCGGGGTTCCGGTACAGCGAGCAGAAGACCAGGCAGCCGAGCCGGGCGCGCGCGGTGTCGGCGGCGATCGCCGCCAGAGTGGCGACCGCCTCGAAGTGCGGGGCCGTTCCGCCCGCCGCGGGGACTTCGTACAGGTGGTCCCAGACCGAGATCCAGTCGATGCCCGCGTTGTCCAGCCACTGCCACAGCGCGCGCAGCTCGCTCATCGTCGCGTTCTGCGGTCCGATGTGCACCCCGAACTGCACGGTCACGTCTTCACCCGGTCTCTGAGTAGCGCGCTGCGCCGGACCTTCCCGGCGTCGTCCCGGACCGGCTCGTCGACCCATTCGAAGCTGCGCGGCACCTTGTAGCGGACCAGCTGCTTGCCGACGAAGGCGCTGAGCTCGTCGTCCGGGACCGCCGCGGTGCCGGGCGTGCCGCGGCAGATCGCGTGGACGGCCTGTCCGAGGTCGTCATCCGGCAGACCGATCACGGCGCAGCTTTCGACTGCCGGATGCTCGTTGAGTACGCCCTCGATCTCGGCCGGGTAGATGTTCGCCCCGCCGGACAGGATCATGTCCGCGCGCCGGTCGGCCAGGAACAGATAGCCATCATCGTCGAACCAGCCCATGTCGCCCAGGCTTTCCCAGCCGTTGCCGATCGTCCGCGCCGACGCTCCGATGTAGCGGTAGGTGGGCCTGCTGCCAGGACTGACCCGCAGGAAGATCTCGCCGATCTGCCCCGGCGGCAGGTCCTGCTCGGTCTCCGGGTCGACGATCTTCATCTCGCCCGCGGTGACCCGGCCGACGGAGCCCTGGTGGGAGAGCCACTCGTCGCCGCGGATGGTCGTGACGGCCTGCGTCTCGGTGCCGGTGTAGAGCTCCCAGATCCGCTCGCCGCCGATCCAGTCGATCCACGCCCGCTTCGCCCACACGGGGCAGGGCGCTCCCATGTGCCACACCGTCTGCAGCGATGACAGGTCGTAACGCCCGCGGACCTCATCGCCGAGCCGCAGCATCCTGATCATCATGGTCGGCACGACGAGCATCAAATCGGGCCGGCAGGTATCGAT
>JBAWAV010000209.1:0-9935 GCA_049589475.1 Mycobacterium sp.
GTACTGCGGTAACGGCAAGCCGTCGGACCTCGGCGGCGACAACCTGCCGGCCAAGTTCCTCGAGGGCTTCGTGCGCACCAGCAACATCAAGTGGCAGGACGCCTACAACGCGGCCGGTGGCCACAACGCGGTGTTCAACTTCGACGCCAACGGCACGCACGACTGGCCGTACTGGGGTTCGCAGCTGCACGCCATGCTGCCCGACCTGCAGGCACACCTCGGTGCGACCCCGGGCGGTGGCCCGGGCCCGGGTGCTCCGGCCGCAGCCGCGACCGGTCAGCACACCTGACAGTTTCATCACCTACGCCGGACGGCGACGACCCTGCGGGGTCGTCGCCGTTCGCCGTTTCCGGCGTCGGTGTCCAGCGGGGTGTGATTAGCTACCTTGCGGAATGGGGGCGATCTGCGGCCCCCGTGGTGGTCGAGCGACGAGCGAGGTCAGTATGAGAGGTCTGTCGACGCTGCTAAGGATTCTGTGCGCCGCCGTGTTGACGGTCGGAGCCATCGCCGCGGGGCACGGCGGGTCGGCACGCGCAGCGGGCTACGAGTCGCTGATGGTCCCATCGGCGGCGATGGGCCGCGACATCCCGGTGGCGTTCCTGCACGGCGGTCCGCACGCCGTGTACCTGCTGGACGCATTCAACGCCGCGCCGGACGTCAGCAACTGGGTGACGGCGGGCAATGCGATGAACACCCTTGCGGGCAAGGGCATCTCGGTGGCTGCACCGGCAGGTGGCGCGTTCAGCATGTACACCAACTGGGAACGGGACGGCAGCAAGCAGTGGGAGACGTTCCTGACCAGTGAGCTGCCCGACTGGCTGGCCGCCAACAAGGGTCTGGCCCCCGGCGGGCACGCGGCCGTCGGGGCTTCGCAGGGCGGTTATGCGGCGATGGCGCTGGCCGCCTTCCACCCTGATCGCTTCGGTTACGCCGGCTCGCTGTCGGGTTTCCTCTACCCGTCGAACACCACGACCAACGGTGCGATCCTGGCCGGCATGCAGCAATTCGGCGGCGTCGACGGCAACGCCATGTGGGGCGCTCCGCAGCTGGGCCGGTGGAAATGGCACGACCCTGATGTGCACGCGTCGCTGCTGGCGCAGAACAACTCCCGGATCTGGGTCTGGAGCCCCACCACGATGGCCGGCGACGTCCCCGCGATGATCGGCCAGGCCGGCGAGGCGATGGGCAACGCCCGTTTCTTCTACCAGGAGTACCGCAACGTCGGTGGGCACAACGGGCACTTCGACTTCCCCGGCGGCGGCGACAACGGCTGGGGCTCGTGGAGCGCCCAACTGGGTGCGATGTCGGGGGACATTGTGGGAGCGATCCGCTAAACACGTCAGCCGGGCGCGGTGCCGCGAGCCGGTACCGTGAAGCAAGCACGACGGTCGCTCTACGCGGGTCGGCTGTGCAACCCACCGACTCTGCTAGCGGGAGACCATGGCTGTGAATTCCCGGCGGAAACGCCGTCGCCGTATTTTGGCGTTGATCGCCGCTGTTGCGACGGCGCTGGTCGTCGGGCTGGTGATCTTCGCGGTGGTCGGCGTCCTGCGGCAGCGGCAGGCCCCGCCGAGCGCGGTGCCCCCGGGCATCGTGCCCCCGACCAGCAGTGCGGCCTACCCGCACAAGCCGCGACCGGCCTCCCAGGATTCCAGCTGCCCCGACGTGCAACTGCTGGCGATACCGGGCACCTGGGAATCGTCACTGCAGGACAATCCGCTCAACCCGGTCCAGTTCCCGAAAGCGTTGCTGCTCAACGTCACCCGTCCGATCAGCGAGCAGTTCAAGTCCAGCCGCGTCGAGACGTACACCGTCCCCTACACCGCGCAGTTCCACAACCCGCTGAGCGCCGACCCGCAGATCTCGTACGACGACAGCCGGGCCGAGGGCAGCCGCGCCGCGGTCAAGGCGTTGACCGACATGAACACCAAGTGCCCGTTGACCAGCTACGTGCTGGTGGGCTTCTCGCAGGGCGCGGTCATCGCCGGTGACATCGCCAGCGATATCGGCAACGGCCGCGGACCCGTCGACGACGACCTGGTGCTCGGTGTGACGTTGATCGCCGACGGACGTCGTCAGCAGGGAGTGGGCCAGGACATCGGGCCCAACCCGCCCGGCGAGGGCGCCGAGATCATCCTGCACGAGGTGCCGGTGCTGGCGAATCTCGGCTTGACCATGACCGGTGCGCGGCCGGGCGGTTTCGGAGCGCTCGACGCCAAGACCAACGAGATCTGCGGGCCCGGCGACTTGATCTGCGCCGCTCCGCCCGAAGCGTTCAGCCTGGCGAACCTGCCCCGCACCCTGGACATCCTGGCCGGCGGCGCCGGTCAGCCGGTGCACGCGCTGTACGCCACCACCCAGTTCTGGAGTCTGGACGGCCAGCCGGCGACCGAATGGGCGTTGAATTGGGCGCACGGTGCGGTCGACAACGCCCCGCACCCCAAACACGGTTAGTGCGACCGGGCCATTCGATACGGCCGCGCGTCACAGGTCACAGTTGCGACAAGCGGTACTTTCAGATTTGGTGCGTGGCGCACCGCCCACTAACATTAAGAGCAATTTAAGAAGCAGCTATGGTCGGCTTGTCGCGTCGTCGCGTCGCGGAACGCGCGCAGAACGACCCGAGTCCGATGACACCGTCGGTAAGGCTCACACAGACTTAGCCCAAGCAGCGTGGTGAAGGAGAGAGCGGCATGGCCTACCACAACCCGTTCATCGTCAACGGCAGGATCAAGTTCCCAGAGAACACGAACGTGGTCAAGCACGTCGAGAAGTGGGCGAAGATTCGCGGCGACCGGCTGGCCTACCGGTTCCTGGACTACTCCACCGAACGCGATGGCGTCACCCGCGACATCTCCTGGTCGGACTTCGGCGCCCGCAACCGCGCGCTGGGTGCCCGGCTGCAGCAGGTCACCAAACCGGGCGACCGGATCGCCATCCTGTGCCCGCAGAACCTCGACTACATCGTCTCCTTCTTCGGCATCCTCTACGCCGGGCGGATCGGGGTGCCGCTTTTCGACCCGTCCGAGCCCGGCCACGTCGGCCGCCTGCACGCCGTGCTCGACGACTGCGAGCCCACCGCGATTCTGACCACCAGCGCCGCGGCCGAGGGTGTGCGCAAGTTCTTCCGCAGCCGCCCGGCCAAGGATCGGCCGCGTGTGATCGCGGTGGACGCGGTGCCCGACGAGGTCGCGTCCACCTGGGAACCCGAGCAGATCGACGCCACCGCCATCGCCTATCTGCAATACACCTCCGGTTCTACCCGGACCCCGACCGGCGTCGAGGTCACCCAGCTGAACCTGGCCACTAACTGCACGCAGGTGCTGACCGCCCTGGAAGGCACCGAAGGCGACCGCGGTGTCACCTGGCTGCCGTTCTTCCATGACATGGGTCTGATCACGATCATGCTCGGGCCGATGCTCGGCCAGCACAACACGTTCATGACGCCCGCCGCGTTTGTGCGCCGGCCCAGTCGCTGGCTGCGCGCGCTGGCCGGCGTCGCGGGCGATGACGGCCCCACGTATTCACTGGCACCGAACTTCGCCTACGAGCACGCTGCCGTGCGTGGCCTGCCGCGCGACGACGAGCCGCCACTGGATCTGTCCAACGTCAAGGCGCTGCTCAACGGCAGCGAGCCGATCTCGGTGGCATCGATGCGCAAGTTCACCGACGCGTTCGGCCCGTTCGGCTTGGACAAGAACGTGATCAAGCCGTGCTACGGCCTGGCCGAGGCGACGCTGTTCGTCTCGATCACCCCGATGGATGAGGGGCCCACCGTCGTCCATGTCGACCGGGACGCGCTGAACAAGCACCAGTTCGTCGAGGTGGCGGCTGATGCGGCCAGCGCCGTCACGCAGGTGTCCGCCGGCAAGATCGGTGTCGACGAGTGGGCGGTCATCGTGGATGCCGACACCGCCACCGAGTTGCCCGACGGGCAGATCGGCGAGATCTGGCTGCACGGGCCGAACATGGGGCTCGGCTACTGGAAGCGCGAAGCCGAGTCGACCGAGGTCTTCCGCAACATTCTGAAGTCGCGCATCGAGCAGTCGCATGCCGAGGGCGCAGCCGAAGACGGCACCTGGGTCCAGACCGGCGACTACGGCACCTATTACGACGGCAACCTCTACATCACCGGCCGGGTCAAGGACCTTGTCATCATCGACGGCCGCAACCACTACCCGCAGGATCTGGAGTACTCGGCGCAGGAAGCCAGCCGTGCGCTGCGCACCGGTTACGTCGCCGCCTTCTCGGTGCCGACCAATCAGCTGCCCGCATCGGTTTTCGAGAACCCACACGCCGGCCTGAAGTTCGACAAGGACGACACCGCCGAGCAGTTGGTCATCGTCGCCGAGCGGGCCCCGGGTGCGCACAAGCTGGACTACCAGCCGATCGCCGACGACATCCGGGCGGCCATCGCCGTCCGGCACGGGGTGACCGTGCGCGACGTGCTGCTGGTGCAGTCCGGCTCGGTGCCCCGGACCTCGAGTGGCAAGATCGGCCGCCGCGCCTGCCGAGCCGCCTACATCGACGGCAGCCTGCGCAGCGGCACCGCAGCCCCGAACTCCTACCCCGACCAAGCCGATTGAGCTGACCGCGAACATGACTGACACAGACCTAGACCTCGATCCACTGCAGTCGGCCGAAGTCGCTGAGTCGACCGACAAGCCGGTCCGCACCGAGATGACCATCGCCGAGGTTCGGCAGTGGCTGCGTAACTGGGTTGCCAACGCCACCGGCCAGTCGCCCGATTCGATCGACGAGGCCACGCCGATGGTGGAATTGGGGCTGTCATCCCGCGATGCGGTGGCGATGGCCGCCGACATCGAGGACCACACCGGCATCACGGTGTCGATCGCCGCCGCGTTCGAGCATCCGACGATCGAATCGCTGGCCACCTGGATCGTCGAGGGTGACCCGGAGGTCGACGCCGGCGGCACCGACGACATCGACTGGACGCGTAAGGGTCCGATCGAGCGGGTCGACATCGCCGTGGTGGGTCTGGCCACCCGGCTGCCCGGCGACCTGAACAGCGCCGACGAGACCTGGCACGCGCTGCTGGAGGGTCGGGACGCGATCACCGACCTGCCTGAGGGCCGTTGGTCGGAGTTCATGGAAGAGCCGCGGCTGGCCGAGCGGATCAACAAGGCCCGCACCCGCGGCGGCTACCTGAGCGACATCAAGGGCTTCGACTCCGAGTTCTTCGCGCTGTCGAAGACCGAAGCCGACAACATCGATCCGCAGCAGCGGATGGCGCTGGAGCTCACCTGGGAGGCCCTCGAGCACGCCCGCATCCCGGCATCGAGCCTTCGCGGTGAATCAGTCGGCGTGTTCGTCGGCACCTCGGTCAACGACTACAGCTTCCTGGCGATGTCCGATCCCACCGTCGCCCACCCGTACGCCATCACCGGAACAGCGAGTTCGATTGTGGCCAACCGGGTTTCGTACTTTTACGACTTCCACGGGCCGTCCGTCGCGGTGGACACCGCCTGCTCAAGCTCGTTGGTGGCGACGCACCAAGCGGTGCAGGCGCTGCGCAGCGGCGAATGTGACGCGGCCGTCGCCGGTGGTGTCAACGCGCTGATCACCCCCGCGGTGACGCTCGGTTTCGACGAGATCGGCCAGGTGCTGTCGCCCGACGGCCGGATCAAATCGTTCTCCTCCGACGCCGACGGCTACACCCGCTCCGAGGGTGGCGCGATGCTGGTGCTCAAGCGGGTCGACGACGCGCGACGTGACGGCGACCAGATCCTCGCGGTGATCGCCGGTAGCGCGGTCAACCACGACGGCCGGTCCAACGGTCTGATCGCACCCAACCCGGACGCCCAGGCCGATGTGCTGCGTCGGGCGTACCAGGACGCCGGCATCAACCCACGCACCGTCGACTACATCGAGGCGCACGGCACCGGCACGGTGCTCGGCGACCCGATCGAGGCGCAGGCGCTGGGACGGGTGATCGGCCGCGGCCGTCCGGCCGACAAGCCGGTGCTGCTGGGCGCGATCAAAACCAATGTCGGGCACATGGAGTCGGCCGCGGGCGCGGCCAGCCTGGTCAAAATGGTGCTGTCCCTGCAGCACGACAAGCTGCCGCCGTCGATCAACTACGCCGGCCCCAACCCCTACATCGACTTCGACGCCGCACATCTGCGCGTCCTGGACACCGTGGCCGACTGGCCCCGCTACGGCGGCTATGCGGTGGCCGGGGTGTCCAGCTTCGGCTTCGGCGGCGCCAACGCACACGTCGTCTTGCGTGAGGTGCTGCCCCGCGACGTCGTCGAGCGTGAACCCGAGGCCCCGGCCGAGAATCCACCTGCCGCACCCGCCGAAGAGCAGCACGTCGAGCACGTCGGCGGGATGCGCTTCGACGAGTACGGCGAATTCATCGAAGACGACCACGCCCCAGCCGAAGACTCCTACGAGTTGCCCGGCGTCACCGACGAGGCCCTTCGGCTCAAAGAGATCGCCTTGGAAGAGCTTGCCGGCGAAGAGCTTCCGGCACCGTTGATTCCGTTGCCGGTGTCGGCGTTTTTGACGTCCCGCAAGAGGGCCGCCGCCGCCGAGCTGGCCGACTGGATGGAAACCCCTGAGGGCCGAGCGTCTTCGCTGGAATCGATCGGCCGGGCGCTGTCGCGGCGTAACCACGGCCGTTCCCGTGCGGTGGTGCTGGCCCACGACCACGACGAGGCCATCAAGGGTCTGCGCGCGGTCGCCGACGGCAAGCAGAAGCCGAACGTGTTCAGCGCCGACGGGCCGGTGACCAACGGGCCGGTGTGGGCGATGGCCGGTTTCGGCGCGCAGCACCGCAAGATGGGTAAGAACCTGTACCTGCGCGACGAGATCTTCGCCGAGTGGATCGAGAAGGTCGACGCGCTGATCCAGGACGAGCGCGGCTACTCGATTCTCGAGCTGATCCTCGACGACTCACACGACTACGGCATCGAAACCAGCAACGTCGTCATCTTCGCGATCCAGATCGCGCTGGGTGAGGTGCTCCGCGCGCACGGCGCCAAACCCACTGCGGTGATTGGCCAGTCGCTGGGTGAGCCCGCCTCGGCGTATTTCTCCGGCGGGCTGTCCCTCGCCGACGCCACCCGGGTGATCTGCTCGCGCTCACACCTGATGGGTGAGGGCGAATCGATGCTGTTCGGTGAATACATCAGGTTCATGGCGCTGGTCGAATACTCCGCTGACGAACTCAAGACGGTGTTCGCCGACTTCCCGGGCCTGGAGGTGTGCGTCTACGCCGCGCCGAGTCAGACCGTCATCGGCGGCCCGCCCGATCAGATCGACGCGATCGTCGCGCGCTGCGAGGCGGAGGGGCGCTTCGCGCGCAAACTCCAGACCAAGGGCGCCGGCCACACCTCGCAGATGGATCCGCTGCTGGGCGAGTTCTCGGCTGAGCTGCAAGGCATTTCGCCGACGAGCCCGAACATCGGCATCTTCTCGACCGTGCACGAGGGCAGCTACGTCCGGCCGGGCGGCGAGCCGATTCACGATGTCGCGTACTGGCTCAAGGGCATGCGGCACTCGGTGTACTTCACGCACGGCGTCCGCAACGCCGTCGACAGCGGGTACACCACGTTCCTGGAGCTCGCGCCCAATCCGGTCGCGCTGATGCAGATCGGTTTGACCACCGCTGCCGCGGGATTGCCTGACGCGCAACTGATCGCGACGCTGGCCCGCAAGCAGGACGACATCGAAGCGATGACATCGGCGATGGCGCAGCTGTTCGTGTTGGGGCACCACCTCGATATCCGGACGCTGTTCACTCGTGCTCAAGGGCCGCAAGACTTTGCGAACGTTCCGCCGACCCGCTTCCGCCGCAAGGAGCACTGGCTGGACGCGCACTTCTCCGGCGACGGCTCGGTGCTGATGCCCGGTACACACGTGGCGATGCCCGACGGCCGGCATGTTTGGGAGTACGCCCCGCGCGGCGAGACGGATCTGGCGGCCCTGGTGAAAGCTGCTGCGACACATGTCCTTCCGGATGCCGCGCTGACGGCTTCCGAGCAGCGCGCGGTGCCGGGCGCCAACGCCCGGCTGGTGACGACGCTGACCCGGCATCCCGGTGGGGCTTCGGTTCAGGTACACGCACGCATCGACGAGTCCTTCACGCTGGTCTACGACGCGCTGGTGTCGCGGGCCGGGCAGGCTTCGGTATTGCCGACCGCCGTCGGTGCGGGCGCAGCAGTCGCCCCGACAACGACAGTGGCGGCGGCCGAGCCGACAGTCGACGAATCCGACAAGGCCGGCGCGGTGACCGACAGTCTCACCGCACGGCAGATCGGTGGCTTGGGCCGGTGGTCGCCGGATTCCGGTGAGACCGTGCGGGATCGGTTGTCTTCGATCGTGTCGATGGCAATGGGATACGAGCCCGAGGACCTGCCCTGGGAGGTCCCGCTGATCGAGCTCGGCCTGGACTCGATGATGGCCGTGCGGATCAAGAACCGCGTGGAGTATGACTTCGATCTGCCGCCGATTCAGCTGCAGGCGGTCCGCGACGCCAACCTCTTCAACGTCGAGCAGCTCATCCTGTACGCGATCGAGCATCGCGACGAGGTGCAGGATCTGCACGAGCATCAGAAGACGCAGTCCGCCGAGGAGATCGCCAAGGAGCAGGCCGCGATGCTGGCCGGCGCGACACCGGCTTCGCTGACCGCACCGGCACCGGAAGCTCCGGTGGATACTCCCGCTGCCGACGCACCGATTCCGCCGCCGCCGACAAATCCTTCTGGCCCGTCCGGGCCAGCTGGCGCCGCGGCCGCGCAGCCGAACCTGGCCGCCGCCGCGCAGGCGCTCAACCAGCAGGCCGTCGCCGATGCGCTGGGCTCGGATGTGCCGCCGCGTGATGCGGCCGAGCGCGTTGCGTTCGCGACGTGGGCGATCGTCACCGGCAAGTCACCGGGCGGCATCTTCAACGCGCTGCCGAAGCTGGACGACGCCGCCGCCACCAAGATGGCGCAACGGCTGTCCGAGCGCGCGGAAGGTGAGATCAGCGCGGACGACGTGCGAGCAGCGGCGACCATCGAGGAGCTCGCGACGACGGTGCGCGAATTCCTGGAGGCCGGTCAGATCGACGGTTTCGTCCGCACCCTCCGGGCCCGCCCCGAAGGTTCCACCAAGCCACCGGTTTTCGTGTTCCACGCCGCGGGCGGGTCGACGGTGGTCTACGAGCCGCTGCTGAGCCGGCTGCCGGCCGACACCCCGATGTACGGCTTCGAACGTGTCGAGGGCTCCATCGAAGAGCGGGCCGCGGTCTATGTGCCGAAGCTGCGCGAGTTGCAGGGCGACGGGCCGTTCATCTTGGCCGGCTGGTCGCTGGGTGGGGCTCTGGCCTACGCGTGTGCGATCGGATTGAAGCAGCAAGGCTGCGATGTCCCGTTCGTCGGGCTGATCGACGCAGTGATGCCGGGCGAGCCGATCCTGCAGACCCAGGAAGCGACCCGCAATCGCTGGGACCGCTACGCGCGGTTCGCCGAGCGGACCTTCAACGTCGAGGTCCCCGAAATCCCTTACGAGCATCTCGAACAGCTCGACGACGAGGGCCAGGTCAAGTTCATCCTGGACGTGATCGGTCAGAGCGGGGTGCAGATTCCCGGCGGGATCATCGAGCACCAGCGCACGTCGTACCTGGACCAGCGGGCGATCGACACCGCCGAGTACCAGCCCTACGACGGGCATGTCACGTTGTACATGGCTGACCGCTACCACGACGACGCGATCACGTTCGAGCCCGCGTATGCCACCCGCAAGCCGGACGGCGGATGGGGCGAGTACGTTTCCGACCTGGAGGTCGTGGCGATCGGTGGCGAACACATCCAGGCCATCGACGAGCCGATCATCGCGAAGGTCGGTGCGCACATGACCCAGGCGCTCAACAAGATTGCCGGCGAGCAGAAAGAGGCCTAAGTGACCACCAAGACCACCGCCGAGCTGCT
>JBAWAV010000210.1:0-7204 GCA_049589475.1 Mycobacterium sp.
TGGTCATGGTCGTCATCGTGGCCTATCTCTGCTACATACCGTTCTCGGTCCGCGGCCACCATTGGCTGGCGGCGCATCCCGAGGCGTGGGGCGAGAAACCCAAGCAACGACGCGCCACCCGACGCGCGATCCGGCGGGCCCAGCCTAACCGCCGTTCGATGGCACGGCTGGGATTGCGCAGGCCGACCGGCCGGCCATGACAGCGCCCGCACGCCTGACGTTGACCGCCCGGCTGAACACATCGGCCGTCGACTCCCGCCGCGGCGTGATCCGATTGCATCCCAGCGCCATTGCCGCCCTTGGTATTCGGGAGTGGGACGCGGTGTCGATCAGTGGCTCGCGAACCACGACAGCGGTCGCCGGGATGGCCGGCCCGCAGACCCCGATAGGCATTGTGTTGCTGGACGACGTGACGCTGTCGAACGCGGGTCTGATCGAGGACACCGCGGTTATCGTCGTGGCTGCCACGGTGTACGGCGCACGTTCGGTGACGTTGAGCGGGTCCGCGATCACCACCCAGTCGTTGCCATCGACCACACTGCGACAAGCCTTGCTGGGCAAGGTGTTAACCGTCGGCGACGCGGTGTCGCTGCTGCCGCGCGACCTGGGACCGGGTACATCCACGTCCGAGGCCACCCGCGCGTTGGCCTCGGCCGTGGGCATCAGCTGGACGTCGGAACTGTTGACCGTCACCGGCGTCGATCCCTCCGGTCCGGTCAGCGTGCAGCCGAACTCGTTGGTCACCTGGGGAACCGCGGTTGTGGCCGTGTCCGGCACGCCCAAGCCCGAGGCGTCGGCCTTCACCGTCAACGACCTCAAAGGCGTCAACGCCCAGGCCGGCAAGCTCACCGAATGGCTCAAGCTCGCGCTCGACGAACCGCACCTGCTACAGACCCTGGGCGCCACAACGAATTTGGGTGTGCTCGTTTCGGGCCCGGCCGGCGTCGGTAAGGTCGCGCTGGTGCGCGCCGTCTGCGCGGACCGACGGCTCGTGGACCTCGACGGCCCCGAGGTCGGCGCGCTCGCCCCGGAAGATCGCCTGCAGCGGGTGGCCGCGGCGGTAGCAGCCATTCGCGACGGGGGCGGAGTACTACTGGTCGCCGACATCGATGCGCTGCTGCCGGCCACGGCCGAACCGGTGGCGACGCTGATCCTGGCCGAACTGCGCAAGGCGGTCGACGCCGCGGGGGTGGTGCTGATCGTCACGTCGGCGGTTCCGGACAACCTCGACCCGCGACTGCGCGCGCCCGACCTGTGCGACCGCGAACTGGTGCTCAGCCTGCCGGACGCGCCGACCCGCACCGCCCTGCTGCAGAGTCTGCTGAAGCAGGCACCCACCGAGGATCTCGATCTCGGTGAGATCGCCGACCGGACACCGGGTTTCGTGGTCGCCGATCTGGCCGCGCTGGTGCGTGAGGCGGCGCTGCGGGCGGCGGCCCGGGCCAGCTCCGACGGCAACGCGCCAAAACTCACCCAAGAGGACTTGCTCGGCGCGCTGACCGTGATCAGGCCGCTGTCACGCTCGGGCTCGACCGAAGTGTCGGTCGGTTCGGTCACCCTCGACGACGTCGGCGACATGGCCGAGACCAAGCAGGCGCTGACCGAAGCCGTGCTGTGGCCGCTGCAACACCCCGACACGTTTGCCCGGCTCGGCGTCCAACCACCCCGCGGCGTCCTGCTCTACGGCCCGCCGGGCTGCGGCAAGACATTCGTGGTCCGCGCACTGGCCAGCACCGGAAAACTGTCCGTGCACGCCGTCAAAGGCTCTGAGCTGATGGACAAGTGGGTCGGATCATCGGAGAAAGCGGTACGCGAATTATTCAGCCGCGCACGCGATTCCGCGCCGTCGCTGGTGTTCCTCGATGAGATCGACGCGCTCACGCCGCGGCGCGGGCAGAGCTTCGACTCCGGTGTCACCGACCGCGTGGTGGCGGCTCTGCTCACCGAGTTGGACGGCATTGAGCCGCTGAATGACGTCGTGGTCGTCGGAGCCACCAACCGGCCGGACCTGATCGATCCGGGGCTGCTGCGCCCCGGTCGGCTGGAGAAGCTGGTATTCGTCGAGCCGCCCGATGCACAGGGTCGGCTGGACATCTTGCGCACCGCGGGTAAGTCGATTCCGCTGCGCGACGTCGACCTGCAGGCGTTGGCAGCCGACCTCGACGGATACAGCGCCGCCGATTGCGTGGCGCTGTTGCGCGAGGCCGCGCTGACCGCCATGCGGCGCTCGGTCGACGCCGCCGAGATCACCGCCGCCGATGTGGCCGCCGCACGCGAAAACGTCCATCCCTCACTGGATCCCGCACAGCTGGCGTCGCTGCGTGCGTTCGCCGCGGAACGTTAAGCGAGAGCCTGAATCAGCCGGTTCATCACGGCGCCGGCATTCGCACGTTGGATCACGCAACGGGGCGACTGGGAATCTCTGGACGTCGACGCTCACGGGGACCCATCCGCGCTCGACGTGGTCCGCCGGCTGACGGTGTTCGAACTGGAAGCCTTTTGCAGTCGACTGCACTATTGCGTTCTACTGCACAGGGGACTACCGTGACCCGAATGGCAGTCACGGAGACGACGGCGCAGTCGGTGGCCGAGTTCATGGACGACCCGATCAGGTTTTTCGGCCAGTCCTACACCCAGATGCACAGCATCGGACGCGAGGAGCTCGAAGCCCTGCAACGGCAGGCAATGAGCATCCGCTTTCAGCAGCACTATCAGAGCATCGAGATGCTGCGTAAGCTGGCTGACCGGCTCGGGATCACCGCAGTGCACGACTTCAATGACGTTGTGCCGCTATTTTTCTCGCATACCGCGTTCAAGTCATACCCAGCAGTTCTGATCGACAAGAAGCGCTTTGACCTGATGACGAAGTGGCTGGACAAGTTGACCAGCTACGACTTGTCCGGCGTGGACATCAAGGGCTGCACCGGAATCGACGACTGGATCGACCGCCTCGACCAACAGACTCCGCTGGAGGTCATCACCTCGAGCGGCACCACTGGCACGATCTCGATCCTGCCCAAAGACAAACGTGGCGCCGAAGACGGCATGACGTTGTGGAAGATCTGCCTGTTCCAGACCTTCGGCCGGGAACCGACCGAACAGGAACTCAACCCGTCGGTGGACGTGGTGTGGCCGAACTTCGCCAACGGCAAGCTCGGCCATCTGCGCATCGCCAACATGATCAAGCGCGGCTTCACCGGCGGCGATGAAACCAAGTTCCACGCCCTCTACCCCTTCGCCGTGGACACCGATCTGATGTTCCTGGCCTCCAAGATGCGCGCGGCGGCATCGCGCGGCGAGCTCGACCGCCTCGAGATCGACCCGGCGTTGGCCGCCCGCAAGGACGAGTTCATCGCCATGCAGGAGCGTCAGGCCCAAGATATGGATGCGTTCTTCACCCGCATCACCGAGCAGCTGCGCGGCAAGCAGGTGTTCATGCTCGGCACCTACCACCTGATGTACGACATCGCCAAGGCTGGTCTGCAGCGCGGTGTCCGAAACGTCTTCGCCCCGAATTCAGCGATCCTGACCGGCGGGGGGATGAAAGGTGTTGCGCTGCCGGATGATTTCATGGACGTCATCAAAGACTTCCTCGGCGTCGACCTCATCCAGGTCGGCTACGGCTTCTCCGAGTCCAGCACGTTTCATTGGGCGTGCAGCGAGGGCCGCTACCACGTGGCACCGTGGGTCATCCCATTCGTGCTCGATCCCGACACCAGTGAACCGCTCCCCCGCACCGGCGTGCAGACCGGCCGCGCCGCCGTCTACGACATCCTGCTACGCGCCCACTGGGGTGGCGTGATCTCCGGTGACGAAGTGACGATCGACTGGGACCTGCGTTGTCCGTGCGGACAGTCCAGCGTCGCCTTCGAGCCCGGCATCATCCGCTACAGCGAGAAGGAGGGCTTTGAAGACGACCGAATAACCTGCGCTGCAACGCATGAAGTGCACAACGAGGCAGTAAACTTCATGAAGGGAATCGACCTGTGATCGCCTACACCGTGCCGCTGTTCTTGCGCGGCCGAGTCATCACTGACGACCTGGTCACTTTCGGCACCCGTAAAGGCGTGGCGCAGTTCCAGGCGCCCGATATGACCAAGTACGCAACGCGACTGCCGCTGCGCACCCCGGCAGAGATGAGCGACCTCTACCAGCTGAGCTTCGACGAAATCCTCGACGTGCTCGAAGCCCTCGGCAACGCCCTGGATTTCGACACCAACACCCACCTGCAGGAAGCCTACGAAGCCTCGCTGGTGGCCAATGTGCTGCCGGCCGAGATGCTCAAGAACAGCTATCTTGTGCTGCGGCCGCTGTTTTCCCGCGAGAACGTCACCGAAATCGCCGACAGTCAGGTCGGGCTGGACTACCTCAACGGCTGGGTCCCGCACACGCTGCGCGACGGCCGCGAGCAGCGGGTGCGCGCATTCGGATCGCGCACCCTGCATATCCCCGCCGGCAACGGCGGACTGGTCTCTGCGGTGACCATCCTGCGCTCGGTGATCACTCGATCGGACGTGATCATCAAAGCGCCGTCGAATGATCCCCTCACCGCAATCGCCATCGCCCGCACGCTGGCCGAAGTCGCGCCGAATCATCCGATCACCAAACATCTGGTGGTCGGATACTGGAAGGGCGGCGACCCTGCTGTCGAAGAAATCCTGTATCAGCCGCACCACATCGAAAAGATCGTGGCGTGGGGCGGTTTGGCCTCGGTCAAGCATGTAACCCGCTACATCCAGCCCGGTTTGGAGCTCATCGCGCTGGACCCCAAGCGCAGCGCCACCATCATCGGCGCCGAGGCTTTCGTCGACGAGGCCACCATGCACGAGGTGGCCCGCCGCGCTGCCACCGACATCGGCGTCGCGAACCAGGAGGGATGCGCCAACGCGCGGGTTATCTACGTGCTGACCGGGACCGACGCCGACGGCCTGGCGAAGGCCAATCGGCTGGGCGAACTCATCTATCGGGAGTTGGTGTCGCTGCCGACTGTCGTTAGCACGCCACCGCTCTACCCCGACCGCGAATTGCTCGACCATCTGGAGGCCTCACGGATGACCGAGGACTTCTACCGCGTCATCGGCGGGGAGCAGCGCGAGGGCGCCATCGTCGTCTCCCAGTTCGACGAGGCGGTCGACTATTCGCCGATGCTGTCCGGCCGGGTCGCCAACATCGTGCCGGTCGACGACATCGACAAGGTGACCGGCGCGGTGAACTCCTACACCCAGACGATCGGCATCTACCCGGAATCGCTCAAGCGTCGGCTGCGAGATACGTTGCCGCTCTTCGGTGCTCAACGGCTGACCAGCCTGGGCTACGCCTGCAACGTGTCGATCGCCTCGCCGCAGGACGCGATCGAGCCGATCCGGCGGATGTGCAGGTGGATCGTCGACGAGGAATGTGATCCCGAGACGGTGATCCCGCTGTGGCAGCTCACGCCGGCATGACCGGGCGCAGCGCGCTGCAGGTGGTCGAGGGAATCAACCTGTCGGGCAGGCTATGCGTGATCACCGGAGCTTCGTCCGGGCTGGGCCGCGAATCGGCGCGGGCGCTGGCCGCCGCGGGCGCACATGTCGTCCTGGCCGCGCGCAATCACGACAGCCTGGCAGAGGCGGATCGTTGGATCCATACTGAGGTGCCCGGGGCGCGCACCTCGACGGTGCATCTCGACCTCACCTCACTGGCCAGTGTGCGCGCCGCGGCCACGGCGATCGCCAATATCGCGCCGGCGATTCACGTCCTGATGAACAACGCCGGCGTCATGTTCACCCCGTTCGACCGCACCCACGATGGCTTCGAAATGCAGATCGGCACAAATCATTTCGGGCACTTCGAGCTCACCCGG
Organism: Mycobacterium sp.; assembly: GCA_049589475.1. Taxonomy (GTDB): domain Bacteria; phylum Actinomycetota; class Actinomycetes; order Mycobacteriales; family Mycobacteriaceae; genus Mycobacterium. The sequence goes on from JBAWAV010000210.1 coordinate 5,843, forward strand.
CTGCTCGTTCCGCAGCTCACCGCCGCTGAAGGCGCGCGCGTCGTCATGCTGTCCTCCGGCGGCTACGTCATGGGCGATGTCGACTTGGACGATCCCAACTGGGAGCATCGTGACTACGACAAGTTCATCGCCTACGGAGCCTCCAAGACGGCGAACATTCTGCACGCCGTCGAAGCCGACCACCGCCTGCACGGCTTGGGGATTCGCGCCTATGCCGTCCATCCCGGCACGGTGGCCACATCGCTGGCGCGATACATGTCCCGCTCGGATTTCTCGCAGCTACGCAGATTCGCCGCCGCCGGTACTGCCGCGCGCGGTGAACAGAGCGACGGCTACCTGGATTTCACCACACCCGAATACGGTGCGGCCACTCAAGTGTGGGCAGCGGTCAGCCCCGAACTGGCCGGCCGGGGAGCGTTGTACCTGGAAGATTGCCGTGCCAGCGAGACCACCGCACCCTACGCTCAGGACCCTCGGCACGCGGAAGCATTGTGGGCGCTGTCCGAGAAGTTCTGCGCAAAATAGACTGCTGTCGTGAACAGAACCGAACGGCGCAAGCGCGAGGTGAAGGAGAACATCCTCGCGGCAGCATTCGATCTGTTCCTGGCCCAGGGCGTCGCAGCTACCACCATCGAAGACATCTGTGAACGCGCGGATATCGCGAATCGAACGTTCTTCAACCACTTCGGCACCCGTCAGGACATGATCCGGGCGCTGGCGGAGCGCCGCCTGGTCAACCTGCACGACGTCGTCTTCGACCGCGCCGATGAAGCGATCCCGGTGCGCCTCGTCGGAGTGTTCGACGACATCGGCACTGCGTTGGCCAAATCCGGCGACACGTACCGCGAGCTGATCGGGGAAATGCTCGCCACCAGCGGCTACAGCGTTCAACGCGGATTGAACCTGCATGACACATTCGTCGAACTCGTCAAAGAAGGCGTGGCGCGAAGCGAGGTCAGCACGCGACATGGCGCAGAAACGCTGGCAGACATCATTGTTGGGGCGCTGTCCGGCGCTATCGTCAACTGGACGGTGGACCGGACGTATTCCCTGGAGACCAACCTGCACAACCTCGGTGTCGCGCTCGCGGCGCTGCTGTCGGCCTAAAGCGGAGGAGCGTCTCCCTCGAACCGGATGCGCAGCAACGACTCAGCGTGCGCCGCGGTGACAAACAGCTCGTCATAGCGCCGTCCGCCGATGCACACGTTGGTGGGCAGCGACCCGCCGGGTAGCGCGATCTCGACGACGAGCCTGCCCCAGGTGTCGACGACGTCGATGCGGTCGGCTGCGGTCAGCGCGACCCAGTAGTGACCTTCCGAGCTGACCGCCATCCCGTCGGGCCAGCCGTCGTCGAAGGTGTGC
>JBAWAV010000211.1:0-3757 GCA_049589475.1 Mycobacterium sp.
GATGAAAAGAAAAACTGGCCGGAGCTTGTGGCTCTGACCAGTATTTCTCAATGGAGCTGCCGGGAATCGAACCTGTCCTAAAAATCTAGTTGAGCTGCAGAAATGCTGAAAAACTATAGCTACTCGAAATATCAACCGCGCCAGCTAGATTCGGCCTAGGGCTGACTGCATGAAATGCCCGACCGCGGGGACGGGAAAGCCACTCTCCCCGAACAGTGAAAGTAGCGCCGGGGCACGGATCAGCTAGCCAGTGCCCGCATTGCTGTGGCGACGATGGCGTCGGCGTCGGCCGGGGTCAATCCTCCGTGCCCGGTTGCCCGGCGGTACATCGCGGGCCCGAAGATGAGATCCAGCGCGACCTCGGGGTCGAGGTTCGGATCCAGTTCGCCGCGGTCGACTCCGCGGTCCCAGATCGTTCTCACGGCTCCTCGGCGCACGTTCACTTGGTGTGTTCGTATCCGCTCGCGTTCAGTGGGGTAGAACTGCGACTCACCGACGAGTTGGGCGTAGATCACGCCAAATGGGCTGGTGTAAAAGGCCATCATGCCGCGCAACGCCAGGCGGAAATCCTCAGCCGCCGACCCGGTGTCGGGCACGGGCGCATCGGCCATCATCTGGTGCAGGAACGCGTCGATCGCCACCGCGGTCCTGTTCGGCCACCATTTGTAGATCGTTGCCTTGCTGACCCCGCTGCGAGCGGAGATCCGGTCGATCGACGCCCTGCGCAGGTCGTCCTCCTGCAGCAGTTCCATGGTGGCTTTCAGGACGGCGTCGCGGTGTTCTTCGCTACGCGGCCGACCGCGCGTTCGACTCGGGGTCATTGCGCCAGTTTCCTACTCGTAGTTGGTACAAAGCTAATTACTATACGTCCCGCTGTGAGTTCGCTTCTGCGCGTTGCCAAGAGCCAAACCGGACGTGCAACATCTGACGTGAAATTTCTCAGATCCATATCAGACATCCGTCAGCTTTGTCTCAGCCGTATCTCGAATGTGCGTAAAGGGCCTCTTCATGCAGCGCAATCTTCAACCGTGGATCACCACTGGCGTCGTTCTCGTGGGCGCCAGTCTGATCGCCGTCACTCCGGCACCTACGCGGCTGCCTGATGCGCAGCACCGATCGATCCGGCTCGTGGACTACGACGAGTTCGACTTATCTCAACTGGTTAGCACAACCGAAGCCAACTGGTCCGGGTTGGAAACGGTTCTCGGCAGCAGCAATTGGCTGACCGACCCCGATATCTCGCAAGGTCTCAGCACCGTGTTGAGTGACCTATCGACCGGCACCACGAACCCGGTGACCGACCCGATCTCACTACTGACCGAGGGTGCATTGCTGCTCACCAGCAGCGGCGACGCGTCCAACGCCGCCGCCACCGCGCTAACGGCCGTCACGGACAACGTCGGATCTGCGCTGAGCAGCGGCGACTACTCTACGGCGCTCACCGACCTGGAAAACGGGCCCACCACGGTCCTGGACGCCTTCCTCAACGGCTACCCCGAAACCGTTGGCTCCGGACTGATTTCGCCTGAGTTCGGGCTGCTCACCAACACCACCGACGGTGCGGCCACCGGCCAGATCGACGCCCTTCAGCAGCTGGGCAACACCATTGCTGACGAGTTGTCAGCGGTCGGCGGCGGGAATGTGACGGCGACTCCAACCCTGATAGAACCAGGCTCTTTGGACATTTCTGTCAACGTCAGCACGATCCTCAATGACCTTGCCCCGAGTGGCACGCTCTCCCTGCCGGTCAGCCTGGACAGTCTGCTCAGCGACGCCGCCCCCAGCGGCACCCTCAGCCTGCCGGTCAGCGTCGACGATCTCCTCGGCGACGTCGCACCCAGCGGCGGTCTGACTCTGCCGGTCAGCCTCGACAGCCTCCTCGACGGCGCCGCTCCCGACGGCACTGTCTCCCTGCCGATTTCGCTGGACGGGCTCCTCAGCGACGCCGCCAGTGATGGCAATATCACCGTGCCGGTCACCATCGACCAAGTCCTCGGCGACGCCCTCGGCAACGGCGGCAGTATCAGCGTCCCATCCATCTCCGTAGACACAATCGTCGCCGACCTCGGGGATCCCTCGTACACCATTAACCTCGGCATCGCCAAAGAGACCATCTCCCTGCAAACTTTCATCAACGACCTCGGTATCGGCAACGAGACCATCACTCCCCCATCCATCCCCGACAGCACCGTCCTCAGCGACCTCGAGTCGGTGCTCGGCAGCTCCGGCAACCAGGACATCACCGTCTCCGTCAGCGACCTCGAGTCGCTCCTCGGCACTGCCGGTAGCCAGGACATCAGCGTCTCCACCGCCACCCTCGAGGGACTGCTGGGCACCTCCGGCAGCAGCGACATCACCCTCTCCGTCTCCGACCTGCAGACGCTGCTCGGCAGCGCCGGCAGCCAGGACATCAGCCTTTCGGTCAGCACCCTCGAGTCGCTCCTCGGCGCCGCCGGCAGCTCGGACATCAGCATCCCACTCAACACCCTCGAGGGGCTCTTCCCCAGCACCCTGAGTCTGGACCTGGACATCCCCGGCGTGACCGGGGGTGCCGTGCCAACCTTCGACGTGGACCTGGGACAGGACTTGCTGGCGGCGCTCGGCAACATCGCACCGATTTCGTCGGATCTCCCCAGCCTGTTGGGCACCGACCCGACGCTCGACGTGACATCCCTGTTGACCAGTGTGGTGACAGACCTGGGCCTGCCGGTCTCGATTACCGGTGGCGATCTCACGGTGAACCTCACGGGCCTTGCCTCGGAACTGCTCGCCGGCTTGGTGCCCTGAGCTCGGTCGCGGCGCCGGTGGGCGGGAGGACCCGTCGGCGCCGCCCGGAGCCGCGGATCAGCTGATCGCGTCAACGCGGCTCAGATCCTCACGGTAGCGATGGCAGGCAGGCCGATTGCCGCTGGCGGCGGTCGGCACTTGGGGGTCAGCACCAATGACAGCGGGTGCTGGGAACGCGATCCTTGGAGCTATGGCCGCCATGCTCCCTTCAACGACGTGCACACCGGCGCTGCGTGAGGCTGGTTGCTTCCCGGTCGCCAATGGCGACCTGCACATGCTGCAGGCCGTCGGTGCCGCGCACGCCGCTATTTACTACAAGGTTCTCGACAACGGGACATGTCCATGAGCCGGGCACTCGTGGCGGGCGGATCCCTCGGGGGCCTCACGGCAGCGCTGGTTCTCCGGGACCAGGGATGGGACGTCGACGTTCTGGAGCGTAGTGCGATTCCGCTGCAGGACCGCGGGGCCGGCATCGTCTTGCACCCCAAGACAGTTCGCTACCTTGTGGAGCGGGTCGGTAAGGCGATCGGCGACATCGGCGTGCCCGCGAAAAGGCTTCGTTATCTCGGAGATGACGGCTCGGTCGCCGACGAGCAACCCTGCGCACATAGGTTCGCGTCGTACTTCGAGTTGTACCAAGGGTTGCTCGACGCCTTCGGCACCGAGCACTACCACCTGTCGACTCAGCTTGCGCACCTGGATAACCGGGACGATGAGGTCACGGTGTCCCTCACCGACGGTCAGATTCTGACCGCAGAACTCGCGGTGTGCGCCGACGGAATCCGCTCGACGGCGCGCTCGATTCTGGTGCCCGACGCCCAACCACGCTATGTGGGATACGTAGCCTGGCGCGGCACCATCGAACGCGATGAACTCAGCGGCCGTACGGCGAGCGTTCTGCAGGACGCGATCACCTACCGAATCCTCCCGCATGGTCACTTGCTGACCTATCCGATCCCCGGCAAGGACG
>JBAWAV010000212.1:0-16850 GCA_049589475.1 Mycobacterium sp.
GCCACGGATAGCCCAATGAATCCGACCTAGTGAATCCGATGCAGAGGAGATCCGAAATGGCGATCGACCCGAAAGCCGTGGGCGCGACCACCGAACCGATGCTGTTCGAGTGGACCGACCGCGACACATTGCTCTACGCGCTCGGTGTCGGCGCCGGTACCGATGACTTGTCGTTCACCACCGAGAACAGTCACGGCATCGACCAGCAGGTGCTGCCGACGTATGCGGTGATCTGCTGCCCGGCGTTCGGCGCGGCCGGCAAGGTCGGGTCGTTCAACTGGGCCATGTTGCTGCACGGTTCGCAGGGCATTCGGCTGCATGCTCCGTTGCCCGCCGCCGGCAAGCTGTCGGTGGTCACCGAGGTGGCCGACATCCAGGACAAGGGCGAAGGCAAGAACGCCGTGATCATGTTGCGCGGCCGCGGCACCGACCCAGACACCGGGACGCTGGTCGCCGAGACCACCACCACGCTGGTGATCCGCGGCGAGGGCGGCTTCGGGGGAGAGCCGGGTCAGCGTCCGGTGGCGCCGGAGATTCCGGACCGCGAGCCCGATGCCCGCGTCGCCCTGCCCACCCGCGAGGATCAGCCGCTGATCTACCGGCTCTCCGGTGACCGCAATCCGCTGCACAGCGACCCGTGGTTCGCCAAGGAACTGGCCGGCTTTCCCCGGCCGATCATGCACGGGCTGTGCACCTACGGATTCTCCGGCCGCGCGCTGATCGCCGACCTCGGCGACGGCGACGCGAGCGCCATCACCTCGATCGACGCCCGGTTCACCAAACCGGTCTTCCCCGGCGAGACGCTGACCACGCTGATCTGGCGCACCGAGCACGGCAAAGCTGTGTTCCGCACGGAAGCATCCGGCACCGACGGCGTCGAGGCGCGTCTGGTGCTCGAGGACGGCGCGGTGGAATACCGGACCTAATTTGTTGCATCCGGTTTACCGAGGCCGTTCACGTGGCAGTCCCGGGCATGGCATTCAAACTCACCTACAGCGACGGGCAGTCAACCGACTACGACGACGGCACCAATTGGGAGGTCGACAACGGCGTCGTCAAGATGGGGCGCGAATCTGGGAAGTGGACCGTGTTCGTCTCCCCGAGTCACTGGGCGACGCTGGAACTGGAGACCGGCGAAGACAAGCACAAAGACGACGACGAAGAGGACAAGGACGACAGCGACAAGAAGGACGACTGAGTATCAGCCGGTGAGCTGTTGTGCGAGCCGCTCGATGAATTCCCGCACCCGGTCCGGGTTTTCCAGCGCGTAGCGAGCGGCAGTGGCGCGGTCGCCGTCGTCGCCGTGCCGCACCAGGATTCCGACACCGTCGTCAGCCACCGCGTCGAACGCGTCCTCGTCGGTGATGTCGTCGCCGAGGTAGATCGGCAATAACGGGCTGGACCCATCTTTGTCGCGGATGTGGTCGAGCACCCATCGCAACGTTCTTCCCTTGTCCCAGTCCACATTCGGACGAAGCTCGATCACCTCTCGTCCGGTCGTGACGCGAAGCGCGGTGCGCTGTCCAGCCCGTCGTACCGCTGCGGCGACCTCCCCGACGCGGTCACGTGCAGCGTTTCGGTAATGCACGGCGACGCCGAACCGTTTGTGCTCGACCACCACGCCCGCAATGTCGCCGAGCTGATCGGCCAGTTCACCCGCTGCCTCCGCCAACACCGGCACGCTCTGCGCCGCTTCGGGGTTCTGATGGTGAGCGCCGTCGGGGCCGGTCAGCTCGAATCCATGACTGCCCGCGTACCAGATACCGGGCAGGCCGATCCGCTGCCGCACGTCGGCCAGATCACGCCCGGACAGGATCGCCACCGGACACTGAGCGCTCAACGCCGTCAGCGCCTCGGCCGCGCCGTCGGCCAGCCGGGCCGAAGCGGGGTCGTTGACGATTTCGGAGAGCGTGCCGTCGAAGTCGAAGAACACCGCGGGCCGGCGTTCGGCCGTCAGACTCAGGATTTGCAGCCCGTCGGGCAGCTCGGACATCCGCCGATCGCCGGTACGAACCACGATGTCCGGCAGGCTGCCGACCACCGCATCGGCGCCTCGACGTGTCAGCGCATCGCCGTGCCCGCTCGGGTCGAGGCCGATCACCAGTGCGAATCCGCCGGAGCGCGCGGCCGCCACGCCGTCTTCGGTGGCGGTGACCACAGCGCAGCGGCCCGGCCGCACCGCCAGCCGGTCCGCGGCTTCGACCAGGTCTGCGGCATCGCTGTGGGTGAAGCGGACACCGGCGTCGCGAAGCCGTGTCACCAGCGCGCCCGGGTCGTCGAGGTCGAACAACACCGCGTCCTGACGGCGCGGATCGATGGTGACCGACATGCCCCGCCTGCCTTCCCGGCCCGCCGTCGCGGTGCCGGTAGTCAGGCTAGTCGGTGCCCGTCAGACCGATTTTCTGTCGAACAGCAGAATCGAGTCCTGGCTCAGCATGTCGAGGCGTGCCACGCCGATCTTGATTCCGTCGGCCAGCTCGTCGATGTCGGCTCCCGCGTCATAGTCAGCGGTGATCCCGAACACCAAGTCGTCGACATAGCTCATCACCGCGATCCCGGTGCGCAGCTGCAGCGCGATCGGTGGGATGGGCAACAGCCGAACGACGTTGTGACCCATCATCTTCAGTCGGCGGTGTGGGCCGGGGACGTTGGTCGCCAACGTCACGATGCCGCGCTGCGGCAGCCGGGTGAGAAAGCGAATCATCCACGAGGACAACATGAACGGGACGTAGTTGGTCGCGCTGACGGCGATGTTGCCGGCCTGACGCTGACCGCCTTGCTTGGTCCGGGTCAACCGGCTGTGCACCGCGCGCAGCTGCTGGATCGGGTCGTCCTGCTCGACAGGAAGGTAGGGCAGCATGATCGACAGGCGGTTGCCGGGTTTGTCGAGAGTGTCGTTGGATCGCACTGAGACCGGCACCAGGGTGCGCAGCGAGTCAGCCCGGGGTCGTTCGCCGCGGTGCAGCAGGACGGACCGATAGCCCTCGGTGATCGCGGCCAGCGCGACATCGTTGACGGTCACGTCGAACTTGCGGCAGATATGTTCGACGTCGGCCAGTGGAACCCGCACCGCGCGGTACCGGCGCATCGCGGTGACCGGCCCTACCAGCGATGATCCCGGCGTCGGTCGGAGCAGGCTGCCAGCGATCTCGGCCGCACCGCTGACCGTCCGGCTCACCGCGCCGGTGATGCCGGTAGCGGTTCGCCACAGATTGCTCACCGGGTTGCTGCGCGGGTTGGCATCCGGAACCGGCATGAGGTGCGGGTGCCTGGTGGCCCGTTTGACGACGGCGGGCCGGGCGAACACATCGCCGTCGATCTCGTCGCACAGCCGGGTGAGTATCCGGCTTGCCGAGATGCCGTCGGCCATGCAGTGGTGGATCTTCATCAGCATTGCCCAGCGGTTGCCCTTCAGGCCCTCGATGACCCAGCACTCCCACAGCGGTCGGTCCCGATCCAGCCGGCGCTCCAGCACGTCGGCGACCACCTGGAACAACTCGGTGTCATCGCCCGGTTGCGGTACGGCAACCCGGCGCACGTGGCGGCTGAGGTTGAATGCCGGATCGTCGACCCACTGCGGTGCGCCGACGTCGAAGGGCTGGGTGCGCAGCATCTGCGTACACCGAGGTATCGCTTTGATGCGTTCTGCCAGAACGGCTTTGAGCTTGTCGTAATCTGGCGCCGAACCGTCCATGATCGCGATTCCGCCGATCGCCAGACTGACGTTTCGGTCCGAATCCTCCGCCATGAGGAAGCCGGCATCGAGCGTATTGAGTTGCTCCACGACTTGTCACCGCCGTTTCACTGCTGGGGATTGTGGACAAGTATTGGTGCTGACCACTGGTCAGAGGTGGCGGCAGGATTAATTCGTGTAAACAACTGGGGTCGGTTGTGTGGCAACGCCGTTGGAAATCGAGCGTCGATGTTAACTGCGTGACGGTCAATTCTCACTGATGGCGCCGCAGTCTGAGAATCTCTGAGAATTCCGCTGGGACAACGTCCTTGAGGATATCGGCGCGTGCGGCCTAAGCGAATGTTGTTGTGTCGAGCCCGCAAAGAGTGTTGACGACAGACCCCGCGCAACGAAACATTTCTCGGCAGCACCGGCAGGATAAGGAAGTAACGATGAAGACCCCCATTTCGAACTTGCAGATTCATTTCGGTGATCACCCTGCGTGACCGGGTAGTCGTGCGCTGGCGCGATTACCTCAACCCGGTTGCCGTGTTCAACGCACTCGGGTGCCCGAACGCTGAGCATGGCTGACTATTCGAACATATATTCGATACACTGAGCGGGTGGGTTGGAGCAATGGGCCGCCGGGCTGGGCCGAGATGGAGCGGGTGCTTGCCGGTAAACCGCGTCGCTCCGGAACGCCATCGGTGTGGGGGCCCGCCGATGACGTGCCGTTGTCGCGCAAGCGCGCGGCATACCAGCCACCGGAGGACAGCCGATCGATTCGCTCCTCCGTCCCGTATGCCGAGTTGCACGCGCATTCGGCGTACAGCTTTCTCGACGGGGCCAGCGCGCCGGAGGAGTTGATCGAGGAGGCGGCCCGGCTGGATCTGCGCGCCATCGCACTGACCGACCACAACGGCCTCTATGGAGCGGTGCGGTTCGCCGAAGCGGCCGTGGAACTGGACATCAGCACGGTCTTCGGCGCCGAACTGTCATTGGGGCCGGGTGCCAGGACGGACGGTCCCGATCCGGCCGGCCCGCATCTGCTGGTGTTGGCTCGCGGCCCGGAAGGCTACCGGCGGCTGTCGCGGCAGCTGGCCGCGGCGCACCTGGCCGGCGGTGAGAAAGGCAAGCCACGTTTCGACTTCGACACGCTCACCGACGCCGCGGGCGGGCACTGGCACATCCTCACCGGTTGCCGCAAAGGCCATGTCCGCCTTGCGCTGGATGCCGGTGGACCGGACGCGGCTTCTGCGGCGTTGGCCGATCTGGTGGACCGGTTCGGCTCCGACCGGGTCAGCGTCGAGCTGACCCACCACGGTTGCCCGCTCGACGATGAGGTCAACGCTGAATTGGCGCTGCTGGCGACGCGATTCGGGCTGAGCAGTGTGGCGACCACCGGCGCGCATTTCGCCGCGCCGTCACGGCGCCGGCTGGCGATGGCCATGGGGGCGATACGTGCCAGGCAGTCGCTGGACGAGGCCGCCGGTTGGCTGGCTCCGCTGGGCGGCTCACATCTGCGGTCCGGTGAAGAGATGGCGCGGCTGTTCGCGCAGCGTCCCGACGTGGTGACCGCCGCGGCTGAGCTCGGCGAGCAGTGCGCATTCGGTCTGGCGCTCATCGCCCCACAGCTGCCGCCGTTCCCAGATGTACCGCCCGGCTCAACCGAAGACAGCTGGTTGCGGGAGCTGACGATGGCGGGAGCCCGGCGCCGCTACGGTCCGCGGGCTCATGCGCGCCCGGCGTATGCCCAGATCGAGCGTGAGTTGGAAGTCATTGAACGACTGCAGTTTCCGGGTTATTTTCTGGTGGTCTACGACATCACCCGATTCTGTCGGGAGAACAACATCCTGTGCCAGGGCAGGGGATCGGCGGCCAACTCGGCGGTCTGCTACGCCCTCGGCGTCACCGCGGTCGATCCGATCGCCAACGAGCTGCTGTTCGAGCGTTTCCTGTCACCCGTCCGCGACGGGCCGCCCGACATCGACATCGACATCGAGTCGGATCAGCGGGAAAAGGTCATCCAGTACGTCTACGACAAGTACGGCCGCGACTACGCGGCTCAGGTCGCCAACGTGATCACCTACCGTGCGCGGATCGCCGTCCGCGACATGGCTCGTGCCCTGGGCTTCTCGCAGGGGCAGCAGGACGCGTGGAGCAAGCAGATCAGCAACTGGGGCGCGGAACCGTCCGATATCGACGATGTTCCCGAGCAGGTGGTCGATCTGGCCAACCAGATCCAGAACCTGCCGCGGCACATGGGCATCCATTCCGGTGGCATGGTGATCTGCGACCGGCCGATCGCCGACGTCTGCCCGGTGGAATGGGCCCGCATGGAGAACCGCAGCGTGTTGCAATGGGACAAAGATGATTGCGCGGCAATAGGTTTGGTCAAATTCGATCTGCTAGGCCTGGGCATGCTGTCGGCGTTGCACTATGCCATCGACCTGTTGGCCGAACACAAAGGCATCGAGGTCGACCTGGCCAAGCTGGACCTGTCCGAACCAGCGGTCTACGAGATGTTGCAGCGCGCCGATTCCGTCGGCGTGTTCCAGGTGGAGTCTCGCGCGCAGATGGCCACCCTGCCCAGGCTCAAGCCCCGGGTGTTCTACGACCTGGTGGTCGAGGTCGCGTTGATCCGCCCCGGTCCCATCCAGGGCGGCTCGGTGCACCCGTACATCCGGCGTCGCAATGGCTTGGACCCGGTCGTCTACGACCATCCGTCGATGGAGTCGGCGCTACGGAAGACGTTGGGAGTGCCGCTGTTTCAGGAGCAGCTGATGCAACTCGCGGTGGACTGCGCCGGTTTCTCCGGCGCCGAAGCCGATCAACTGCGGCGCGCCATGGGATCCAAACGGTCGACCGAGCGCATGCGGCAGTTGCGCGGACGGTTTTACGACGGCATGCGCCGGATGCACGGCGCTCACGACGACGTGATCGACCTGGTCTACGAAAAGCTGGAAGCGTTCGCCAATTTCGGTTTCCCGGAAAGTCATTCGCTGAGCTTCGCGTCACTGGTCTTCTACTCGTCGTGGTTCAAGCTGCACCACCCTGCGGCGTTCTGCGCGGCGCTGCTGCGCGCGCAGCCGATGGGCTTCTACTCGCCGCAGTCGCTGGTGGCCGATGCCCGCAGGCACGGGGTGGCAGTACACGGCCCCTGTGTGGCCGCCAGCCTGGCGCACGCCACGCTGGAGAACGCCGGAACCGAGGTTCGGCTGGGGCTGGGGGCTGTTCGTCATATCGGCGACGACCTGGCCGAAAGACTGGTCGAAGAACGAGAAGCCAACGGCCCCTTCGCTTCATTGCTGGATCTGACCTGCCGACTGCAGCTGTCCGTGCCGCAGACCGAAGCGCTGGCCACTGCGGGGGCGCTGCGCTGCTTCGGGATGTCCCGGCGGGAGGGGCTCTGGGCGGCCGGCGCTGCCGCCACCCAGCGGCCGGACCGCTTGCCGGGGGTGGGTTCGTCGTCGCACATCCCGTCGCTGCCGGGGATGAGCGAGGTGGAATTGGCCGCGGCCGACGTGTGGGCGACCGGCGTCTCGCCGGACAGCTACCCGACCCAGTTCCTGCGGTCGGACCTCGACGCGATGGGGGTGACACCGGCCGACGCGCTGCTGTCGGTGCCCGACGGCGAGCGGGTGTTGATCGCCGGGGCGGTCACTCACCGGCAGCGACCGGGTACGGCTCAGGGCGTGACGTTCGTCAATCTCGAGGACGAGACCGGGATGGTCAACGTGCTCTGCACACCGGGGGTGTGGGCGCGGCACCGCAAGGTGGCGCAGACTTCGTCGGCGCTGTTGATCCGTGGTCAGGTCCAAAACGCCAGTGGCGCAATCACTGTCATGGCGGAGCGGATAGCCAAGCTCACGTTGACGATCGGATCGAAGTCCCGCGACTTCCGGTGAGCGTCCGTTCTATGCGCCCGGTGTCGTCCAGACCTTGGTCGGGGTGATCGCCAACCGGGTGCTGAACGCATCCATCGAGATTCCCTCGGCCGACTCCAATTCCTTGGCCAGTTCGCCGTACTTCGCCCAGTAGGGTGCGTCGTCGTGGCAATTGACGTCGGTTGCGTCGATCGCCGCGGTGCCGCCGATGGCGATGATGCCGCCGCCGTTACCGTCTGAATCCAGATTCAGGCTCACTTCAGGGTGCGCCTTGATGTGGACGACCTTGGCGGCCTGTGGCATGGAGTACACCGTCAGCTTGGTGCCGTCGAAGTAGAACCAGACCAGCCGGGGCACCGGTTGGCCCGACTTGGCGACGGTGGTCAACCACCCAAAGTTGTCCGACTCGAGCCTGCTGACAACCTCTTGCGTGAGTTCGATGCTCATAGCTGCGAATGTAGTCTCGCGCCATGACCCTGAATTTGTCCGTCGACGAAGTCCTCACCACAACCCGATCGGTCCGCAAGCGTCTCGACTTCGACAAGCCGGTTTCCCGCGACCTGCTGATGGAGTGTCTCGATTTGGCGCTGCAGGCACCAACCGGCTCCAATTCGCAAGGCTGGCAATGGGTTTTCGTCGAGGACGCCGAAAAGAAGAAGGCGATCGGCGAGGTCTACCTGGCCAATGCCCGTGCTTACCTGAGCTCGCCGGCGCCCGAGTACGGCGAGGGCGACACCCGAAGTGAGCGCATGGGCGCGGTCAGAGATTCGGCGACCTATCTCGCCGAGCACATGCACGAAGCCCCTGTCCTGATGATCCCGTGCATCGAAGGCCGCGAGGACAAGCAACCGCTGGGCGGCGTGTCCTTCTGGGCGTCGCTGTTCCCGGCGGTCTGGAGCTACTGCCTGGCGCTGCGCTCGCGCGGGCTGGGCTCATGCTGGACGACACTGCACCTGATCCGGGGCGGCGAGGAGAAGGTCGCCGACGTACTGGGCATTCCCTACGAGAAGTACAGCCAGGGCGGGCTGTTTCCGATCGCCTACACCAAAGGCACCGAGTTCAAGCCGGCCAAGCGGCTGCCCGCGGCCGACCTCACGCATTGGAACGCCTGGTAGCCAGCTATACCGCTCTGATTGCCCGGCTCCTCCCCGGAACGCTGCGCGTTCCGCATCGTCTACCGGGCGGCGCCACGGAACCCGTGCTGCCGCCATGCCTCGTACACCGCGACCGCGGCGGCATTGGCCAGATTCAGTGACCGCCGTCCGCTCAGCATCGGGATGCGGATCCGGTCGGTGATGTGGCTGTCGGCCAGCGTTGTCGCATCGAGCCCGGTGGGCTCCGGGCCGAACATCAAGACATCGCCGGGCTGATAGCTGACGTCGGTGAACAGTCGCGTCGCGTGGGCGGTGAACGCGAACACCCGATGCGGTGCCAGCGCCGTCCAGGCGTCATCCAACGATCGATGCACGGTCACCGAGGCGAGGTCGTGATAGTCCAACCCGGCTCGACGCAGTTTGGGTTCGGACAGGTCGAAACCCAGCGGCTCGACCAGGTGCAGTTCTGCTCCGGTCGCCGCGGCGGTCCGGATCGCGTTGCCGGTATTGGGCGCTATCCGAGGGGAGAAGAACAGCAGGCGGAACACTTGACAATCATGGCAGTCTTCGTAACTGGGACATTCGCCCCATGCGCGCGACGGTGCTCGCGAGGAAAATCTTTATCCGTGAGGCGACTCATCACGGGATGGGCCGCGAAGTGACGGTGTCCGGCGGCTGCTGGCTGGTCGGTCTGGAACTGGCAGCAGGTGCCGCCAACGCCAACCCGCCGGGATGCAGTCAATATTCGGCCTGCTGGTGCCACGGGCAACCGCCGCCCGCCGGCAACATCGTTGGCGACTGGGATCGGGGCGCCTGTCACGACTACCACTTCTCCGACGAGGATTACCCGCCCGGTCCGCACATGCAGGCGGAGCAGGGCCCGAAGCCGCGCGACCCGAGCTGCCCGCCCTGGGCGACGATCTTCAGCGGCCCGGCACAGTGCGGCGGCCTCTGAGTCAGCGTCGACGGGTTAGCTGCCAGTCCACGACCGCGCGTGCGCCCGCTCAATTGAAGACGACATCCGGATAACCGAATCTTCCGTCACCGGGAACTCTGGCGGGTAAAGCGGTATCGGAGGCATCTGGCGGTCAAATTCACGGGCTACCAACAATTTGCTGGACCGCTCGGTGCGGTATCCCGCGCGAGTCGGTGAACTCTGTCTGTTCAGTAAGAATTGTGGTCTCGGTAGCCGCTGACTGGCATACTCGTCGAATTGCCAGGCGTATATCGCTTGCCCGTCGCCCGGGGTGAGCGCAATTAGCAGGAAGTCCCATGAACGACGCGCTAACACTGCGATTCAGCGGGGCGGTCACTAGTACCGCTGTAGTCCGGTGACGATGTTTGCCCGCGCCACGCGGGCCATCGTGCCGGGCAAAATTGGCGTCGCCGGTAACGACAGCGCTGGGGCCGGATCGGAAAAACGACCGGCTTCGTGGTCGCTGCGAAATTGGCCGGTCCGGTGGAAAGTCGTGGCCATTGCCGCGGTGCCATTGATGGTTGCGATGATTCTCGGTGGATTCCGTATCGCGGGGGCCATCACCGATGCGCACGATCTTCGGTTGGCCGCAGATCGCGCCGAGGTTCTTCCGGCGATCACCAAATACATGTCGGCGCTCGACGTGGCCCTGCTGGCCACCTCCACCGGCGGTGACGTCGAGGGCGCGAAGAAGAACTACGACGCCCGCAAGCACGAACTCGAAGCCCGGCTGGCCGGCACGAATGTCGCCTCCGACGTCGACACCGGGATCAACGTCCTGCTGGACAACGGCCAGACGCTGTTGGACGCGGTCGCGACGAACGGCATGCCATTGCGGCTGCGGGTCACCACCTACGCTCCGATCCTGTTGACCGCCGAGAACACGATCGACGGGTCGGTACGCGTCCGCGATGAGCGCATCCGCGCCGCGGCCCAAGGACTGAGCCGCGCGATCGGTGCCCGCGGCCAGATGATGATGCAGCAACTGCTGATCACCCGTGGGGCTGATCTGCCCGAGCCCGAGCTACGCACGTCGATGATCACCCTGGCCGGTACCGAGCCGTCGACGCTGTTCGGCATGGCCGAGGTCCTCGGCGTCGGCTCACCGGAAGCCAAAACGCTGCAGCGGCAGATGGTGACCCGGATGTCGGCGGATTCTGACCCGGCCACCCAACTGGTCAACAACCCGACCTTGCTGAAGTCGGTGCAGGTCACCGACGGCATCGCCGCGCAGCTCATCAAAGACACCACTGATCTGATTACGAAGTCCGTCGAGAACCAGGCCCATAATCGGCGCAACGCCGCGATCCGCGACACCGTCCTGGTGCTGGCCGCCATCGCCGCCGCGCTGGCGATCGTGTTCCTGGTGGCGCGCTCGCTGATCCGGCCGTTGCGAGTGCTGCGCGACGGTGCTTTGAAGGTCGCCCACGAGGATCTCGAGCGCGAGATTACCCGGGTGCGCGCCGGCGACGAGTCGCCGCCCGACCCGCTGCCGGTGTACACCACCGAAGAGGTCGGGCAGGTCGCGCACGCGGTCGACGAACTGCACACGCAGGCGCTGCTGTTGGCCGGTGACGAGGCCCGGCTGCGGCATCTGGTGAACGACATGTTCGAAACCATGTCGCGGCGCAACCGGTCGCTGGTCGACCAGCAGCTCTCGCTGATCGACCGGCTCGAGCGCAACGAAGAAGACCCCGAGCGTCTGGACAGCCTGTTCCGGCTCGACCACCTGGCCGCCCGGATGCGGCGCAACGGCGCCAACCTGCTGGTGCTGGCCGGTGCGCAGAGTTCGCGCGGCGACCAGCGCTCCGCGGTGGCGCTGTCGTCGGTCATCCACGCGGCCGCCTCCGAGGTCGAGGACTACCGCCGCGTCGAGACGTCGATGGTGCCCGACTGCACGATCGCGGGCCCGGTCTCCGGCGACATCGTCCACCTGCTCGCCGAGTTGGTCGACAACGCGTTGCGCTACTCGCCGCCGGCATCGCCGGTGCGGGTGTCGGCCGGATTCCGCAACGACGGAGCGGTCCTGCTGCAGGTCGTCGACGTCGGGCTGGGCATGACCGACGGGGACCGGCGCATCGCCAACATGCGGCTGCGCGCCGGGGGAGAAGTGACCCCGGACAGCGCCCGCCACATGGGTCTGTTCGTGGTCGGCCGGCTGGCCGACCGCCACGGCATCCGGGTCCGCCTGCGCGGTTCGTCGATCGAAGACGCGCGGTCGGGCACGACCGCCGAGATCTACCTGCCCTCGACGGTGCTGGCCTCCGCCGACGGCGCCCCGGTTGCGCCGCGCGACATGGCACCGCCGGTCCCGGCTGCTGCCGCCCCGCCCGATCTGCCGACCGCCGTGCCGGACGGCAGCGATGCGGCGGATTCGCTGGTCGATGCCGCCGAGCTCAACGGCTCGTACGAGACCGACTCGTCGATCAGCCTGCTGCCCCAACGCCGACCCGGTACCAGCGGCATCACCGGCGCCCCGAGTGACGCACCGCCCGCTGCCGAGGAAGAGCCGACTCAGCCTGCGGCGCAGCCTGTTTCGAATACCTCGTCGTTCTTCGGCTCGCGGGGGAGATTGACCCGGGAGAACCGCCAGCGCAGCAAGGCCGAGCCGGTCGCGCCCGAGCCGGTGCCGGTGCCGCACGGCGACGTGCCGGAGGTCGACGGGCCGGAAGTCGACGATGTCTGGACCGCCGAACCCGCCGCCCGCGCCGCTCAGCCGGTTGATGACGATCTGATCTATCAGCGGATGCTCTCGGAATGGCTCGTCGACCCGCACGACATGGCGAAAAGCCCCGATCTGGATTGGCAGACGGTGTGGGACCGCGGCTGGTCCGCCGCCGCCGACATCGAGAACGTCCCCGTTCAGGCTCACACCGATCAGGGCCTGCCGGTGCGTGATCCCGGCGCCCGGTTGGTGCCGGGCGGTGCTGCGACCGAGCAGAACGGAACCGCGCACCACCCTGCCGGCGACGACAACGGGTTAGCATCGAACGGCGTACGCGACCCTGAGGCCATTCGCGCCTCGATGAGCAGTCATTTCGGCGGCGTTCGCGCTGGACGATCGCACGCCCGCGAAACAGACCAAGGACCCGATCACGCATGAGTTCTGGCTCCGACAATTCACTGGACTGGCTGGTGTCGAATTTCGCCCGTGAGGTCCCCGGGGTGGCCCACGCCGTGTTGGTGTCCGTCGACGGCCTGTTGATGGCGGCCAGCGAACACCTGCCGCAGGAGCGGGCGGATCAGCTCGCCGCGGTGTCGTCGGGCCTGGCGAGTCTGGCGGGCGGGGCTGCGCAGCTGTTCGAAGGCGGCCAGGTGCTGCAGTCGGTGGTGGAGATGCAGAACGGCTACCTGCTGTTGATGCAGGTCGGCGACGGGTCGCATCTGGCAACGCTGGCCTCGACGTCGTGCGACATCGGCCAGATCGGCTACGAGATGGCGGTGCTGGTCGAACGGGTGGGCAATGTCGTTCAGTCGTCCCGACGCGCTCCGCTACGTTCGTGAGCCGCGATGGACAATCGCGAACCACACGACCCGCCGCAGCCCGCGGCTGAGGCGAGCCTGGTCCGCCCGTACACCCTGACGGCCGGACGGACCAAGGCCAGCGTCGAGCTTCCGCTGGAAGCTCCGGTGCAGACCCTGCAGTCCGCGATGTATCACCGATGGCCACTCAACGACGTGCGCGGCCGGATCGTCCAGCTGTGCATCAAGAGTCCGTCGGTGGCCGAGATCTCGGCTCGGCTAGATTTGCCGCTCGGTGTCACCCGCGTGTTGGTCGGCGATCTGGTGACTTCGGGCTACCTTCGAGTGAACCGGACATTGACCGAACGCTCGACCCGCGATGAACGCCGCGAACTGATAGGAAGGACGCTCCGTGGCCTACGAGCGCTCTGATGCGGGGACCCGCCCGCATCCGAAGTCGCGCGATTCCGCCTCGACCAAGATCGTCATCGCCGGAGGATTCGGCGCCGGCAAAACGACGTTCGTCGGCGCGGTCTCGGAGATCATGCCGCTGCGGACCGAGGCCATGGTCACCGACGCCTCCGTGGGCGTCGACATGGTCGATGCCACCCCGGACAAACGCACCACCACGGTCGCGATGGACTTCGGCCGCATCACCCTGGCCGAGGACCTGGTTCTCTACCTGTTCGGCACGCCCGGGCAGCGCCGCTTCTGGTTCATGTGGGACGACCTCGTCCGCGGTGCGATCGGCGCGGTCATCCTGGTCGACTGCCGGCGGCTGCAAGACAGCTTCGCCGCGGTCGACTTCTTCGAGCACCGCAACCTGCCCTTCCTGATCGCGGTCAACCAATTCGACGGCACACCAAGGTTTCCCGTCACCGAAGTGCGCAAGGCTCTGACGCTGGCCGAACACGTCCCGGTGATCAACATCGACGCCAGGAACCGCAGGTCGGCGACCGACGCGTTGATCGCGGTCAGCGAATACGCGCTGGCAAGCTTGTCGCCAACCGGCTAGTGCACTGGACCGAAACCGAATTCGTCGGCCGTGATTTCCGCGATGACGATCTCAGCCGGCTGCACACCGAGCAGGTCGTGTTCACCGAATGTGATTTCAGCGGGGTCAATCTCGCCGAGTCGCAACACCACGGATCGGCGTTCCGCAACTGCACGTTCAACCTGACGACGCTGTGGCACAGCACTTTCCGGCAATGCAGCATGCTGGGTTCGGTGTTCGTGCGGTGTCAAATGCGGCCGGTGACGCTCGACGAAGTGGACTTCACGCTGGCGGTGCTCGGCGGCAACGACCTTCGTGGCATCGACTTCAGCGGCTGCCGGCTACGGGAGGCCAGTCTGGTGGAAGCCGATCTGCGAAAGTCCCTGCTGCGCGGCGTCGACCTGACCGGCGCGCGCACCACCGGAACCCGGATGGACGACGCTGATCTGCGCGGTGCGACGGTCGACCCGTCGCTGTGGACGACCGCGTCGCTGACGCGGGCGCGTATCGACATCGAGCAGGCGCTCGCGTACGCCGTGGCCCACGGCCTGCGACTGGACGGTGGCTAACGCTTGAGCCGGATACTCCATCGGACATAGCCGGCGTAGAACAGCGACAGCGTTGCCAGCATCGCCATGTCGAAAAAGAAGATGTGCTTGGAGTGCTGCCAGATCGGGTCGTTCGTCGGAATCTGCTTGACCTTCACCAGGTCCGCGAAGTCGATCGATGACGCTCCCGCGGCGTAACCCCAACGCCCGGGCGTGAGCCACGACAGCTGATTCAGACCCGCCCGGCCTGTCACCGGGATCATTCCGCCGGCGAGTACCAGCTGCGACATGATCGACACCACCAGCAGCGGCATGATCTGCTCGTTGGACTGCGCCACCGCCGAGAGCATCAGGCCGAGAATGGCTGACGCCACGCATGTTCCGGCGACCGTCACGAACAGCGAGAACGTCGAGTTGTCGAAGAACGGCGGATGCGCGGTCGGCGCACCCTTGCCGAGCCGGACGATGATCGTCGAGATCGCCGCCTGGACGGTGGCGAAGATGCAGAACACGGTGACCTTGGCCAGCAGATAGGCCGTCGTGGACAACCCGACGGCCTGTTCTCGTCGGAAGATGGGCCGCTCGCCGATCAGGTCGCGGATGGTCAGCGCGGTACCCATGAACACGGCGCCGATATTGAGCAGCACCATGATGTACTGCGGCTGGGTCGGGGCCAGGCCCAGCGGATCGGCCGGGCCGAGACCCGGTTTGGGGCCCTTCACCGTCAGCGACAACGCTCCGATGAGGAACGGCAACACCGCCAGGAACACCGAGTAACCGCGGTCGGAGATCACCAGCCGCACTTGGCGCCGCGCGATCGTCGACAGCTGACGCAGCAGGTCGCTGTGCACCGGCTCGCCGAGATCGGCGGGACGCTCCGATACCGCCGCCCGCGACTGGCTGCCCCGGCCGCCCTGTTCCAGGAAGCGGCGGTTCGCCTCGTCCGGGTCAGCGCCCACATTGGCGAAGATGTCGGCCCAGTTGGTGGTGCCCAGCGCCGCGCCGACCTGGCTGGGCGGCCCGTTGAAGGCCATCTTGCCGCCCGGCGCCATCAGCAGGATCTGGTCGCAGACGTCGAGGTAGGACACCGAGTGCGTGACGACCAGCACCACACGGCCGGCGTCGGCGAGCTGCCGCAGCATCAGCATCACCTGACGGTCCAGGGCCGGGTCGAGGCCCGAGGTCGGCTCGTCGAGCAGCAGCAGCGACGGCTGGGTCAGCAGCTCGAGTGCGACCGACGCGCGTTTGCGCTGCCCGCCGGAGAGCTTGTCGACCCGGGTGTCGGCGTGCTTGGTCAGGTCGAGTTCCTCGAGCACCTGCGCGACGACCTGGGCGCGCTCCTCTTTGCTGGTGTCCGGCGGGAGTCGCAGTTCGGCGGCGTATCCCAACGCCTGGTTGACCGTCAGCTGGCGGTGCACCACATCGTCCTGCGGCACCATGCCGATCCGGCTGCGCATCGTGGCGTACTCGGCGTGGATGTCGTGGCCTTCGAAGGTGACCGTTCCGCCGCTGGGCCGGGTGTATCCGGCGATCAGCCGCGACAGTGTGGTCTTGCCCGCGCCCGAACCCCCGATGATCGCCGTCAGCGTGCCCGGCCGCGCCGTCAGGGAGATGTTGTCCAGCAGCTGCTTGCCGTCGATCTTGAACTGAACAGCGTTGACTTCCAGGCCACCGCTGCGTGTCGCGGCTTCGGTGCGACGGATCAGGTTGCCGTTGGTCAAGACCAGGTCGATGTTGCCGATCGTGACCACGTCGCCCTCGCTGAGCACCGCAGAGCCGACGCGCACGCCGTTCACGAACGTGCCGTTGATGCTGTTCGCGTCCCGGATCTCGAGGCCGAGCGGCGAGTCGACCAAGAAGGCATGGTGGCGTGACGCCAGCACGTCCTGGATGACGATGTCGTTGTCGTTGGCGCGACCGATCGTCGCCGAGCCCGGCGGCTTGTTCGGCGTCAGGGACCCCGGCAGGATCGCCTGGATCATCTTCGTCGCAAGGTTGCCTGATTCGGGCGGTTTGCTGAGCGGCGCCGGTCCCAGTTCGGTCTTCGGCGCGTAGTTCGGCGCCGGGGGCGGTGGCGGCGGTGGTTGCCGGTGTTGCGGCTGATGCGGAGGGCCCGGCGGATACGCCGGCGGCCGCTGGGCGGCGGGCTGATAACCCGGCTGCGGTGGGGCCGAGTACGCCCGCGGCGGTCCCGGCGGGGGTGGAGGGCCCTGCGG
>JBAWAV010000213.1:0-23095 GCA_049589475.1 Mycobacterium sp.
TCGGCTTGCTGCCGGGTGCCAACGTCACAATGGCGCGCTTGGTGCTCTTGCGCTGTCCAAATCCGGCCCGGGTGCGCTTGCGCTTGCCCTGGCGGTTCGCGGTGTTCACCGCGGCCACCTTGACCGAGAAGATCTTCTCGATCGCGATCTTGATCTGCGTCTTGTTCGCGTCAGGGCGCACCACGAACGTGTAGACGTTGTCGTCGATCAGGCCGTACGACTTCTCCGAGATGACCGGGGCCAGGATGATGTCGCGGGGGTCAGTGACAGTCGCCATCAGGCCGAAACCTCCTCTTTGCCCTTCGAGGGGCTCGGCGTATTCGACTCGATGTAGGCGTTGAGCGCCTCCACCGAGAAGATCACGTCGTCGGCACGCAGCACGTCGTAGGTGTTGAGCTGGTCCGGCGACAGGATGTGCACACCGGGCAGGTTGCGCACGCTCTTGGAACCGGTCTCGTCGCTACGCCCGATGACCACCAGCACCTGCTTGCGATCGGTCAGCGTGGCCAGGAAACCCTTGGCGCTCTTGGTCGACGGCGTCTGCCCCGACACCAACTCGGTGATCGCGTGGATGCGACCGTTGCGGGCCCGGTCCGACAACGCACCGCGCAGCGCGGCGGCGATCATCTTCTTGGGCGTGCGCTGGCTGTAGTCGCGCGGCGTGGGACCGTGCACGACACCACCGCCGGTGAACTGCGGAGCACGCGTCGAACCCTGACGGGCACGACCGGTTCCCTTCTGCCGGTAAGGTTTGCGGCCACCACCGCGGACCTCGCCGCGAG
Organism: Mycobacterium sp.; assembly: GCA_049589475.1. GTDB lineage: Bacteria > Actinomycetota > Actinomycetes > Mycobacteriales > Mycobacteriaceae > Mycobacterium. The sequence continues at coordinate 783 of JBAWAV010000213.1, forward strand.
TCTTGGTCGAGTGCGTGCCCTGTCGGGCGGCGGCCAGCTGGGCCGTCACCACCTGATGCATCAAAGCGACGTTCGCGGGTGCGTCGAACAGCTCGGCCGGCAGCTCAACGGAGCCTTCGGTTTTGCCGGCCGGCGACTTGACGTCGATCTTTTGCGCTTTCGCCGTTTTCTCGGCAGCCATTACTTCTCACCTCGCTTGATCGCGCTACGGACCACGACGAGTCCACCCGTGCGTCCGGGCACCGCGCCTTTGATCAACAGGACGCCGTTCTCGGCATCGACCTTGTGCACCAACAGGTTCTGCGTGGTCACCCGGTCGTGACCCATGCGGCCAGACATCCGGGTGCCCTTGAACACCCGTGCCGGGGTGGCGCAACCACCGATGGATCCGGGACGTCGGTGCACGGCCTGCGCACCGTGGCTGGCGCCCTGCCCGCTGAAGCCGTGTCGCTTCATCGTTCCCGCGAAGCCCTTGCCCTTGGAGGTGCCGGTCACGTCGACATACGTTCCCGCGTCGAAGATCTCGGCCGTCAGCTCTTGGCCGACCTCGTAACCTGCTGCCGCCTCCGCATCGTCGAGACGCAGCTCGGCCAGGTGCCGACGCGGGTTCACGCCGGCCGCGGCGTACTGGCCGCTCAGCGGCTTGTTGACTTTGCGCGGACTGATGTCGCCGTAGGCCAGCTGCACCGCGCTGTACCCGTCACTCTCGGGAGTGCGGATGCGAGTCACGACGTTCGGCCCGGCCTTGACCACCGTCACCGGCACGACGCGGTTGTTCTCGTCGAACACCTGCGTCATTCCCAGCTTGGTGCCCAGAATGCCCTTTCTCGCCATTGCTGCTGATCTCCTACTGGATGTTGACGTCGACGCTGGCAGGCAGGTCAATGCGCATCAGCGCGTCAACGGTCTTCGGGGTCGGGTCAAGGATGTCGATCAGCCGCTTGTGCGTACGCATCTCGAAGTGCTCCCGCGAGTCTTTGTACTTGTGCGGAGAGCGAATGACGCAATACACGTTCTTCTCAGTGGGCAGCGGCACCGGGCCGACCACACTGGCACCCGTCCGGACAACCGTCTCGACGATCTTGCGTGCCGAGGCATCAATGGCCTCGTGGTCGTAGGCCTTGAGCCTGATGCGGATCTTCTGTCCCGCCACGCTTCTCCTACCTCACTCTGTCCCGCCGGGCACCGAATCACTGGTGATCGTTCTGGCCGATAAGGCCAGGCCCGGATATTGCGCCGCTGTTTACCTGTCTTGGTCCACCGGCCCCCGCGGTCGGGTGTGTCGCCCTCACGCAGCCTGGTCCGCGACCGAAATTCGTCGCGCTCCAGATTGGGACCGGAGGCGCCCGTGTGGGCGCCGGTCGTATGCCCTGCCAGGCGCAAACCTGGCTCAAGGCAACCCGAACAGTATGCCCTAGATCCCGGTTACGGCCAAATCCCGCCGGAAGGTCCGGCAGCGCTTTCTTACTCCAGAGTGAGGTGGGTCGCCATGACGAGCTCGACCAGCACGTATGCGGCATGGCAACGCCTCGCCGGCCATCCGGGCGGCAGCCGGCTTTTCTCGGCGGCGGCGATGGCCCGAGTTCCGTACTTCGCCTCGGTGCTGCCACACGTGATCCGCATGGAGCCCGGCTTGGCCGAGGTCCGTATCCCCAAGTGGTTCATGGTCTACAACCACCTGCATACGATGCACGCGATCGCGTCGTGCAACGCCGCGGAGGTGGCGATGGGAATGCTGATGGAAGCCACCGTCCCGCGCAGCCATCGCTGGATACCGAATCGATGACGGTTCAGTACCTCGGCAAGGCGACCACGTCGCTGCATGCGCGGGCGCAGGTGGACCCGCCGGATTTCGCCGACATCACCGAGGGCGTCGATCTGGTTGTGCCGGTGACCGTGACCGACCGCAGCGGCACTGAGGTGGTGCACGCCGAGATCACCACGTGGGTCACGCCCGCCGGCTAGTCGAGGTAGGTGCCGTGCCCGCGGCGGACACGGCCGGCGTCGAACTCGAGCACCTCGTTGACCAGTCCGCCGCGCTCGTTGCAGTAGTTGATCACCAGGACACCTTGGCCCCGGTACACGCCCAGCACCTCGAAGTGCAGCTCGGGAACCGTGGCCAGTGCCGTCGTCCAGTACTCCCGTAGCGCCGCTTTACCCCGCACCACTCCTGTTGCACCGGGCAGCAATTCGGCCGCGAGCGGGGAGCTGAAGACGACGTCGTCGTGGAAATGAGCGAGGACGGCCTCGACGTCGCGGCGGTTCCACGCCGCTGACCATGCTTGGGCGAACGCGCCCGGTTCGGGTGTGCTCACGATCGGCCTTTCAGTGACGCCCAGAACGGGCACTGGTGTGCCGTGTCGAAATCGGCAATGAGCTGGCTTCCGCTGGGCCGCAACGACATCCACGAGTTGTGGTCGGGGTTTCCGTCTTGGGCCGGCCAGTCGGGCAGGCCCGCGGCCTTCGGAGCGCCATCGATGACGAAATGGGTCCAGTAACTGATCATCTGGTCGGACAACACTTGCTGTGCTGAATCAAACGGCGCCAGGCCGCCGACGTTGAACAGGTAAGCAAGCTCCAGCGAGTGGCTGGCGCCGACCGGAAAGGGCACGTCGCGCAACGGCTCTGGCGCGGGTGCGTGGGGATCGTCGAACTCGTAGGCGTATACCGGAGCGTTCGGGCTCAGTGAGTCCGCCAATCGGTCTGTGGTGCAGGCGAAGACGCCGTCGGTGACCGCGGCGGAGTAGGCCAGCGAGACATCCCCGCCGTAATTGTCGGGCGGATAGTGCGCGATGATCGGGGCGCCGTCGCCGAAGATTTCGTCGAGAACGTGCGAATATTCGGCGGGCCTGAGGCCACGACCGAGTTGCCGGTGCCGAAACGCCGCGAACATCGTGAACTCGTCGTGGTTGACGCCCATCAACACCGGAACTCGCGCCGCCCGGCCGGCGGCGAGTGCCGCGAAGGGACCATCCGGCAGCAGCGTCGCCCCGGTGACCGGACCGGACAGCCCGTCGGAGTCGCCGATGAAGTAGTACCAGGGCGGACGGTCCAGTCTCGCCGCGGGCAACGCACGCAGACAGACCGCCGTGGTGGCGGGATTGCGGCAGCCCGCGTGCGCCGCGTAGTCCACACTGCGCCGCTCGCCGGTCGCCAAGTCGGCCTGCGCCTGACACGGCGCGCTCTGGATGATGGCCGCCCGGAACAGGCCCACCGACCCGGGAGCCACCAGGTGATCACAGACCGACATGCCGCCCGCGGATTCGCCGGCGATGGTGACTTCCCGCGGATCGCCGCCGAACGCGGAGATGTTGTCGCGCACCCAGCGCAGCGCGGCCTGCTGATCGGCCAGGCCGTAGTTCCCGACGTCGCCCGGCGGCCCGAGCGAAGGGTGGGCCAGAAATCCCAACGCGCCCAACCGATAATTGATCGTGACCACGACGATGTGGCCCTTCACCACCAGCGAGCGCGAGTGGTAGATGTCGCCGCTGCCGTTGACGAACCCACCGCCGTGGATCCACACCATCACCGGCCGTTTGTCACCGTGTTGTCCGCGCGGCGGAGTCCAGACGTTCAGCGTGAGGCAGTTTTCGCTGGTCGGCTTGCCCACCCGCGGGTCAGGTCCGGTGTCCTGCATGCACTGCGGCCCCGGCTTGGTCGCGTCCAACATCCCCGGCCACTTGGGCGCCGGCCGCGGCAATTGCCAGCGCAGCGGCCCCACTGGCGGAGCCGCATACGGAATACCTTGGAACACACGGTAATCCGCGGCGGCCATACCGCGCAGCGAACCCATCGACGTTTTCACGACCCCGGCGTCCAACGGGCCGGCGTACGGCGGCTCAGCCTTTCGCTTGGTGATGGCGGGGCCGTGTCCACACGCAGCCGCCGTCAGGGCCACCACCAGCACGGCGGCCCATGCCCGTCGGCGACGGGGTGATCGGATCGGCACGAAACGACAGCCTACGGATTACCGGAAACCGGTCGTCCGAGAATCCGCGATCGCGGAGACTGGGCGCAGTGACACGTGTCAAACAACCCGGCAGGTGAGAAGGCAGATGGGCACATCGATCATTGACGAGGCCGCCAGAGTATTCACTGATCCGACGGCCTACGCCGACGAACCGCGGCTGCACGCGGCGCTGACCCGTCTACGCGCGCTTGCTCCGGTGTCGCTGGTCGACTGCCCGCCCTACCGGCCGTTCTGGGCGATCACCAAGCACGCCGACGTCATGGACATCGAGCGGGCCAACGACCTGTTCATCAGCGCGCCGCGGCCGTTGCTGGCCACGGCCGAAGCCGACGATATGGCCCGCGCACAGTTGGACGCCGGGATGGGTTTACGCACCCTGATCCACATGGACGATCCGCAACACCGGGTGGTGCGGGCGATCGGCGCGGACTGGTTCCGGCCCAAGGCGATGCGGGCGCTCAAACGCCGCGTCGACGAACTGGCCAAGATCTTCGTCGACAAGATGACGAATGCCGGTAACGAGTGCGACTTCGTGCAGGAGGTCGCCGTGAATTACCCGCTCTACGTGATCATGTCGCTGCTCGGGCTGCCCGAATCGGACTTCTCCCGCATGCTCAAACTCACGCAGGAGCTGTTCGGCGGCGACGACGCCGAGTTCCGTCGTGGCACCAGCCTCGACGAACAACTCCAGGTGCTACTCGAGTTCTTCGGCTACTTCAGCGCGCTCACCGCCTCGCGCCGGGAACATCCCACCGAGGACCTGGCGTCGGCCATCGCCAACGCCCGTGTCGACGGCGAACCGCTGTCCGACGTCGACACCGCGTCGTACTACGTGATCGTGGCCAGCGCAGGCCATGACACCACCAGCGCGACGATCGCCGGCGGTCTGCAGGCGCTCATCGACAATCCGGATCAACGAAAGCGCCTGTGCGACAACCTCGATCTGATGCCCCTGGCCACCGAAGAGATGATCCGGTGGGTGACCCCGGTCAAAGAGTTCATGCGCACCGCCACCGCAGACACCACGGTGCGCGGGGTGCCGATCGCCGAGGGCGAGTCGGTGTATCTGTCATACGTGTCCGCCAACCGCGACGAAGAGGTGTTCGACGACCCGTTCCGCTTCGACGTCGGCCGTGACCCCAACAAGCACCTGGCGTTCGGTTACGGAGTGCACTTCTGCCTGGGCGCCGCGCTGGCCCGCATGGAAGTCAACAGCTTCTTCTCCGAGCTGCTGCCTCGGCTGAAGTCCATCGAGCTGAACGGACAACCCGAGCTGATCGCGACGACGTTCGTCGGCGGCCTCAAGCACCTGCCGATCAGCTATGAGCTTCGTTGAGCGAATCATCTTGCACACCATGGACGTACAGGAAGCCGTCGACAGCGGCCCGCGCGCATTCGCGGTAGTCGAAATCAGGCAGGGTGGACAACCGCCCCAGGACTACCGGGCCCATCAGCAACGCGATCGCCAGTGAGCGGTCGATATCACCGAGCTCGGCGGCGTCCGGGCTGTTGAAGATCGCGTCGAACGGGGCGGCGTACTGCTGGGCGATACGTTCGCGCAGCGTGGTGATCGCCGGGCTGTCGGCGCTACGGGTCTGATCGGATTCCGGCAACTGTTCAAGGTCGCGGCCGAGCGACAGCCAACTCATCGCCGTCACCATCCCGGGCGCTTCGGCGATGGATTGACCGAATGCCACCACCACCGAGATCAGCCGTTCACGCAGCGTCCCCTGGTCGGACGGCATCGGCGCCGGCGGTATCAGGCTGTTGAAAGCCGCTGCCAGCAAATCGTTTCCGCTCGGGAAGTGGCGGTAGAGGGTCGCGCGGGCCACATTGGCACCACGCGTGACCGCGTCGACGGTCACCGCACTGGGGCCACCGGAGCGAAGCAGCGCGGTGGCGGCTTCCAGCAAACGAGCCCGTGAACGCGCCGGGCGTGGATCCGTCTTGTCGGCGATGAAGACCACCTCCTTGCTCAAGAGCAAGACCGTCCGTCTATGTCCGAGACACTAGTCTCGTGGCGCAGCGCCGAGGCCCATGGGTCAGCGGACGAACTCCGCGGCGCGGTGCCCGAGCATCGCGATGCTGGCGTGCGGGCCGCGGCTCGTCGTGGTCGGCAGCACGGACCCGTCGATCACCCACAGGTTGTCGATGCCGTGCACCCGACACTGCGGGTCGACGACGGCCGCCGGGTCCTGCGCGCCGCCCATCGGGGCGCTACCGCACAGGTGCTGCGACGTCGACCACGCGGGCTCGCCGAGTGCAGTTGTTGTACCGACTAATTCGCGAGCGAGCTGGCAACCGTGTTGCAGTGCGGTCAGATCGCCGGGCTCGCTGTCGTAGCGGTGCTCGATCTTCGGGGGCACTAGCGGGTCCGCGGAAACCAGCGTGACCCGGCCACGAGCCAGCGGCCGCATCAGCGCCACGCCGATGTGCGGCCAGTCCGGGTGGCCTGGGGTGCCATCGCCGACCATCGCCACGAATCCTCCAGTGTAAGGCCGGATTTCAATGTCGTCAGGTGTGCTCAGCACAACTTCGAGCGGCGGCCGGCCGGCCGCGATCTCCCAGGTGGTCGGAAGCACCCATTCCGGATGGTCGCTGCAGGCCATGCCGACCGGCAGTCGGGCCACCACCTCCACACCGGCCGCCCTCAGCGCGGCCTCGTCGCCGATGCCGGACAGCATGAGCAGGTGCGCTGATTCGATCGCGCCCGCGGAGAGCACGACGCGGTCTGCCGTCAGCGTCACCGGCCCTCCCGCGCCGACGGCGTCGACGCCCACCGCGCGACTGCCCGAGAATCGCACCCGCGCCGCCCGGGTCTGGGTCCGCAGCGTGAGATTCGGGCGTTCCAGTGCGGGCAGCAGAAACGCGGCGCCCGGACCGACGCGCGCGCCGTCGACGATGTTGAGCGGGACCGCCCCGACTCCCGACGGGAGTCCGTCGGCGTCGCTGACATCGTTGAGATCAGGTATCCAACCGAATCCATTGTCCCGCACCGCATCGACGAACGACTCAGTGCTGCCGGTGATTTCGCGTGTCCTGCGAACCGTAATCGGCCCCGAGTCGCCGTGGGCGGAGCCGCTGAAATCCAGGTCGGTTTCGATCGCGCGAAAGTGCTCGGCGACGTCCGACCATGCCCAGCCGGGAACCCCGTAGCCGTCGAAGTCGCGGCGCAGACCCCGACAGAAATATCCACCGTTGACGGCGCCGGAGCCGCCGACCGTGGCGCCCCGCACGATCAAGACGTGGCGGGCCGGTCGATCGGTCAGTTGAGTCCGATAGCGCTGGACCAGCGGGCTCGCAGCACCGATGGGCAGCCGCAGCCCATTGGCCGTCTCGGCTCGCAGTGCCGCATCAGAGAGCCCGACGCCGGCTTCCAACACGGTGACCACGCAATTTGGATCGGCCGAAAGGCGGTTTGCAACAACGGATCCAGCGCTTCCGGCACCAATGATCAGCACGTCGCTGTGCAGCACCGCAACAGTCAGGGGTCAGACCCGAATCTGCGGCTTGAGCGGCCCGATATTGCGTTCCCGCACGACGCCGTACCAGAGCCCCAAACCGTAGGCCAGGTCGTCGACCCGCTTGAGCAGCAGGTAGGTCAACAACCCGATCGGCCTGGCCTCCTCGTCGGCGGACTGCCTGCGACTGGCCCAGTCGACCACTCCGTCCACGACAGCAGCCACCAACACAACCCGGCGGCACGGCCGCCAGGCAAGAGCGGCCAGCAACGCCACCGGCCAGTAGTGCCGGCAGATTGCCGACGCAAGCTGCATCGCCGCCGACCACAGGCTACGGGCGGCCACCACCAGGACGTCCAACATATGGGTGTCGGGCCCTTGCATGGCTTTCGCGATCCGACGACCGGTGAGCGCGGCGACGAAGAGCGACGCCAGATAGCCGAAGGTCGAGCCGATGGCCATCAGGATCCAGGCCGTCAGCGCCCACCCGGAGATCATCAGCGGTGCGATCTTGTCCGGGTGACGAACCGACAGCGGGGCCGCCGAGCCACCGTAGAACGCCTTGCGGGTGACCCAATCCCGCAACTCGGTCCGATGATCATGTGCCACCTGGGCGACCGGCTCGTACCGCAACCGGGCGCCGGCTTCGACAAGGCGCCAGCACAGGTCGACGTCCTCACCGGAGCGCAATGTCTCGTCGAACCCGCCGATGTCACGCAATATCGAAGTGCGACAAATGATTGCGGCGCTCGGCACGTACGAGACGCTGGTGTAGGGCATCACCGGAGCTTCCCGCTGACCGAGGTCCAGCGACGAACGCACTGCCTCGTACCGGGCGACCAGATGATCGGTCTGCGCGAGACCCACAATCCGTGGGGCAACCAGTGCGACGGTGGGGTCGCAGAAATGACCCAGCAGAGTCTCCAGCCAGCCCCGGCGTGGTACGACGTCGGAGTCCATGAAGGCGACGAAGCCCGTGGTGCACGCGGCCAGACCGGTGTTGCGGGCCGCGGCGGGACCTCGGCTCTGCGCATGCCGCACAACCTCGATGTTGCTGTGGGCACCCGCGAAGTCCTCTTGCCTGATCGGCGTCGAGGAGCCGTCGTCCACCACGACGATCCGTAGACCCCGCAAGGCGAGAACCAAGCGGCGTAAGCCAATTGCATTGTCCCGCACCGGGATTACAACGGTCACATCACGATGCGACGGCCCACCCGCGGGTCGCGGGTGGGCCACCGTCGCATCAAGCAGGGTGCGGGCAAGCTCCGCGGTCACGGCGTCGCTGACCTTGAGCCGGCCGTCGGCGATCATGTCCTGAGCGGCCGGCGCCAACCTGAGCAGTCGGGTGGGTGACCCGCCCAGCAAAGCCGAGCCTTGGTTCAGCACCCTGACCCGCCGGTCGACTTGCACAGCAAATCCGTCCGGCAACCGCGCCTGAGTCATGAGCGCCACTCCCCGGCGCCGGCTACACCGACGCGGGTCATGAGCGCCACTCCTCAGTGCCGGCTACACCGGCACAGTTGTCGTCGACGCGGGTCATGTGAGCAACCCGTCGGCGCCGGGCGCCCACCGGCGGACGCGGTGCAGGCAATCGCCGATCATGCCCGCCAGGATCCGCTCGCCGTCCGCGGCGGTGGCCGTGGTCGGGTCACCCAGCACCCCGACCTCACTGACCGCCGCGACTCCCCCGCGCCGCATCGACGGCATCAGGTCGGACAGCGGCGCATTGTTGCCGACGCGCCAGCGGTCGGTGAGCACGTCCGCGGGCGAAATATGCAGCAATAGTGAAGTTTCTGTATGACCGGCATGCGCGTCGCCGTCCGCCACCACGCACGGGGACCACGCGGCGTCGCGTCCTTCGGACCGCAGCAAGCGCACCGCGCGACTCAGCGCCGCGACGTTGCCACCGTGGCCGTTGACGAACAGTAGGCGCTGCGCCCAGCAGGTGGCTGACCTGCCGAACTCCAGCAAGAGCGCGGTCAGGGCGTTGGTGCCGATCGAGATTGTTCCGGGGAAGCTCTGATGCTCACCGCTGTCGCCGTAACCGACCGCGGGCGCCACCATCCAGTGCATTGGGTCCCGCGGCGCCCCGCTCAATAGGGCCGTGACGCCGCGCGCGACGGCCGTCGCGATCCGGGTATCGGTGTCCAATGGCAGGTGGGGGCCGTGCTGCTCGGTGGATCCGACCGGTATTGCCAACCCCGACGGCATGCCCCGCAGCTGGCTCGACGTCGAGCTCCCGAGGTCGGCGCTGACTGCCACTCGGGAATGGTAAGCCGAATTCACCTGTCGTGCACTGATTGTTGGCGCTCCGGAAAAAATATTTATCGCAAAACGTTCACCAAGCGCGGTCAGCGCCGCCACGTCCGTCCCGTGAGTATCAGGATGCTCGCTGGTCCCGCGCCTGAAGTCGGCTGCCCCGCAGTGCTACGGCTGCTGCGACTCGGCGGCGGAGCTACCGAGCACGCGGCCGAACCCGGACGGCACCAGAACGTCATCCGCATTCAGATCGTGCACCGACGCGCGCGCCAGACCCATCAACGCAGAGTCGATGCCGGCGCGAAGAATGTCGAGCACGTTCTCGACGCCCGGTTGCCCGGCAGCCGCCAGACCCCACAGATAGGCCCGGCCGATCATCACCGCACGCGCGCCGAGCGCGAGCGCCTTGACCACATCGCTGCCGCGCCGGATACCGCCGTCCAGCAAAACCTCGATCTGGTCGCCGACCGCGTCGGCGACAGCGGGCAGCGCGCGAATCGACGCCGGAGTGCTGTCCAGGTTGTTTCCACCGTGGTTCGACACCGAGATTGCCGAAACACCGGCATCCACAGCCTTTTTCGCATCATCGACGCGCATGACACCCTTGAGCATGAAGGGGCCGCCCCAGAGCTCACGCAACCAGGCGATGTCCGCCCAGGTCGGTGGCGGCGTTCCCATCCACTCCCCGTAGGCCGCGAAGAACGCCGGCCCAGGCTCGCCTCGGCCGGCCAGGTTGGGTACCCGCAGGTCCGGCGGGCGCAGCGTCTTGCCGAACCTCCACAGCCAACCCGGGCGGGTGATCACCTCCGGCGACATCCGGAGCATGGTCCGCAAGTCCATCTGCTCGGGGATCTTCGGGCTACCCCAGTCACGCCCGTGCGAGAACGACCAGTCGGTCGTGACGATCAGACCCACCGCGCCGGCCGCCCGGGCCCGCTCGACCCGCTGGGCGATCACGTCGCGTCCACCCGACCAATAGACCTGGAAGAACAGCTTGGGATTGGCGGCGATCACTTCCTCGATCGGCTTGCTGGCGAACGACGACAATCCCATCGCCGTGCCGCGCGCCGCAGCTGCTCGCGCGACCGCCACCTCACCATCCGGGTCGACTGCCTGCACGCCGGTCGGCGAGATGATCACTGGTAGGGAAATATCTTGTCCCATAACGGTCGTCGACAAGTCACGCTTCTCGACCGCACCGACTACATGCGGCGCGAAACCAAGCTCGCCGAACGCCTCGACATTGTCGGAGACGGTCAGCCCTTTTTCGCTGGCGGCCACCAGCGCGGCATAGGACGACTTCGGCAACCGGCGCTTCGCGCGTTGCTGCGCGATCGCGACCGTCTCGAACCAGACATCACGGGCCACGGTCAGACCGGGCTTTCGTTGCACAACCGCTGCGGAGGTAGCGGTGGCTGCATGGACAGCGTCAGTGGCACCGGCCCGCTGCGCCGCGGTCCGCGCGAGTGATCGACCGCGGGGCGCGGCTTGTCGCGTTCGACGGCCAGGGCAGGCGCGCCGTACCCCTGGACGCATTCCGGATCGGGGCCATCCATCGGCAGACCGGTGAAGAACTTGGCCGCCATACAGCCGCCGCGGCAGCTGTCGTAGTGCCCGCAGCTGCCGCATGCGCCGGCCGACTGCGGCTCGCGCAGTTCGCGGAACAGCGGCGCGTCTTTCCAGACCTTGTCAAATCCGCCGTCGGACAATATGTTTCCGGCCAAGAAGCGGTCGTGGATGGCGAACGGGCAGGCGTACACGTCGCCGACCGGATCGATCAGGCACACCACCCGACCGGCGCCACACATGTTCAGGCCGGCCAACGCCCCCGGTTCGCCCAGCCCGGACAGGTGGAAGAACGAGTCGCCGGTCAGCACCCGGTCACCCTTGGCAACCAGCCAGTCGTACAGCTGGACCTGCTGCTCGGCAGTCGGGTGAAGTTCGTCCCACACGTCGGCGCCCCGGCCAGAGGGCCGCAGCCGGGTGATTCGCAGGGTGGCACCGTAGCGACTTGCCAGCGCGGCGAATTCGTCGAGCTGGCCGACGTTGTGCCGGGTGACGACCACGGAGATCTTGGCATCAGAGAATCCCGCGGCCGCAAGGTTTTCCAGAGCGCGCACAGCCATCGCGAATGATCCGGGGCCACGAACGGCGTCATTGACTTCTGCGGTCGCGCCGTCCAGCGAGATCTGGACGTCGACGTAGTCGCTCGCGGCCAGCCGGGCAGCGACCTCGGGCGTGATACGCACGCCGTTCGTCGAGAACTTCACACCCACGTGATGGGCCGTGGCGTAGTCGACCAGCTCCCAAAAGTCCGGCCGCACAGTCGGTTCACCGCCGCCGATGTTGACGTAGAACACCTGCATGCGTTCCAGCTCGTCGATGATGTCTTTGCAGTCCTGCGTAGAGAGCTCACGCGGATCGCGTTTGCCCGACGACGACAAGCAGTGCACGCACGCCAGGTTGCACGCGTAGGTCAACTCCCACGTCAGGCAGATGGGTGCGTCCAGTCCGTGTTCGAACTGCTCGATCAGCCGTGGTACGGGCGTGGTCATGCGGCCTCCTCAGCCCCGGCCGGCACCAGCATGTGGGACCCGACCAGCACCCCGAGCGCGTGCAGGTAAGGCCCGAGCGCAGCGTCCTCGACTCCGGCGTCGCGGAGCGCGGTCCGGGCGTCTGGATGGTCGGCCAACGATTGCACCACCGCGAGGATGGTGCGGTTCTTCAGAAACGAAAGTTTGCGGGTGCCGAAGTGATACAGCAGTGCTCCAAAAGGCTCCGGTCGCACCGCAACCTGCGGGTGCAACCGCCACGCTTGATCAGGATCGAACTCGCACGGTGACGACGCGGACCCTGCGGGGGTCCCCACGGTCAGTAGACCCCGCACATCCCGTCGATGGAAACTTCCTCGACCAAGGTCTCGGTGACCAGTGCGGTGTCGGTGTCGGTCGTTTGGTTCGGCTCCATGACGTTGCCTTTCGTTATCCGGGGCTCGACAAGTTCGTGTCGATCGGGTCAGAATCTTCGACAGAATATGGCATCGAGTGCCGGAATGGAAGAGCAGGGTCTTATGGTGCAGCAGCCGCGGGTCGGCCGCCGCCGTTCGACGACTCCCCAGCACATCGCCGACGCCGCACTCGGACTGTTCGCCGAACGCGGGTTCTCCGAGGTGAGCGTCGACGACGTCGCACAAGCCGCCGGCATCGCCCGCAGGACGGTGTTCCGCTACTACGCGTCGAAGAACGCAATCCCCTGGGGAGACTTCGACGCTCATCTTCAGCACCTACGTGAGCTGCTGGACCATGTCGATCCGGGTATGGCGCTTGGCGAGGCCCTACGCACGGCGTTGTTGTCGTTCAACACTTTTGACAAGTCCGAAACGGCTCGGCATCGCCAGCGGATGCGGGTGATCCTGCAGACCCCCGAACTGCAGGCATATTCGATGACGATGTATGCGGGCTGGCGCGACGTCATCGCCGGCTTCGTGGCGCGGCGGACGGGCGCCAAGACCACCGATCTGCGGCCGCAGACCGTGGCGTGGATGATGCTCGGTGTCGCTTTGAGCGCGTACGAGCACTGGCTCGCCGATGAGTCGGTCTCGTTGCCGGAGGCGCTCGGGGGCGCCTTCGACGTGGTCCGCACCGGACTGGAAGAGTTGGATCGGTGAGCGACGACAGCCGCCTGTTGCGGTCCATCCGAGTTCAGGGTCAGGTCTGCTCGGCAATGGGATCGTCGATGTACGGCGATCTGCTGGCCCGGGTGGCCGACAACGTCGAGGCCGACGGGGTCTTCGGGGCTATTCTGGCCGGGCATGAAAATGCCTCGGGACGAATGGCTTTGGCGCTCAGGCTGCTCGGCGGATTGCACCGGTTGGCTCTCGACGGCCGGGTGGCGGCGTTGCGCCTGTGGTATCCGAGCATTGGCGGGCACTGGAACGCCGACGGGGCATGGCCCGATATCGTCCTGGCCGCCACCGAGCACGCCGACTATCTGCGCGACGCGCTCGAGCAGCCACCGCAGACCAACGAGGTCGGCCGCTCCGCCGCCCTGATCGGCGGCCTGCTGCTGCTTCGCTCGCGCTTTGATGTACCGGTGCGGCTTTTCGAGATCGGCTGCAGCGCGGGTCTGAACCTGCGCGCCGACCACTACCGCTACCGTCATGCCGACGGCGACTGGGGTCCGGCCTGCTCACCGGTGATCGTCGACGATGCGTGGCGAGGCCGGCTGCCCGCCCAAGCGGATTTGCAGATCATCGAACGTCAGGGCTTCGATATCGCGCCGCTGGATGCCACCAGCTCCGATGGCGAACTGACGCTGCTCAGTTACGTCTGGCCGGATCAGCAGACGCGGCTGGACCGGCTGCGCGGCGCGATCGAGATCGCCCGCCGGATTCCAGCACATCTGCACCGCTGCAATGCCATTGACGCTCTCGCCGATCTTGATGTCGCGACCGGCACGCTCACCGTGTTGTGGCATTCCATCATGTGGCAATACCTGTCCGCCGGCGAGCAGGCGACGGTCGCCGCTGAGATCGACGCATTGGGAGCACGTGCCACACCGGACGCGCCGTTCGCCCATCTGACACTGGAGCCGCATCGGCGAACATCCGAGGCTCCGGTCGAGTTCGCGGTCCGGGCCCGCAGCTGGCCGGGCGGGGACGACCGACTGCTGGCCGTGTGCTCACCGCACGGGCCGCCGGTCATCTGGGAATAGTCGGCGCAGTAGGGACTCGGCAGGTCACTTCCGTGTGCCCCGCGCGGCAGCCAGGAACGGCGTCGTCACGGCCAGAAACCCGGTCGGGTCAGACGAGAACGGGAGATGGCCTGTCGGGAGCACTTCCAGCCGAACTCCCGGTATCGCGGCCGCGGTCACCCGGCCCAAACGCATTGGTATCGCTGTATCTTTCGATCCCCAGACCACGAGGCAGGGTGCCGTGATGCGGTCGGCACGGGGGCGAAGGTCATAGTCCGGGTCAGCGAAACTACGCCACAACGCCGCCGTCAGGATGACACCATCGCGGGTCCGCGCTCGTGCCAGCGCCCGTTTTTGAATGGCGTAGTCGCTGTCGCTGGTCGCCTTCATGTAACTGTGGATCGATCGTGGCAGAACGCGCTTCATCACCGCGGGCGTTCCGAGTGTTCGGCAGTAGAGGTTGGTGACGGGCCCGGCGGTGAACCCCCCGGTATTGACCAGCACCAGTTCTGAAACGCGGTGCGGATCGGTGATCGCCAGTCGCGCCGCAGCAAAGCCACCGACAGAGTTACCGACATAGGCAGCACTCGGCAGGTCAAGTCCTGCAACAAAATCGGTGAGCACGTCGGCGAAGGAAGCCGCAGTGGGCCGATAGTCCGGCGTCGGCGCCGGTGAATCGCCGTGGCCTGGCCAGTCCACTGCGATCACGCGATGCTCACGACGAAGCTCCGGCACGATCGGGTCGAAATCCCGACGGTCGTGCAATGTGGCGTGCAGCAACACCACGACGGGCCCTTCGCCGCAGTCGCTGTAGGCAACCTTTCCCACTCGGGTCTCCACCGTGTTGATCATTTTGCTCCCTTTCGTTGACCGACTGGTCAGTCAACGATAACATCGCGGGTACCCCACCTCAAGGAGTGACCGATGACTGCTCCCGCAGCCGAAGCGCCGTTCACGGCGAAGATGGCCTACTACCGAACCCAGCACACCAGCCGCGGCGTGTGTCTCACGCACCTGATCGGCATACCCGTCATCGTGGCCGCCGTCCCGCTGCTGTTGGCCAAACCCCGGGCGGGTGTCCCAATGTTTGTCGGGGGCTGGATCTTTCAGATAGCGGGGCACTGGATCTTCGAGCACAACCTGCCCTCCACCCACAAGGGTTGGGTCACCTACCAACTCGCCGGGGTGATCCACGTGTGCGAAGGGTACGGCGAACTGCTGGCCCGACGGAGTCAGCGCAAAGCCGCACGCAGACAGACGGTTAAAGTCACTGCATGACCGGCGTACGCAAAGAGGCGATGGCCAGAACCCGGGAGGCGCTCATCGACGCGGGCCTGCGGCTGGCCGAGCGAACCGGTCTCAACGGATTGAGTGTGAATCTCATCGTCGCGGATGCCGGGGTTGCCAAAGGAACCTTTTTTCATCATTTCGGTGACCGGGCCTCTTATCTGCTTGCGCTGCATCGTGAATTTCACGAACGTCTGACGACGCGGGTACAGGCTGTCATCGCCGGCATGCCGCCCGGGCGTGACCGGCTGATCGCCGTGGCAGACACCTACTTGGACGGTTGTCTGCGCGACCGCGGCGTGCGCGCGCTGCTGCTGGAGGCGCGCGCGGAGCCCGCGGTCACCGACGAAATCACGCGTCGCAACAACGCGAGCGCCGAGCTGTGCCGATCCGACTTCGCCGCGCTGCGAAGCCCGCATCCCTACGAAAGCGCGCAGTTGTGGGTCGGGATGGTCGCAGAAGCGGCGCTCATCGAACATCAAGCCGGTACAGCGCTGCCCGCCCTACGCGAGGCGATCGAGCAGTTCCTGGGCTGACTCCGCCGCGCTACCCCAGCACTTCGGAAATCGGCACTGCGGCAGCAACTTTCGCGCGCGACTTCATCACCTTGCCGGGCATACCGCCACCGACGACGCCGGCCAAAGCGCCGTCACGCTCGTAGAAGGCGAGGAATTTACGGCCGTCGTCCTCGACGACGTGGACGATGTCGGTGGCGATCGGCTCGCCCAGGCATTGGATCTTGACGTCGTATTGATCGCTCCAGAAATACGGGACGACGACGTTAGATGGCGCGTCCTGGCCCAGCATCGCGGGCACCACAACCCGGGCCTGTTCGGCGACGTTGCTCCAATGTTCCACGCGCACTTGATGTCCCTTCGGATCCCGCCAGGACGCGACATCGCCGAGTGCCCACACGTTCGGTGCGCTGGTGCGGCCGGCCGCGTCGCAGATCACGCCGTTGTCGACCTCGATGCCGCTGCCGTCCAACCATTCGGTCGCCGGCCTCGAGCCGATACCGACCACGACCAGATCGGCGCTGAGCTCGCTGCCGTCGGTCAGTGTCACGGTCTCGACGTGATCACCGCCGCGGACCTCGGCCACCCCGACGTCGGTGCGCACATCGACACCCTCGGCGCGGTGCAGGCGGGCCACCAGCCCACCGATCTGCTCGCCGAGCACCGCTGCCAGCGGCGCGGGCTGCGGCTCGACCAAGACGACGTCGACGCCCAGGCCACGCAGACTTGCCGCCACCTCACAACCGATGAATCCCGCGCCGACCACCACGGCGCGGTGCGCCTCGGACGCATGCCGGCGCAGGGCAAGGCTTTCGTCGAAGGACCGCAGTACCCGGATTCCCTCGAGGTCCGGGAACGCCGGAATGCGCCGGGGCACCAAGCCCGTCGCGATCACCAGTTCGTCGTAGCCCAGGACCGACCCGTCGTCGAGCGTCACCGCCTGCGCCGCGGTGTCCACGCTGGTGGCCGCCGACCCCAGCCGCAAGGTGATGTTCTGCTCGTCATAGAACTCACGCGGCTTGAGCGTCACGTCATCGACTTCGCTGCGCAGCACTTCTTTCGACAGCGGCGGACGGTCATACGGCAGGTGGGCCTCGTCGCTGACGATGGTGACAGATCCGGTGAAACCCGCCCGGCGCAATTGCTCGGCGGTGCGGTTCGCCGCGAGCCCTCCGCCGACGATCAGAATTCCTTTGCTGTCCGCGCTATTGGTCACCTCGCGTTCATACACGATCGCGCTGGCGATCGGTCGCTCACCCCACGTCTCGGGCGCGCGACCGATCGATGAGATTCGACAGCACCACGATGCTCTCGGTGCGCTCGACGTCGGCCCTGGTGCGGATTCGCTCCAAGGCGTCTTCCAGATGCTGCATGTCCCGGGCCAGTACGTGCAGGATCGCGTCGGCGGTCCCGGTAGCCGTTGCGGCGCTGACGACTTCGGGTATGTCGATCCAGGCCCGCTTCAGCTCGTCGGGTGAGATCCGGCCGTGGCAGAAGACCTGGACGTACGCCTCGGTGTTCCAGCCCACCGCGTTGCGGTCGATGACGGTGGTGAATCCGCGGATGACACCGCTGTCGAGCATTCGGTCGACCCGGCGTTTGACCGCTGGGGCCGAGAGGTTCACCCGCTCCCCGATCTCGGCAAATGTCGCCCGGGCGTGTAGCGCGAGCTCCGCGAGAATCTGCTCGTCGGTGCCATCCAGCCGGTCCATCAGCCCTCCTGACACAATAGACTGCCGTAAAGTGTCGTTTCGCGCAACAAACGCATGCTCTGCACGCAATAGTTGTTGATTGATTGCTTCACAAGTCTTGTCTACCGTTGATTTATGACGCGCTTCGCGGAATCGAGAGCGGGAGTCGCGCCCTCCACTGCAGCGCCGACGGAGAGACGGGCGCGCACGCGGCATTACGTGATGACGCCGCCCCGGTACTTCTCGGTCGACTACGCGATCAATCCCTGGATGGACACCACCAACCCCGTCGACACGACCGTTGCGGTGGCCCAGTGGCAGCAGCTTCGCGACATCTACCTGCAGATGGGACATACGGTCGACCTGGTCGACCCGGCGCCGGGCCTGCCGGACATGGTCTATGCCGCCAACGGTGGCCTGATCATCGACGGCGCCGCGGTTGTCGCCCGCTTCAAATATGCTCAGCGCAAACAGGAGTCGGCAGCCTACGCCGACTGGTTGAGATCGCGTGGTTACCAGCCCGTGCAGACTCGGCACGTCAACGAAGGCCAGGGCGATCTGCTGCCGGTGGGCGGGACCATTCTGGCCGGATGGGGTTTTCGTACCGACCCACGCGCGCACGGTCAGATCGCCGAGATCTTCGGCCGCCCCGTCGTCAGCCTCGAACTGGTCGATCCGCGGTTCTACCATCTCGACACCGCGCTGACCGTCCTCGACGACACGACCATCGCCTACTATCCGCCCGCGTTCACCTATGCCTCGCGAGCGCACCTGGAAACGCTTTTCCCGCAAGCGATCCTGGTGGACAGCGCCGATGCCTACGTATTCGGGCTAAACTCTGTGTCGGATGGCCTGCACGTGGTGCATCCGGCCGCCGCCGTCGGTTTTGCCGAACAATTGTCCGACGCCGGTTTCGAACCGATCGGAGTCGACCTGTCCGAGCTGCTCAAGGGCGGCGGGTCAGTGAAATGCTGCACGCTCGAGGTGTATTCGTGATCCGCGCCAGCGACGAGGGAGAGTAGCAATGATTGCTGCCGACATTGTTACGGCAGGACACGGCGAATTGACCGCGTCGGCGATCGCACGCGACGAGCATTACACGGCGCACAACTATTCGCCGCTGCCGGTGGTGGCAGCCAGCGCCGAGGGCGTCTGGATCGTCGACGTCGAGGGGCGGCGTTACCTGGACTGCTTGGCCGCGTACTCAGCGGTGAATTTCGGGCACCGCAATCCCGAGATCACCGCGACCGCGCACGCCCAGCTGGACGTCCTCACACTCGTGAGCCGGGCCTTCCACGCCGAGCCGCTCGGCCGGTTCTGCGCCGCGCTGGCGACGCTGTGCGACAAGGACATGGTGCTGCCGATGAACAGCGGCGCCGAGGCGGTCGAGAGCGCGATCAAGGTCGCGCGCAAATGGGGAACCGATGTCAAGGGCGTTCCCGCGGGCCAGGCCAATATCGTGGTGGCCGACAACAACTTTCACGGCCGAACCATCAGCATTGTCAGCTTTTCCTCCGACGAGACGGCGCGCGGCGGTTTCGGCCCGTTCACGCCGGGGTTCCGTTCGGTGCCGTTCGGAGACGCCCAGGCGTTGGCCGGGGCGATCGACGAGTACACCGTCGCGGTGTTGCTCGAGCCGATCCAGGGCGAGGCCGGTGTGATCGTGCCACCGGACGACTACCTGCCCGCCGTGCGCAAACTCTGCACCGCCCGCAATGTGCTGATGATCGCCGACGAGATTCAGTCGGGCTTGGCCCGCACCGGCCGAACCTTCGCCTGTGATCACTGGAACGTGGTTCCGGACATGTATCTGCTCGGCAAGGCATTGGGCGGCGGCGTCGTGCCACTGTCTGCCGTTGTCGCCGATCGCGACATCCTGGGGGTGCTGCATCCCGGCGAGCATGGCTCGACGTTCGGCGGCAACCCGTTTGCCGCGGCGATCGGCAACACCGTGGTGTCGATGCTGGCTCGCGGTGAATACCAAAGCCGCGCGACGCGGATAGGGGCACGCCTACATTGGCGGCTGCGGGCGTTGATCGGCCACGGCGTGCTCGCGGTGCGCGGACGCGGATTATGGGCCGGCGTCGACATCGACCCTGACCTCGGCAGCGGCAAACAGCTCAGCCTGCGACTCGCCGAACGCGGCGTCCTCGTCAAGGACACGCACGGATCGACAGTGCGCATCGCTCCCCCGCTGGTGATCAAGGCCGACGAAATCGATTGGGCCGTCGACCGATTCGCCGAGACTCTCACCGAGATGGCCGGCTAGTATTTCAGCACACCCTTGTCGACCGGGATCTGCGCGCCGGTCAGCGTGGCCGAGCCGTCGCCTGCGAGCCACGCCACCACGTCGGACACTTCGCTCGCAGCCATGAAACCTTTGGGCTGCAGTGGCATTGGGCCGAAGCTATGGATGTAATGCGGATGCTTTCCGAACACCTGCATCATCAGCTCCGGTTCGACCATCGGCGTGTCGATCGAGTACGGGTGGATGGAGTTGACCCGGATGCCGAACTCGGCGAGTTCGATGGCCAGCGAGTTGGTCAACCCGACGAGGCCGTGCTTGGACGCCGAGTAGTGCCCGTTGCCCGGCGTGGCCTTCAGCCCGGCCGACGAGCTGACCACGACGATCGAGCCGCCGTTGCCGGCTTCGATCATCGCGGGAACGGCCGCGCGCACCGTGTGGAAGGTGCCGGTCAGGTTGACGCCGATGATGGAATCCCATTGCTCGTCGGTGAGCTCCCAGATCCGCCCCCAACTGAGCACACCCGCGTTGGCGATCACGATGTCGAGGCGGCCGAACTGTTCGACGCCGTCGGCCACCAGTTGGCGCACCGCCGCGTCGTCACGAATGTCGACCGCACGCGCCAACACCTTCCGCCCTTCGGCTTCCACCGCCCGGACCGTCTCGGCCAAGTCCTCAGCAGTGGCCGCGGGATAAGTGATGCTTCCGGACACCGGTCCGCAGATGTCCAGGGCGATGACGTCCGCGCCCTCGCGCGCCAACCGCGCGGCATGCGCCCGCCCCTGGCCGCGTGCGGCACCGGTGATGAATGCCACCCGCCCGTGCAGTGCTCCAGCCACACCCGTCCCTCTCGCCGACTGCCGATCAGGCTAGCAGCGAAACTGAAACGTGTTCTAATGCCCCTCCAGGAGGCGCCCGACTCAGATGTCGGCGATGATCTGCGCTCGCTTGCTGGCGTATTCCTCGTTGCTCAACGCGCCGGATTGGTGCAACTTGTCCAACTCCTCGAGTCGCTGGGCAACGGACGGCTGGGGCGGCGCGGCGACACCGCCTCCGCCGGCCGGGGCGGGCTGCTCGCCAGCGGCCGCGCGCCGGACCACGGCCAGGACCTGTTGGCGCACCACCGGGTTCGAGCGCAGGTCGACCGAGCCGCTGATCGGTAGGTTGCTGGATTTGTAGATCTGCAGGATCTCCATCAGCGGACCGGCCTGACCGCTCAGGTCATAGGTCTTGTTGTCCTCGGCGATCGTGATCTGTGCGGGAACTACGCCCGCAACCAGTGCGCTTGCCTGCCAGTCGATCTCGTAGTCGTGCGTGTTCGGGTCCACGAGTACGACGAGTTTGCGGGCGGTGACGACGGCCTGCTTGGAGATGTCGACCGTCACTCGCTTGTGGCTGTTGAACGCGAATCCGGGGCCGGCGATGTGCAGGTCGAGGTTGACCACCGGGCGTTCGTTGATCCGCATGCCGGTTTCCCCGAAGCCCAGGATCTGGGCCGTCGTCAACACTCCGGTCTGGTGCAGGGCTGCGCTTTTGACCGACAACTTCGCGCCGCGGTTCGCCAGCCACAGCGCGACCAGCAGGTCGGCGACCGTGATCAGCAGCCCGAGCCACAGCATCCACGCGGTGTTCTGCTGGACCGCCGAGCCCATGTCTGTGCCGAAAGAACCCAGCATGTTGGGCAGAACGAAATACGTGATGAGGAAAATCGGGCCGACCAGACCCCCACACACCAGCACGATGATTTGGGCTTTGAGATAACGCGCAAGCATGACAGTTCCCCTCGCCGATCCATCGATGACGCGGGACAACGCATCGCTATCCGGAAAAGGATACTGGTCTGCACCGATACGCTGTCAAACGCAAAGCGGCGCCCACCCTTACGGGTGAGCGCCGCGGTGCTGTCGAAACTACTTGATGATCTTGGTGACCCGGCCGGCGCCGACGGTGCGGCCACCCTCGCGGATCGCGAACCGCAGACCGTCGTCCATGGCGACGGGCTGGATCAGCTTGACGACGATCTCGGTGTTGTCACCGGGCATCACCATTTCGGTGCCCTCCGGCAGCGTCACCACACCGGTCACGTCGGTGGTGCGGAAGTAGAACTGCGGACGGTAGTTGTTGAAGAACGGCGTGTGCCGGCCGCCCTCGTCCTTGGACAGGATGTAGACGCTGCCCTCGAAGTCGGTGTGC
>JBAWAV010000214.1:0-10383 GCA_049589475.1 Mycobacterium sp.
CCCCCGCCACACCGGCCGCGCTGGCCGCGGCCCGCCGCGCCGAGGCAGGCAAATGACGCACTACCCCGAACCGGTCACCATCGAGGTGGCCGTCGACCCGCCGTACCCGGTGGTCATCGGCACCGGGTTGCTCCGCGAGCTCAGCGAAACGCTCGCCGGTCGGCACCGTGTTGCCATCCTGCATCAGCCGGTGCTCACGCAGACCGCTGAGGCGATCCGAAACCATCTGGTGGACAAGGGGATTGACGCACACTGCATCGAGATTCCGGATGCCGAGGCGGGCAAGGACCTACCCGTCGTCGGCTTCATCTGGGAAGTGCTGGGCCGCATCGGCATCGACCGCAAAGATGCCCTGGTCAGCCTGGGCGGCGGCGCCGCGACCGACGTCGCGGGCTTCGCCGCGGCGACCTGGCTGCGCGGCGTCTCGATCGTGCACGTGCCCACCACGCTGCTGGCGATGGTCGACGCAGCGGTCGGCGGCAAGACCGGCATCAACACGGACGCCGGCAAGAACCTGGTTGGCGCGTTTCACCAGCCGAGCGCGGTCCTGGTCGACCTCGCGACCCTGCAGACGTTGCCGCACAACGAAATCGCGGCCGGCATGGCCGAAGTGGTCAAGGCCGGCTTCATCGCCGACCCGGTGATCCTCGACCTGATCGAGGCCGACCCGCAGGCGGCGCTGGACCCCACCGGGGAGGTGCTGCCGGAGTTGATCCGGCGCGCGATCGCCGTCAAAGCCGAGGTGGTCGCCGCCGATGAGAAGGAATCGGCGCTGCGCGAAATCCTGAACTACGGCCACACATTGGGCCACGCGATCGAGCGACGCGAGCGCTACAAATGGCGTCACGGCGCCGCGGTCTCGGTGGGCCTGGTGTTCGCCGCCGAATTGGGCCGACTGGCCGGGCGTCTGGACGACGCCACCGCCGAGCGCCACCGCAACATCCTGACGTCACTGGGATTGCCGATCGACTACGACGCCGACGCGTTGCCCCAACTGCTGGAGTTCATGGCCGGCGACAAGAAGACTCGTTCCGGGGTGCTGCGCTTCGTGGTGCTCGACGGGCTGGCGAAGCCCGGTCGCCTGGAGGGCCCGGACCCGGCGCTGCTGGCGGCGGCTTACGCGGAGGTGGGCACCCGATGACAACGGTCAACGTGATCAACGGACCCAACCTCGGCCGGTTGGGCCTCCGCGAACCCGAGGTCTACGGCGACACCACCCACGAAGACCTGGTTGCCTTGATCGAACGTGAGGCTGCCGAACTCGGCTTGAAAGTCGTTGTGCGGCAGAGCGACAGCGAAGCGCAGCTGCTGGACTGGATCCATCTGGCGGCCGACGCCAAGGAGCCGGTCATTCTCAACGCCGGCGGGCTGACGCACACCTCGGTGGCGCTGCGGGATGCCTGCACCGAGCTGAGCGCACCCTTGATCGAGGTGCACATCTCCAATGTGTTTGCCCGCGAGGAGTTCCGGCACCATTCATACCTGAGCCCGGTCGCTACCGGGGTCATCGTGGGCTGCGGCGTGCAGGGCTACGCGCTGGCCCTGCGCTATCTGGCCGGCCGCTAGGGGTTACTTCTCCTCCGACTCGCTCTTGGTCTCGATGTGCTCGGTTGGCCAGTCGTGCGTCGGCAGCGCCTCGGTCTTCTCGGTCTTGGCTTCACCGACGGCCTCGGTCGGCGTCTCGTGCTCGTGCTCGGCCGTCGCCACGGCGGTCGCCTGCTCCTGCGGCCACTCGGCGCCCTCGGTGGCGGCCTGGTTTGAGCGGACCGCGGCGAACACGTCGGTGTCGGCCCGATCCTCGTCGCCGCCGCCCTTGCTCTGCGGCTTGTAGGCCTCGGTGCGGTCGATCCGCCAGCGGCCCACGGTGACGCCGCAGATCGCGCCGACAAAGACGACCAGCGCGGTAAACGCGGCGAACGTGGTGAGCTCGTTGATCAGTCCACCGACGTACAGCGATTTGTAGAACACCGAGATCAGCCACGTCACCGCGCCGCTGAGCAGCCCGGCGACCAGGCCGGCCAGCAACCACGTCATGGCCAGGTCCTGGCGACGGTCCGGGTCGGGGTTGGACGCGGCGTCCTCGCGGCCGTCCAGGACACCCCAGATAACCACGCCGATGATGAACAAAAGCAGCAGCACGATGCTGATCAGTGCGGCCTGCGTCTGCCACACGTCGATCAGCGTGCCCTGGAACAGACGGACGACGACCATCGCGCCGCCGAAGACCAGGCCACGCAGCATCCAGTTACTCATGGGGCCACAGCGTAGCGAGTAGCGTCATCTCACGTGACACATTCCCAGCGCCGCGCCGCACTCGGTGCCAGAATTCGCGCTGCGGACCTGGACGCGATGCTGGTCACCGATCTGATCAACGTGCGCTACTTGTCCGGTTTCACCGGGTCGAACGCGGCACTGCTGGTATTCGCCGGCGACCGCGGCGCGGTGCTGGCCACCGACGGCCGCTACCGCACCCAGGCCGCTCAGCAGGCACCCGACGTGGAAGTCGCCATCGAACGGGCCTGCGGACGGCATCTGGCCGAGCGCGCCGCAGCGGCGGGCGTGCGGCGGCTGGGCTTCGAGAGCCATGTGGTCACCGTGGACGGCCACGCTGCGCTCGCCGCCGTGTTGGCGGCCGGCAGCACGGAACTGGTCCGCGCTTCGCAGACGGTGGAAGCGCTGCGGGAGATCAAAGACGCCGGCGAAGTGGCGATGCTGCGGTTGGCCTGCGAGGCGGCCGACGCCGCGCTGGCCGACCTGGTCGCGCTCGGCGGGCTGCGGCTGGGCCGGACCGAACGCGAGGTCGGTCGTGAGCTGGAGGCGTTGATGCTGGACCACGGCGCCGACGGGGTGTCGTTCGAGACGATCGTGGCCACCGGAGCGAACTCGGCGATCCCTCATCACCGGCCCACCGACGCGGAGCTGGCCGCCGGCGACTTCGTCAAAATCGACTTCGGCGCGCTGGTCGGCGGCTATCACTCGGACATGACGCGCACCTTCGTGCTGGGCAAGGCCGCCGACTGGCAGCGGGAGATCTACGAGCTGGTCAGTTCCGCGCAGCGGGCAGGCCGGCACGCGCTGGCAGCCGGGGCAAACCTGGTCGACGTTGACGGAGCAGCCCGCAGCGTCATCGCCGACGCCGGGCACGCCGAACACTTCGGTCACGGGCTCGGCCACGGTGTAGGCCTGCAGATCCATGAAGCCCCAGGGATCAACGCCACCGCCGCCGGGACGCTACGTCCGGGTTGCGTCGTGACCGTGGAGCCCGGCGTCTATTTGCCCGGCCGCGGTGGTGTCCGCATCGAGGACACGCTGGTCGTGGCGGGCGATCCCCCGCGACACGCACCGGAATTGCTCACCCGGTTCCCCAAAGAACTGGCCGTTCTGGGCTAGCTAACGGTGTTAGCGGCGGACTCCCAGATGAACACCGGGAAACGAAAAATTGTGCAAGTTGAACACACGGTGTTCATTTAACCGCACGCGGCGTGTAACGCTGGGGTTACGTACAGGTACTGGCATACCGTCAATTCGGAGTCCAGTAGGACGCCCTCGGCGGGGAAGCCGGGACCAATCCATTGACCGGAAGCAGCAATCGTGCACACGACCCTCATGCACGGTGACGTCGGCGTCGACGTTCACCACCTCGGCGGCGAGGTGAAACTCTGGTGCTCGACAGCGCACCACCACATCGGGCACCTTCGGCAGAAGTCGAATTCCACCGTGATCGAGTATTGGTCCCGCGATGGCGTGCGGCAGCCGTGGCCGCCGCGTAACGAGTGGGGTTCAGTCAGCTGGTGGGCCGTTCCATGCCCGGACGGGTGCCCCAGCAAATTCGGCGGCCCCGTCGATATCATCCGTCGGATCGTGAACGAGGTGGGCGGTGACCCAACTCGCACCGAAGGTGAATACACGCTGATTCGCGCGACCACGTAACCCGCCGTCGTTCAGACGGGCGGCCCGAGGACGTGCTTGTGCCTGCGTTGCCGTCTCGGATCAGTTCGGTGGTAAGGGTCTGTATCTGAGCGCGGGTAATCTCTACCGGGTGTCAATTGCCCGTGCACCATTCCACGTATGCCTGTGCGCATCGCAGGTAGGACGTGACGGTCTTGGGCGATGTGTTCTCAGCGGTTCTGGCGAGCTCCCACGAACCGCGTGACCCGTAAACCCAAGTTCCCCAAGGAACTGGCGATCCTGTAGGAGATTCACCGACTGTGGCAAGCACTGCCGATTTCAAGAATGGACTCGTGCTGGTAATCGATGGCCAGCTGTGGCAGATCAACGAGTTCCAGCACGTCAAACCCGGCAAGGGCCCGGCCTTTGTGCGCACCAAGCTGAAGAACGTGCTGTCGGGCAAGGTGGTCGACAAGACCTACAACGCCGGGGTGAAGGTGGAGACCGCCACGGTGGACCGCCGCGACGCCACGTATCTCTACCGCGACGGCACGGACTTCGTGTTCATGGACAGCGAGGACTACGAACAACACCCGCTGCCGGAATCGCTGGTCGGCGATGCCGCCAAGTTCCTGCTGGAGGGTCTGCCGGTGCAGGTGGCGTTCCACAACGGCGCCCCGCTGTATCTCGAGCTGCCGGTGACCGTCGAACTCGTGGTCACCCACACCGAGCCGGGTCTGCAGGGCGACCGATCCAGCGCCGGCACCAAGCCCGCGACCGTGGAGACCGGCGCGGAGCTCCAGGTGCCGCTGTTCATCAACACCGGCGACAAGCTCAAGGTCGATTCACGCGACGGCAGCTACCTGGGACGTGTCAACGCGTGAGCCGCCCCGCTCGTCCTGTTAAAGGGCGGCACCAGGCTCGCAAGCGTGCCGTCGACTTGTTGTTCGAAGCCGAGGCCCGCGGACTGACCCCGGCCGAGGCGGCTGACGCGCGTATCGAACTGGCGGCGGCCAATCCCGACGTGGCGCCGTTGCATCCTTACACGGTCACCGTGGCTCGCGGCGTCAGCGCGCACACCACGCACATCGACGACCTGATTGCGTCGCATCTGCAGGGCTGGACGCTGGATCGGCTGCCCGCTGTGGACCGCGCCATCCTGCGGGTCGCGGTGTGGGAGTTGTTGCACGCCGACGACGTGCCGGAGCCGGTCGCCGTCGACGAGGCGGTGGAACTGGCCAAGGAGCTGTCCACCGACGACTCGCCCGGTTTCGTCAACGGGGTGCTGGGGCAGATCATGTTGGTGACGCCGCACATCCGGGCTGCAGCCGACGCTGTACGCGAACCCACCGCGGAGTCATGACCCGGCTGGAATTGCGTGTTGTGATCGCCGCGATCCTGGCCGCGACGGTGGTGCTGGGCGCGGTGTTGTGCGCGGCCTATGGGCAAGCGGCGATCGCGGCGGCTTTGGCGATCTATGCGCTGGGCGTCGGCGCCTGGCTTTATTACTCCATCGAACGACTGGTGCTGGCCCGCCGCATCGACACGGTGCGTTCGGCGGCCACGCCGCTGCGGCCGTTGTTCCCGGTGATGGCCGCGATCATGGCGCTGACGCAGGCAGTGGTGCGGTCGTTGTCCGACGCCACCGAAACTGAGCGCCCCGAGCTGTCGATCCGGAGGTGGATGCCGACTACCCGCGGCCGTCGGGGCCATGACTACGACGACGAGTTCGACGCCTGAGTTCGCGACCGCGGCACCCGTAGTCCGGGATACCGCTGTGGCCGGTGTGGCATCGCGTGGGTAAACGGGCGGCGTCGGCAAAATGCCCGCGTGTCGCCGGCGAGAGGGACACACTGGCGATATGGACCGAGACGGCAGGCGCCCGAGGCGGCTTCGAGTCTCCGCGTTGGCAGCGGTTGCGAACCCGTCGTACTCGCGCATCGACACCTGGAATCTGCTTGACGACGCATGCCATCAGCTCGCCGTCGTCGACCGCGCCGGGCTGGACACCACCCACGAAACCGCCCGGGTGCGGCGGCTGCTCAACCGGCTGAGCGCCTACGAGCGCTACTGGATCTACCCGGGCCCGGACAACCTGGCGACGTACTGCGGCTATCTGGACCAACTCGCCACGGTGAGCCTGGCCGAACAGGTGTCGCTGGCCGTGCGGCTGCTGTCCGAATACGGCGACCGCGCAGCGTTGTTCGACACCTCGACGTCGCTGGCCGATCAGGAACTGGTGGCCCGGGCCAAAGAGCAGCAGTTCTACACCGTGCTGCTCGCCGATGACGCTCCGGTCACCGCGCCCGAAGGGTTGGCGGAAAGCCTGCGCGCGATTCGCGATCCCGGCGACCCCGTGCAGTTCGAGCTGCTGGTCGTCACCAGCGTCGAAGACGCCATCACCGCCGTCGCGTTGAACGGCGAGATCCAGGCGGCGATCATCCGCCACGACATTCCGCTGCGGTCCCACGACCGGGTGCCCCTGATGACCACACTGCTGGGCCCCAACGACGACGTGGTGGCCACCGACCGCACCCACGACTGGGTCGAATGCGGCGAGTGGATCCGCGAGTTGCGGCCTCACATCGACCTCTATCTGCTCACCGATGAATCGATCGCCGCCGAGACCGAGGATGAGTCGAACGTCTACGACCGCACCTTCTACCGCCTCAACGATGTCACCGATCTGCACAGCACCGTGCTCGCCGGTATCAGGGATCGTTATGCCACACCATTTTTCGATGCTCTGCGCGCCTACGCGGCACGGCCGGCCGGCCAGTTCCACGCGCTTCCGGTCGCGCGCGGCGCCAGCATCTTCAACTCCAAGTCGCTACACGACATGGGGGAGTTCTACGGCCGTAACATCTTCATGGCCGAAACCTCCACCACCTCAGGCGGTTTGGATTCGCTGCTGGACCCGCACGGCAACATCAAGAAGGCGATGGACAAAGCCGCCAAAACCTGGAAGTCCCATCAGACTTACTTCGTCACCAACGGAACGTCCACCGCGAACAAGATCGTCGTGCAGGCGCTGACCCGACCGGGTGACATCGTGCTGATCGACCGAAACTGCCATAAGTCGCATCACTACGGTCTGGTGCTGGCCGGGGCGTATCCGCTGTACCTGGATGCCTACGAGTTGCAACCGTTCGCCATCTACGGCGCCGTGTCGTTGCAGACCATCAAGAAGGCGATGCTCGACCTCGAGGCCGCCGGGCAGTTGGGCCGCGTGCGCATGCTGCTGCTCACCAACTGCACGTTCGACGGCATCGTCTACAACCCGCGGCGGGTGATGGAGGAGGTGCTGGCGATCAAGCCCGACATCTGCTTTCTGTGGGACGAGGCGTGGTATGCGTTCGCCACCGCGGTGCCGTGGGCGCGGCAGCGCACCGCGATGATCGCCGCCGGGCAACTCCGATCGATGCTGTCGTCGCCGGCCTACGCCCAGGAATACCGGCGGTGGCGGGCGACGATGACGGGCTTCGAATCAGGGGAGGACCGCGCGCACTGGGTCGATCAACGGCTGCTGCCCGACCCTGCCCGCGCCCGCGTTCGCGTCTATGCCACCCACTCGACGCACAAGTCGCTGTCGGCGCTACGGCAGGCGTCGATGATCCACATCCACGACCAGGATTTCAAAGCGCAGTCCCGCGATGCGTTCGGTGAGGCGTTCCTGACCCACACCTCGACCTCACCCAACCAACAACTGCTCGCCTCGCTGGATTTGGCCCGCAGGCAGGTCGACATCGAGGGCTTCCAGATGGTGCGCTACGTCTACGACATGGCGCTGGTCTTCCGGCACCGCGTCCGTAAGGACCGGTTGATCAGCAAGTGGTTCCGTATCCTCGACGAATCCGACCTGGTGCCAGACCAATTCAGGCTCTCCGCGGTGAGCTCTTACCGCCAGGTTCGCCAGGGTGTGCTGGAACAGTGGAACGAGGCGTGGCGGTCAGACCAGTTCGTGCTCGACCCCACCCGGGTCACCTTGTACGTCGGTCAGACGGGCATGAACGGATACGACTTCCGCGAGAAGGTCCTGATGGACCAGTTCGGCATCCAGATCAACAAGACGTCGATCAACAGCGTGCTGCTGATCTTCACGATCGGCGTCACATGGTCGAGCGTGCACTATCTGCTCGACGTCCTGCGCCGGATAGCCACCGACTTCGATCGCACCGAGGACGCGGCCAGCCGAGACGACCGCGCACTGCACCGACGGCGCGTCGAGGAAATCACCGAGGACCTGCCGCCGCTGCCGGACTTCAGCGAATTCGACGGCGCCTTCAAGCCGGACGACGCCAGCTCGTTCGGGGACATGCGTTCGGCGTTCTACGCCGGATACGAAGACCTCGACCGCGAGCACGTCATGATCGGGGAAGCCGGACGGCGAATTGCCGACGGAAAGACCCTGGTGTCCACCGGATTCGTGGTGCCCTATCCGCCGGGCTTCCCGGTGCTGGTGCCCGGGCAGGTGGTGTCCAAGCAGATCCTGTATTTCCTCGCCCAACTCGACGTCAAGGAAATTCACGGTTACAACCCCGATCTCGGGTTGTCGGTGTTCACCGAGGCCGCGTTGAAGCGCATCACCGCGGCGGGGCCGTCCGACATCGCCGCCGTCCACCGCTGACGAATCCGGCTCGTCGTAGCTAGGCTTACCGCCCATGGCGACGTCGGGCCGCCCGGCCAATTCGCGGCTCTCCGTGGACGACTGGGTGCAGGAGGGTTTCCGGGTCCTGGCTGAGGACGGACTGAAGGCTCTGACGCTCGGCCGGCTGTGCACCCGGCTGAAGGTGACCAAAGGCAGCTTCTACTGGCATTTCACCGACATGAGTGCCTACCGCACGGCGCTCATCGACACCTGGGCCGCCGTGCGCGATGAGGATCGAGGCTACTTCGCCGACCTGGCCGGCGAATCGCCACGGCAACGTCTGTCGCGCATGATGACCGCGCTGGTCGGACCCCGGCACTGGATGCTGGAGCGGGCCATGCGGGAATGGGCGCGATCAGAGGCCGCGGTCGCCGCAGCGGTACGGGCGTCGGACCGCCGGGTGGTCGCCGCGGTTCGGCAGGCTTTTCTCGACGACGGCTTCGACGCCGAACAGGCCGACATTCGCGCGAACGCCACATTCGCTGCCGGCATCGGCTTTCTGCACCTGTCGGGTTCGCGACCCAGCCCGCAAGCGGCCGGACGTCGGGAGAAATTCCTCGAGGTGATGCTGCAGCACTGACGCAGCAACCAAGACCATACCAAAAGGTATGGTACGTTCTGCGCATGGTCGACGCCGATTTCATCGCGCGCTTGGCGGACCGTGCGGGCGAGGCGGAGAAGCTGCGTCGGCTGCCGCAAGCCACCATCGACGACTATCGGCAATCCGGCTTGGCCGGGCTGCTGCTGCCCGCGCGCTACGGCGGCCGGCAGGCCGAATTCCCCGAAATCCTCGGAGTAGTACGCCAAATGGCACACGGCTGCGCGTCAAGCGCGTGGACGCTGGGCTTCTACACGCTGCACAACTGGATGCTCGCGCTGCTCGGTGCGCAGGCCCAAGACGAAGTCTTCGCTGACGGCCCGGTGCTGTGTCCTGCCCCGCTGGCGCCGACCGGGCGCGGCACGCCGGTCGACGGCGGTGTCACGCTGACCGGACGGTGGTCGTGGGCCACCGGGGTGATGGATGCCGACTGGGTCCTGGTCGGCGCGATCTGCGGGCCCGACGATGCGCCTTATCCGGCGTTGGCGTTGTTGCCCGTCGACGACGTTCGCGTCGAGGACGTCTGGCACACCGCCGGCATGTGCGCGACCGGTTCCAACGACGTCATCGTCGAGCAGGTGTGGGTTCCCGAGCATCGATTGGTGACGGTGGCTGACATTTACGGCGGCACGGCACCGGGCGCGGCTTTCCACGACGCGCCGCTCTACCGCTGGCCGATGGTTCCCGCGCTTGCGCTCGTTGCGGCGATGCCCACGCTGGGCACCGCTGAGCGGGTCGCTGACCTGTTCGCGTCGCGGCTCAGCGAACGGGTGATCGCGTATTCCGGAGCGGCGCAGAAGGATCAGCCCGCGGCCCAGGTGCGACTCGGCGACGCCCGGGTGCGGTTGCGCGCCGTGCGCGCGCTGGCCGAGACCGCCGCCGAGGATATTCAGGCCAGGGTCGGCAACGGGCAGCACGTGGGCCGCGCGGTGCGTGCGGGCGTGCGTGCTGCCGCGGCACACGTAGTGCATGAATCCCGATCGGTCATCGCCGATCTGCTCGAGTCATCAGGCGCGAGCGCACAGTTCCTGAACAATCCGCTACAGCGCGCCAAGCGCGACGTGGACGTGATCTCAGGGCACGTGGTATTCGACTACGACGTCAGCCGTGAGTTGGCCGGCGCACTGGAGATCGGCGCCAAAGTCTCGCCGTTCGCGATGGTTTAGCGCAGCGCTTTCGCGTAGAGGAGACTGTCGCGTGGTTCGGGCCCGAGGTTGGGGTAGATCGCATGACGGGCCAGCCGACCTTC
>JBAWAV010000215.1:0-2964 GCA_049589475.1 Mycobacterium sp.
GGTCGTTTTTCAGCGTCATCGCGACGCTCCCGTCTTGACCGCGAGCTCGGCCAAAATCACTCGAATCGGCGATGACGCGGCTGCGAATAGTCGCGCGCAAGGTATCGCGGATGTGTCGACCCTACTCGCCTGGTCTGAGAACCATAAGGTGCGAGCTGTCAACGGATGGATACCAGGTGGTCGATGGAATCCGCAGGCAAGTCGCCGTCAACGACAGCGGTCACCGACAGCCAGTTGAGTGCGATCGCTCCCTTGTGATTGTCGAGAAACGCGGTGTCGGCGGCATCGCGACCGGTAGCGATGCGGACCAAGGTTTGGCGCGGCGCCAGCAGCGTCGCATCGACCACCCGCCATTGTCCGTCGACGAAAGCCTCGGCCACCGCGTGAAAGTCCATCGGGTACAGGCCTGGGGCGTACACCGACACCAGCCGGGCCGGGACGTTGACCGCACGCAGCAGTGCCACCACCAGATGCGCATAGTCGCGGCAGACACCTTGGCCACTGAGCAGTGTGTCGACTGCCCCGTCGATCGGATCACTTGATCCTGCAACGTAATTCAACCTGGTGCCCACCCACGAGCTGACATTCTCCAACAGCGTCGCGGAGTCGCCGTAGGTGCCGAATTCAGTCTCGGCGAAGCCATAGAACTTATCGGCCTCGGCGTAGCGACTGGGCCGCAGATACATCGACAGGTCGTGGTCGGTCACCGGAGCCGGGTCGGTCTGACCCACGATCGTCGCCGCATAGTCGACCCTGAGATAGCCTACCGGTGCCTCTAACTTGTGGATGCGGTTGCCGTGCATACCGCTGATCTCCAAAGGCTGGACAGGGCGTCCGTTCAAAACGAACCGCAGCGATTCGAACACCTCGGTGTTGGGATGCGGTGCAACGGCGATCTGAAACTCCAGCGTTGTGGGCATGGTGATTTCGACTTCGAGCTCGGCGCCCACTTCTCGTCTCATAGCGCGATACTGCGCCCCTTGTCCGGGATTCGCCAGCCGCCGCGGCGGTGCCGGGGTCGTTACCAGCCAGCGCTTCATGGCATACGCTGGGCAACAACGACGGATTGGAACAGCTCGCGTTTCGATCTGTTGCCAGACGGCCGTTGGCGCAGCGGCGCGGCTGAGCAGTCAGCGCCACGCCGGCCGCCGTCGAGTCATCACTGTGTGTACAAACGCAATGCGGCCAGGGGTTGGCGGGTGCCGTGACTGAGGGCGCTGTTCTCGCGGCGCGCCTCGGAGTGCTTCGGCCGATATCACGGTAGGCGCTGACGGTAATGGGAGTCGGCGCAAAGGTTTTGCCGTCAAACGGGGTGATGAGGGTGGTGTGTTGATGGTTACGCGATTGTCGGGGACCGATGCGCTCTCGTTGCACACCCAGAGCCGGACGATGCCTGCACACACCGTTGCGCTGGTGGTCATGGAGTCCTCTGACCAACTCAGCCACGAGCGACTGCATCAGGTGGTGGCGGCGTCGTTGCCGCAACTGGCGCTGTTCCGCAGCCGACTGGTTTCCAAGCCCTTGGGAATCGGGCAGCCCGTGTGGGCCGAGATCGAGAACTACGACCCCTCGCCGCAGATTCATTCCGCAACGGTGCGCGCTCCCGGTGGCCGTCGTGAATTCGCGGATCTGGTCGCGCATCTCAGCAGCGGGAGACGGCGTCGCCGCCGGCCGCTGTGGGAAGCGTGGAGCATCAACGGTCTCGAGGGAGGTCGGTGGGCCTTGGCGGTGACGATGTCGCCGGCGCTGAACGACGGCGCCGCCGGCGCGGCGTCCGTATGGCCGCGCCTGCTGACGGCCGGGCCGAACGACGACCCTGCCAACAATCTGCCGATCGAGCCGAGCATCGGCTCGTCGCCGTCGGTCGCGGAAATGGCTACCGATGTCGTCACCGAGATCGCCGAGAATCAGCTCACCGGCATGTGGGTCGTCGGTGAGACCGTGTCCCGGCTGTTGCGGACCGCGACCGAGCGGCTGCTGGGTCCGGCTGCAACGACGCCGGAGCGGTCGTCGATGAGTGGGCCGGTTCCGCGCACGGTGTTCAACGAGCCGCTGACGCAGCGGCGTGCCGTGGCGTTCAGCGCGATCTCGCTGGCTGACCTGAAGACGGTCAGCAGCGCGTTCGGCGGAAGCATCACCAATGTCGTCCTGGCAGCGTGCACGATGTCGTTGCGTGCCTGGCTGAAACGGCACGACACGGTGCCCGACCGCCCGTTGTTGATGCGGATGCCGTTCGAGCTGCCGGCCGCAGATCCTTCGAGGATCGGAAAGACGTTGACCATCGGCCGGCTTCGCGTCCCGGTGCACCTCGACGACCCAGTTCAGATCCTCGCCAACCTCCACACTGCCACCGAGAGACTGAACGT
Organism: Mycobacterium sp.; assembly: GCA_049589475.1. Taxonomy (GTDB): domain Bacteria; phylum Actinomycetota; class Actinomycetes; order Mycobacteriales; family Mycobacteriaceae; genus Mycobacterium. The sequence continues at coordinate 2,367 of JBAWAV010000215.1, forward strand.
GATACGCGGCCGTGCCATCGAAAGTAATTCGCTCACAATTGATTCCGAAGCTATTGGGGCATTGATCGCGCCGTCCGTAGTTCAGCTGGGCATGGCGCTTTACAGTCGGTCTGGCCTGCGAAACCGGCGCACACCGACCTGTCACGGCACTGTCTCCTACACAGCTGTCGAGCCGGTGCCGGCGTACTGCGCCGGCGCCAAGGTGATCAGCATGAGTACCGTCGCGCCCCTAACCGATGGCTGCGGATTGAGCATCGCGCTGACCGCTCGTGGTGATGAGCTGGAAGTGTGCGTGTGTGCGTGCCCGGACAATGTGCCCGCGGTCGACGAAATCGCCACCGGCATCGCGATCTCCGTCGATATCTTGGCGTCGGCCGCTGTGAAATCGCCTCGTGGCCAAGGCCGTTCGGTTGTCACAGAGATGACGACGCATCCCGCGAATCGTCCACGCGGCAGGTCGTGACCTGCGCGCTCAGAACCGCGCAAACGCCGCCAGCAGGACCGCGGCCATCGTCGTGGTCAATTCGATTGCCGCACCGAGCACGTCGCCGTTGACTCCGCCGAACCTGCGAACGCAGTGAAGGACCAGCAACACGGC
>JBAWAV010000216.1:0-1930 GCA_049589475.1 Mycobacterium sp.
GCGCGATCTCGGCGAACGCCTCGCGGCGGGTGCCGTAGAGGTGCATATGCCGGCGCGCCAATACCGACATCAGCTGGCCGGGACCGAACAGGCCCGACGGCTGCAGGAACGAGTTGATCGGATCGGGGTCCATTGCCGAAAACACCGACCCGAGGCGCTGTTTCGCCTGCTGAAGCGCCATCACGGTGACGACCACGGAGGCATCGCCGGCCACGATCGCTGCCCTCGCCAGCCCGATCGCCCCCGCCGAGCCACCGCCGCCGGAGGTCAGTGCGGCAGTGAACCGGATCTCGGGAATACCAAGGGTTTCCACGAAGTCGGCGGTGTCCATCTTCTCGGTGTAGCCCGCACTCGCACCAGAGTAAAAGGCGAACCCGTCGATATCGGCGGCCTTCAGACCGGCGTCCTCACACGCGGCAAGGATGGCCTCGCCGGCCAACTCGGTGATCGACTTGGGCAACGATCCGCCGCGCTTGTAGTAGGGCGTAGCGCCGACGCCGACTATCGCGACATCTCTCAGCCCGTTCGTGGCGGATGAAGTAGCCACGCGCTCAGAAGGTTTCGACGGGAATCGGCGGGACGTCGGGGAACAGTTCGTAGAACGTGCCCTGGGTGATCCGCAGCCGGGTCTCGTCGCTCACCCCGTCGAAAAGCCCTTTCAGGGTGTCCTGGGTGTGGCCGAAAGTGCCTTCCATGTGCGGGTAGTCGCTGCCGAACATCACGTTGCGGTAGCCCATGTGCTCGAACGCGGCGACCGCCGTCTCATCGTGTTGGAACGACGCGTAGACCTGACTGAACAGGATCTCCTTGGGATTGCGGGTCAATTTCGGCCGCACCGCCATGTGGTGCTGGCGGTAACCCTCCAACAGGCGGTCGCCTAGGAACGGAACCCAGGTGGCGCCACCTTCGGAAATCAGCACCTTCAGTTTGGGGTGGCGGTCCAGCGCGCCGGAGGCAACCATCTTCATCGCCGCCCGCTGACCCGAGAACGTGGTCTCCGCGTAATTCATGATGGCGCCACCGGGACCGCGGTACACCTGACCCGCGCCACCGGTCACGCTGTTGCCGGCCGCCACATCGACCGGGTCGGTGCCGATGTGGAACGCGATCACCATGCCGGCTTCTTCGGCCGCCGCCCAAAACGGCTCCCAGTCGTTGCGGTGCCAGTCAGGCGCACTCGGGTGAGGTGTCGTCGGCAAGAACACCGCTTTGAAGCCGTTGCCCGCCGCCCACTGCAACTCTTCGACAGCATCCTCCACCACGAGCGTGGACACCTGCGCCGTGACTACGTACCGCGGCGACACCGCGCAAATCTCCTCCAGCGCCCACTCATTGCTGGCGCGCATGCACGCCTTCAGCAGCTCGGGCGTCCGGAACGTCGAACCCCACATGCCTAACGACGGGAAGATGACCTCACCCCAGACCCCCTCTATGTCGAGGTCCCCGAGCCGGGCCTTAGCGTCGCGAATACCCTGCGGCTTCGAACTCAACTCGGCAAAGGCCACCAACGCCGAGGACGGCAACTTGCGCCGGAAGATCTGCCCGTCCACCGAAACGGTCTCGTACTCGCCGTCGGGATCCTTTTCGGCGTGCGGCGTCAGATCGGCGAGCGCCTTCGGCAACCGGGACTGCCACAGGTCGTCGGGCTCCAGGAAGTGGGAGTCACCCGAATTCGTCCAGATCATGCTCATTGACCCTCCATGGATCCGTTGCTCACCCGAATGATGCCAGCTGACCCGCCGGAAGTCCAGACTTTTTAATGTATAAGCATTATTATTTCCGTTGGCGCCGCCATATCGGTAGAACTGAGGCGGACCTTGAGGAGATCCATGACGAGCACTGAATCGGCAGCAGGGGCACGCCGGCGCAATGCCTCAGGCGAATCGACCCGGGTGATGCTGATGGAAGTCGCCGAGCGGTTGTTCGCCAC
>JBAWAV010000217.1:0-7410 GCA_049589475.1 Mycobacterium sp.
ATTTGCAGGGCAAGCAGGCCCATTGGAATGTCGTCGGTACCAACTTCCGTGACTTACATCTTCAACTCGACGAATTGGTCGACTTCGCCCGCGAGGGCAGCGACATCATCGCCGAGCGGATGCGCGCTCTTGACGCGGTGCCGGACGGCCGGTCGGACACGGTGGTCGCCACTACCAGCCTGCCTCGATTCCCGGCCAACGAGCAACACACCACGGACGTCGTAGGCCGCATCACGACCCGCATCTACTCGACTGTCAACACCATTCGCACGGTGCATGACGCGGTCGATTCCGACGACCCCACCACGGCGGACATCCTGCATGAGCAGATCGACGGGCTGGAAAAACTGGCGTGGCTGATCAAATCGGAAAACCGTACGGCCTGACCCGATTTGTGCGTGAGGCGTCAAAGCCTCTGCGACAACACTTTTGCGAACGTGTGAGTGTCGCCCGGCCAGCGCGCAGACAGATAGGCCCCGTCGTCGACGACGAACGCCGGCCGCGGATCGGTTGCGGTGTCGCGCGCCATCCCGGACGTCTTCTTGCGCCAGTGCGGTGAACCGCGTTCGACATCGCGGAAGTCGGTCGGGCTTCCCAGCGCGCGTGTGACTTCGGACTGCACCGACATGTAGCCCGCCGGCTGGCCGGGTTCTTCGCTGTACGTCCGGTAGTAGTCGGGATCCCAGAACCGCGTGAACCGGGTCAGCCGCCAGGCCGTGCGCTCCAGCGCCCACGTCAGCGCCGTGGTCCGGCGCCCGTAGAGCACCGAACGCCCGGTCGCGGGATCGACACTGCGGGCGGCGAGCAGCACACCGTGACAGATCGCGGCCACGGTCACGCCACGGGCAAAGGCATGGACGACGAGGCGGTGCAGGATTTCGCTGTCGATGTAGGAGCGCATGCCGCGCGCCCGATGGCCACCGGGCAGCAGCAATCCGTCGACGCCGTCGAGAGTGGCTTGCGCCCAGCTGGACGGGTTGTGGTACTCCGCCGACTGCCGCATCTCCTGGTAGGCACGGCGGGCGTCTTTGTTGGCTCGCAGCGTCCGGCCCACCACGGTGACGGCGCCCAATAGCGGTACCCCAGACCACAAGTCGAGGCCGCGGCCGCTGACCATGATGTCGTCGGCGACGCCTGGCGCCCCGCTCTCGGTGGCGAACACGACCCGGTGACCGTTGGAGCGCAGCACCTGCCAACTGACCGCGACTTCGGTCGGGTCGAAGTCGCGATCCGGAATCGGGATCAGCACAGTGCCCATGATTAAGGCCTGAGGCTACCCCTCGCCCTTCGACTAACCGCCGATTCCGTTATCGAGACCGAGATGGCTTCCGAAATACCAAGGGACGCCGACCAGCTGGACTACCACGACGAGACCCAGCACGGTCAGGGCGGCCAGCAGTCCGACGGTCCGCTTGCGGATGCCGATCGGGGAAAGGGCAAGGGCCAGAAATAGCGGACCGAAACCGAATTCCGTCCACATGAGGGCCCGTTTAGGCACGTCTGCCGCTTTGTCGTAGTCGGTGAGGTGGCCGTCGGGAAAACCGGTCAGGTACAGATCCCAGGATGCTAGGTAGCTTGACAACAAGGCGGCGATGGTAGCTACCACGCAAGCGACTATTGCAAGAGCCCTCATCGGCGCCGCGTCTCTCCGCACCTTCAACATCACAACGAATAGGGATGGCTCATGAGCATGGCATATCTGGCGCAACCGGACCAGCAGCAGCAATTGGAATGGCTCGATGGCGGCACACTGGCAATCTTGCTCGACGGTAAGGCCACCGACGGCCAGTTAATGGTTGGGCGCTTCGACGTCAACGAAGGCGAAGCACCCCCGTACCACAAACATACGCTTGAGGACGAAGTCTTCATGCTGATCAAAGGGACGGCGCTGGTCTGGTACGACGACCAAGAGCTGGAGCTGTCGGAGGGCGGAATCGTGTTCTTGCCCAAGAACATTCCGCACGCATACCGCATCACATCCAAGAAGGCCGATCTGCTGATGATCAACACACCGGCCGGAATCGAGGGCATGTTCCGCTACGCCGGTCGTGACCGAGCGACGCCGCGCCCGGAGGGTTTCGAAATCTCACCTAAGCGTATGGCCGAGGGTGCGGACAAATTCGGACAGGTCATTCTCGGTCCTCCGCGCTGACCGCAGCACTCTTGTCTAATAATGATTACACATGTAATTTTTTCATCGCGGGCTTTTACACCGACGGGATCCAAGGGCAAGGGGCAGTGACCATGGGTGTGCTCGACGGCAAAGTCGCGATCGTCACGGGAACCAGCAGGGGTGTCGGCGTAGGCATCGCCCATGAACTGTTGCGCGCCGGCGCCACCGTCGTCGGATGCTCCCGCTCGCCGCTGGACACCATTCCCGGGGTTGACAGCGAGCCGGGATGGGCGGAACGTTCCGCCCAAATGATCTGCGATCAGGGCGATTACCATGCGATCGACGCCCTGGTGACTGCGGTAGTCGAGCGCTACGGCCGAGTCGACATCCTGGTCAACAATGCCGGCGGGACCGTCCCCGCGCCGCACGTCGAGGACATTCCTGCACTTGTCTCGCGCATCCAGGGCGCACCGCGCTCCGAAGACGACTTCGAGCGCACCGTGTTGTTTCATGCCTTCGCCATCCAGATGAACCTCATCAGCCCGATGTGGTTCGCCATCCGGGTGTACCGCCAGATGCGGGAGCAGGACGGGACCGGCTGCATCATCAATGTCTCCAGCGGCGCGGGCCATCCCGCGGGCTCGCCGACCCTGGTGTCCTACGGTGCGGCGAAGTCGGGACTCAACCACCTCACTCGGTCCCTCGCCGAGGAGTGGGGTCCGGCGGCCCGGGTCAACTGTCTGGCGCTGGGGCCGACGATCACCGACAACTTCCGTTCGTTCGTCCTTCCCAAGGACGACCCGACGGGCTCCATGTACTTCGACGCGCTGCCGCTCAAGCGCGGCGGTGAACCGGCAGAGGTCGGCCGCACGTGTGTCTTCCTCGCCTCCGGCGCAGCCGATTTCATCAACGGCACGACCATCGAAATCGACGGCGGCATGCTGCCGGGCGTGCTTTACGACGCCGGGCTGAAGACCATCACCGATCTGCTCTGAAAGGACCGCAGTGACCCGTCGGATCGTTCAATTCTCCACCGGCAATGTCGGAGTACACGCATTACGGAGCATCATCGAACGTCCCGATCTGGAACTCGTCGGCGTCCACGCACGCGGACGGGACAAGATCGGGCGTGACGCCGCAGACCTATGCGGGCTCGACCGGCCCACCGGAGTGCTCGCGACCGACGACATCGACGCGCTGATAGCCCTGAACGCTGACTGCGTGGTGTACACGTCGCAAGCCGAGACCCGCCCGCACGAAGCGCAAAACGAGATCATTCGATTTCTGCGGGCGGGTACGAATGTCGTTGGGACGTCGTTCGTCTGGCTGGTGGCGCCGGACCAGGCCGACGATTGGCTGCGTGAGCCATTAGCGAAGGCTTGCGCCGACGGCGATACGACCTTGTACATCAACGGAATCGACCCGGGTTTCTCCGGGGACACATTGGTCTACACCGCACTGAGCTTGGCCGCGCGGGCCACCACCGTCACCGTGCAGGAGGTCTTCGACTACGGGACCTATGACGACGCCGAATTCACCGGTGTGACATTCGGTTTCGGCACCGAGCCAGACCACCAGCCGATCCTTTTCTCCCCTGGCGTACTCGCGTCGATGTGGGGCGCGCAGGTTCGCAGCCTGGCCGCCGATCTCGGTATCGAACTCGACGAGGTGCGGGAACGCTACGACAAGTGGGTCACGCCCGACCCGATCAAGTGCACCATGATGAACGTCGAACCCGGCACGGTAGGCGCCGTCCGCTTAGCGGTCGAAGGCGTGCGCGACGGCGATGTGATCATCACGATGGAACACGTCAACCGGCTCACCGATGCCGCCGCGCCGAATTGGCCGTATCCGCCGGCCGGACATCCCGGCGTGCATCGCGTCCGCGTCGGCGGGAGCCCGGGCATCGAGATCAACACCCACGTGGGGGTATCGGGCATCGACCATAACCAGGGCGGTGTCATCGCCACGGCGGCTCGCGCCGTGAACGTCATCGACGCCGTGTGCCAGGCTCCGAGCGGAATCCTTGCCGCGCACGATCTGCGGCCGACCGACCACGTGCGGGGCGTGCTGTGGTAATTCCGATGCCATGACCGCACCCCGTCGGCCGCCCACCGGCGCACAAGCCCGCGCCGAACGCACCAGGGCAGTCGTGATCGATGAGACCGTGCGCTGCATCCTCGATGAGGGATTTGCTCCACCCAGCGTCCGGCACATCACCGACCGCGCCGGGGTGACCTGGGGGGTGGTCCAATATCACTTCGGCGATCTGGATGGCCTGTTGATGGCGGTGGTGGACAAGGGTTTCGGCGAATTGCTTGACGCGCTGGACGCGCTACCACCTCGGGCCGTCCGCGAGGGCAGCGTGCGGGCACGCACCGAGTTCGTCATCGACACGATCTGGGACGCGTTCTCCAGCCCCACCTCGATGGCTGCCCTGGAGATTCTCATCTCGACCCGCGGCCTTCGCGGCGCCGTCGCCAACACCCACCTCAAAGACCTGATGGCAACGCTGACGAGCCTCGGCCGCCACCTGGGCGAAGGCCTGTCCGCACCCCACGCCGGCCGGATCGGCAACCTCATCTGGGCAACATTGCGCGGCCTGGTGGTCGCACAGATGACATGGCCAGAACCCGTGGACTCCTCCCGCGACCGCCAGGCGCTCATCGAAGTGATCACCGCCTACGTCGAGTCACGCAGCGGCTGACCGGGCTACGGCAGATCAGTGGACAGCAACGTCAACGGGAGCCCCAGCACCGAGATCTCGATCTCGTCGAGCTCGAACCCGTCACCGTCGCGGTGCTGCTGAAACTGAGTCTGTGCACCGTATCGCTGCGCCACCTGCTCAGCCTTCGGGGCGTCACCGACACGGATCACCACCGAATACACGCCGGCGCCGTTGCGCTGCAGGAACTGCGCGACGGCGTTGGCACCGTCACCCCCAGATGACAGAGGGGTCACCAGTTCGAGGCCGCCGTCCCAGTCCAGCAGCACCCGCAGGCCCACGTCTTGCAGCTCGATGGTCTGGAATCGAAAGCCCAACTCCGAGAAGAACTGCGAGGTCTCGGCGAGCTGCTCGTGCGTCACCGCAAACACCACGTGATGAACGCTGGTTGCTCGACCCGGTTCGTTCGTGTATTCGGCCACGAGAAAACATTACACTTGTTATCATTTGCCGAGTCAGATACTTCCGGAAAGGAATTCGCCGTGAGATCGACGACAGGCAAGACATACAAGGTCGTGGTCTGGGCAACCGGTGGCGTCGGGCGCTATGCCATCCGCACGGCGGCCGACCGGCCCAACCTCGAACTCGTCGGCGCATGGGTTCACTCGGCCGCCAAGGACGGTCAGGACGCGGGCACCCTCGCGGGTATCGAGCCCGTGGGCGTTACCGCCACTCGCGACGTCGATGCTCTGCTCGGTGGAGATGCCGACTGCATCATGTACGCCGCACCTGCAGGCCCTCGCCCCAAAGAGGCGCTTGCCGACTTCTGCCGGATCCTGTCCGCAGGCAAAAACATCGTCACGACGTCACTGCCCGGCCTGGTTTACGAAAAGGGGTCACTCTCGCAGCGTTACCTCGAGCCGATCCGCGAAGCCTGCCGCGCTGGCAACAGCTCTATCTACTCGTCTGGCATCGAACCGGGGTTCGGATGCGACCTGTTCCCGATCGCCCTGTTATCCATGTCGCACCGGGTGTACTCGGTACGCGGCATCGAGATCACCAACTACTCCGAGTACCCGGTGCAATTCGACGTGCGAGAGTTGTTCGGCTTCGGCCAACCGCTGGACTACCAGGGGGGTCTGAAACGCCCTGGGGTGCTCACGTGGGGGTGGGGTGCCGCGGTCACCATGGTGGCCGATGCGCTGGGCGTCGAACTCGACGAGATCCGCGAGACCTGCGAGTTCCTGCCCACCCCAAGGCAACTCGACACCGCCTGCGGCGTCATCGAAGCCGGAACGGTAGGCGCTACCTACGCTCGCTGCATCGGTGTCGTGGACGGACAAGAGGTCATCACCATCGAACACGTCGACCGGATGGCCGACGATCTGGCGCCGCAATGGCCAACTGGCCGTACCGGCGGCACCGACGGCATCTGGCGCGTCATCATCGACGGCGAACCGTCTTTCGACGCAGAATTCGAAGTCGGTTACCGCAATGGTGAAAGCGCCAGCGACCACGGTTTGCTCGCCACCGGGATGCGGGCGGTCAACGCCATCCCGTGGGTGTGCGAGGCGCCGGCCGGGATTGTCGATGCGCTGCACCTGCCACTCACGTCGCCGCTCGGCGCACTGCACCCACACCGTGACGGTGTGCCCGCGTTCTGAGGATCACGACCCGCGATCAGCGCGGCAGGCCTAGTAACCGCTCGGCGGCCACGGTCAGAAGTATCTGCTCGGTGCCGCCGGCGATGGTCAGGCAGCGGGTGTTGAGGAAGTCGTGTACGAGCTTGTCCTCCTCGATGAGGCCGGCCCCATCCGACAGGTCCATCCGGTACTCGGCGAGCGCCTGCCGGTAACGCACCCCGACCAGTTTGCGCACGCTGGACTGCGCGCCGGGGTCCTGACCGCCCACCGCGAGTTGCGCAATCCGCTGGTCGAGCAGTGCGCCGGCCTGGGTGGTGACGATCAACCGTCCCAGCCGATCCTGTTGGGCCACATCGATATCCAGTTTTGCGACCGCCGCCAGCAGTTCTTCCATCGGATTGCCCAGCGCGGTGCCCGCGGCCATCGCGATCCGCTCGTTGGCCAGCGTCGTACGGGCCAATCGCCAGCCGTCGTTCACACCGCCGACTACCAGCTCGTCGGGAACGAACACCCCGTCCAGGAAGACCTCGTTGAACAAGTTGTCGCCGGTGATCTCACGCAGCGGCCGGATCAGGATGCCGGGCGAACTCATGTCGATCAGGCAGTAGGTGATGCCCTTATGTTTCGGCGCATCTGGATCGGTGCGGGCCAGGCACACCCCCCACTGCGCTTTGTGCGCCGACGACGTCCACACCTTCTGGCCGGTGAGCTCCCATCCGCCGTCGACCCGCACCGCCTTGGTCCTCAGCGACGCCAGGTCCGAGCCGGCTCCGGGCTCGGAAAACAGTTGGCACCAGAAGATTTCGCCGCTCAGGGTGCGCGGCACGAAACGCTCGATCTGCTCGGGCGTGCCGTGCTCGAGGATGGTCGGCGCGGCCCACCAGCCGATGACCAGGTCGGGTCGGGTGATGCCGGCCGACGCCAGCTCCCGGTCGATCAGCAGCTGCTCGGCCGGTCCGGCGCCGCGGCCGTGCGGCGCGGGCCAGTGC
>JBAWAV010000218.1:0-16730 GCA_049589475.1 Mycobacterium sp.
ACGGCCGGTTGTTCATCGGTGAATGTCGTGAGGGCGGAAGGATTCTCGAGCTGGACCTGAACGGCGGCGAGCCTCGGGTGCTGCTGGACAACGTGCCGTCGCCCAACGCGATGGAGGTCGGCCCGGACGGCTTGCTGTACTTCCCGGTGATGGGCGCCAACGAAATCTGGCGTATCGACCTCGACGGTGGGACGCCGGAGACGGTCGCCTCCGGTCTCGGGGTGCCCGATTCGGTGAAGTTCGATTCGGCGGGCCGTATCGTCTCGACTCAGGTGCACAGCGGACAGGTGTTGCGCATCGATCCGCGTACCGGCGAACAGACGTTGTTGGCTGATCTTCATGCGGGACTGGACAATTGCACGTTCGTCGGCGATCGGCTGTTCGTCTCGAACTTCACCGGGGAGATCACCGAGATCCTCGGCGGCGGCGCCACCCGGACGGTGCTGCCGGGCGGGCTGAACTGGCCACTGGATCTGGCCGTCGGCTCCGACGGCCGCCTCTACATCGCCGACGGGACGTATTTCTACGCACTGCTTCCCGATCACTCGTTGCAGACGGTGGGCATGCTGTTCAGCCCGGGCTACCCGGGATTCCTGCGTGGGCTGGCAACCTCAGGACCCGGCGAATTCGTCGTGACCACTTCGGGCGGTCAGGTGTCGCGGTACCGGCCGGCCAGTTGCGAAAGCGAGGTGCTGGCAGACGGATTCGATCAGCTGTATGGCGTGGCGATCGCCGGCGATGGCACCGTCGCGGTCGCCGAACTCGGAACGGGACGGGTGTTGTCGATCCGGCGCGGGCACGTCGAGGTGGTCGCGTCGGGTCTCAATGACCCGGTCGGCGTGGTGGCCGCGCCCGACGGCGGCTGGCTGGTGTCGGAAGCGGGTGCCGGGCGGGTGGTCAGGCTCACCGGATCCGGCGTGCACACCGTGGCCGCTGAACTGGGCCGCCCACAAGGCATTTTGGTCGACGGCCGGCAGTTGTACGTCGTCGACGCGGACGCCAAGGCGTTGGTCGCCGTCGACCTGGAGGACGGCAGCAGCCACACCATTGCCACCGGGTTGCCGGTCGGCGCCGCGCCCGGCGTCACCCCCAAACCGCTGACGGGCATGCCGCCGTTCTCCGGGCCACAGGGTCCGTTCGCCGGTATCGCCGCCGGGCCGGACGGCACGCTGTACGTGTCGGCCGACGCGGACGGCAGCGTGCTCGCCTTTCGACAGGACGGCCGTCATGGCTGACACTCAGACCGCCGACCACCGTTACCTGCAGGTCGCGCGGGCGCTGCGGAAGGAGATCGTCGACGGGGTGTACCCGGTCGGATCGCAGCTGCCCACCGAACATCAACTGTGTGAACGTTTCTCGGTCAGCCGCTACACCGTCCGGGAGGCGCTGCGGCGGCTGCGCGACGACAACCTGGTCGCCTCACGGCCTCGGGCCGGCACGATGGTGGTTCCCCGGCCCTCCTCGGACTCCTACGTCCAGGACGTGGTGTCGATCAACGACTTGCTGGCCTTCGCGACCGGCGCGCAGTTCGCGATCGAATCCACCGGTATGGTCCGCATCACCAACGAGTTGGCAACCCGGACCGGCCTGGGCAGCGGGGAGGAATGGCTGGTGGTCAACGGCTTTCGCCGGATCGAAGGCGCGGAGTTTCCGGTCTGCCGGACCGAGTACTACATCAACCGGGCGTTCGCGGCGGTCGGCCGCTTACTGCCCCGCCACACCGGTCCGATCTTCCCGCTGATCGAAGATCTCTTCGGGTTGAGCATCGTGGGAGTGCGCCAGGAGATCGCAGCGGTGCTCATCTCACCGGAACTGGCCCAGCAGCTCAGCGTCGACGCCGGCAGTCCCGCGCTCGAAGTGCACCGCACGTACAGCACCTCGGACTGCGAAGTGGCCCAGGTGACGATCAACACTCATCCCGCGTCTCGTTTCCGTCACTCGATGACGATGCGACGGGTCCGCGGCTAATCTTCGATGCGATAAGCGATGTCGAACACCAAACAGATCGCTGGACGAAGGGTCCGCTGGGACGACGAGCGGGCCGCCGAAGCCTATGCGCGTGGCTGGTGGGTGCGCGGCACGCTGGCGGATTCGCTGGCCGAGGCCGCGCGCCACACCCCGCACCGGACTGTGCTGATCGACGGCGACCAGCACGTCGACTGCCAACGTCTGCACGCCCAGGCCACTGCGTTGGCGCAGACGATGCTGAGCCGGATACCGACCGGCAGCGTGGTGTCATTCATGCTGCCCAACTGGCATGAGGCGGTCGTCGTTTACCTGGCTGCGACGATGGCCGGCATGGTGGTGAACCCCATCCTGCCCTCGTTGCGCGATCGTGAGCTGCTGTTCATCCTTCGCGACGCGGACACCCGGATGGTGTTCGTACCGTCGCTTTTCGGGCGTCACGATTATGCGGCGATGCTGACCCGGGTCGTCGCCGAACTGGACTCACCGCCCGAGGTCGTCGTTGTTCGTGGCGACGAACCACACGGCCAGACGGCCTTCGAATCGCTGCTCAGCGGCCACCATCCGCCGGCCGAGCTGCCGAGGCTCGATCCGGATGCGATCCGGATGATCCTGTACACCTCGGGAACAACCGGGCGCCCGAAAGGAGTTCTGCACAGCCATAACTCGCTGCACGCGCTGATCTGTCAGATCCGTGACCACTGGCAGGTGCACCCCGGCGACCGCTTCCTGGTCCCTTCGCCCATCGCACACATCGGCGGTTCCATCTACGCGTTCGAATGCCCGGTGCTGCTCGGCAGCTCCGCCGTGCTGATGGACCGCTGGAACGCCGACGAGGCCGTCGAACTCATCAGAGTCCACCGCTGCACGCATATCGCCGGAGCAACACCGTTTCTCGAGCAGCTGCTCGACGCGGCCGAACGCGCCGGCACCCGGCTGCCGGAACTCAAACTCTTCGTCTGCGGTGGTGCATCGGTCTCCCCGTCGCTGATCCGCCGCGCCGCAGACTATTTCGAGCGCGCCGCGGTGACGCGGGTTTATGGCTCGACCGAGGTCCCGGTGACGACGGTCGGCGCTCCGCTCGATCCCGAGCACGCCGCCGACACCGATGGGCAGGCCGGCTATGCGCAGATCGCGCTGCGCGGCGGCGCCGGCGAAATTCACACCCGGGGGCCGCAAATGCTGGTCGGCTACCTGCACCCCGAAGACGAAGACGGATCGTTCGACGCGCAGGGATACTTCCGGACCGGCGATCTGGCCCGCTGGATCGACGACGACTATCTCGTCGTCACCGGAAGGGCCAAAGACGTGATCATCCGCAACGGCGAGAACATCGCGCCCAAGGAGATTGAAGACATCCTCATCGGCCACCCCGGAGTCGCAGAGATCGCGATCGTCGGTCTGCCCGATGCCCGCACCGGGGAACGGGCCTGCGCCGTCGTGGTGCCCACCGGCCAGTCGCAACCCGATGTCGCGAGCCTGCGTGGCTTCCTGCAAGCCCAGGGCGTCGCGATCTTCAAAGCGCCTGAACAGGTTGTCATTTGGCAGGCGCTTCCTAGAAACGACGCCGGCAAGGTGCTCAAGCACCAGATCCAGTCGGCCCTGACCAAGACGGACGGATGACATGCAGGTAGCGATCGTGACCGGCGCGAGTGGCGGTATCGGATTCGGATGCGCGACAAAGCTCGCCGAAGCAGGCATGGCGGTGCTGGCCACCGGCCGCAACGAGGAGCGACTGAACGAGTTGGCCTCAGCGATCGGTGATCCCGACCGTGTCGAGACCATTGCGGTCGACGTGACCGCAGACGACGGGCCCGCCCGAATCGTGTCGGCCGCGGTCGAACGCTGGGGCCACGTCGACTTCCTGATCAACAACGCCGGAGTGGGCAGCCCAACCCCGCTGCACGACACCGACGACGAGACCCTGGACTACTTCCTCAACGTGATGCTGCGCGCGCCGTTTCGACTCGCGCGAGATGTCTTGCCGCACATGACGGCGGGTTCGGCGATCATCAACATCACGTCGACCTTCGCCGTCGTGGGCGGTCTACGCGGGGGTCCGTACTCGGCCGCCAAAGGCGGACTGACGGCGCTGACCACCCACATCGCCTGCCAGTACGGTGCGCACGGAATCCGTTGTAACGCAGTGGCCCCCGGCGTGATCCAGACGCCTATGACCGAAGAGCGGTTGCAGGATCCGCGTTTTCGCCGGATGCAGATCGAGATGACTCCGCATCAACGACTGGGCACGGTTGACGACGTGGCCAGCACCGTCGCGTTCTTATGCTCTCCCGGTGGGAGTTTCATCAATGGGCAGACCATCGTCGTCGACGGCGGCTGGAGCTCGACGAAATATCTGTCGAAGTTCGCGTTGACGTCGGAGTGGACGGCCACATGAATCTGTTCGCGCTGCTCGACCAGGCCGCGCGGCACTTTCCCGATCGCGACGCGGTGTATCACGGCCGGCATCGCTGCAGCACCTGGTCGGAACTGCGGGACCGTGCGCTGCGACTGGCGGGCTCGCTCCGCGAGCGGTACCCGGCCGGCGCACGCATCGCGATCGCCAGCGAAAACCGACCGGAAATCGTCGAGCTCCTGTTCGGGATCTGGGCCGCGGAATGCGTTGCGGTGCCGGTCAATTACAAGCTGCATCCACGCGAGATGACGCAGATCATCGATGACGCGGAAGTCTCGCACGTCTTCGCATCGCAGGCGATTGCCGACCAGTTGGATTGCGACTATCCAGTGGAAGACGTGGAGGGAGAGCATTACTCGCGGTGGCTGGCCGGTGCTCCGGCCACACCGCCGACCACCGACCCGTCGACGCTGGCCTGGCTGTTCTACACCAGTGGCACAACCGGCAGGTCGAAGGGCGCCATGCTCACGCATCGCAACCTGCTGGCGATGACGGTCGCTCACCTCGCCGACATGGACGCCCCTGACGAGGAATCCAGCCTGATACACGCCGCGCCGATGTCGCACGGCTCGGGCCTCTACATCCCGGCCTATGTCTTGCGCGGCGCCCGACAGGTGATCCCCGAACGCGGCGGGTTCGATCCGGCCGAATTCCTGGACCTCTGTGAGCATCACACCGGTTGCAGTGCCTTTCTCGCGCCGACGATGGTGCAACGGGTCATCGAGACGGGCCGCGCGCGTCCAAGCCGGCTGCGGACCATCGTCTACGGCGGCGGACCGATGTACGTGGACAGCATCAAGAAGGCGCTCGCCGCGTTCGGTCCGGTGTTCACCCAGATCTACGGTCAGGGCGAGTCGCCGATGACGATCACCGGTTTACGCCGCGCGGATTACGACGGCGCCGACGATGTGATCCTCGGGTCGGTCGGGCGCGCGCGGTCGGGCGTGGAAGTCGCCGTGCTACGCCACGACGACACACCTGCGGCGACCGGCGAGATCGGCGAGATCGTGTGTCGTGGTGACGTTGTCATGACCGGATACTGGCGCAACCCCGCGGCCACCGACGAGACGTTACGCGGCGGCTGGCTGCGGACCGGGGACGTCGGCTCGTTCGACGAGCGCGGATATTTGACGCTGCACGACCGCTCGAAGGACGTCGTGATCAGCGGCGGCTCCAACATCTATCCGCGCGAGGTGGAGGAGGCGCTGCTCGAACACCCGGCAGTGTCGGAAGCGTGCGTGGTCGGAGCGCCCGACGTCGAGTGGGGCGAGATCGTCGTCGCCTTCATCGTCGGTGCGGCTGATCCGGCCGACCTCGACGCGCATCTGCTACAGCGGATCGCCCGCTTCAAACGCCCGAAGCGGTATCTGACTGTGGACGAGTTGCCGAAGAACAGCTACGGGAAGGTGCTGAAAAAAGATCTGCGGCAGCAACTTGGGTGAGCCCTATCGGGTTTCGAAATGACTCCGGATACCGGCCAGCATCGCGATGTGTGCGTTGACCGCTTCACGCTCGGTCATCGGTGCGAGCAGGCGCGGGGCCGCAATCCGGAGCCGCTCGGTCAGGCGGGTGCCGGAGTCGATCGGCTCGAACGCGACGATGCCGCTCAGCCGCACCCGCGGGAACTGACGGGCTTCGGTGATCACGTCACCGTGCACCGGAACCTCGAGTCGTGCCCAGTAGCTGATCCGAATCGACAACGTCCCCAACGGAATGCGATCACGAACTCGATAGGTCTGCTGATAACCATCGGCACGCTCGCTGCGTGAGATGGTCTGCACCGAAACAACCAGCGGATGAACAACTTTGATGTTGTCGAGGTCGACGTAAAAGTCACGGACCTGATTGGGAGGCGCCGGGATCTCCTCGCTCAACGTCCGGTCGGCATGTGCGATCCAGAAACTCATGGTGGGCTGACCTCAGCGGCCGCGAGCAAGGGACTCGAGGAATGCGTTGATGCGGCCGCGGGTTTCGTCCGATATCCAGCTGTCCCGCACGTCGGCGTCCGCCGCGGCACCGGCATCGATCGCCGCGCGCACCGGTCGGTGCAGCTGCTTCTTGGTGGCCGCGTAGGCGGCCGGCGAGTATTGACCCAGTTCCCGCGCGATCGTCAGAGCCCGGTTGACCACCTCGTCGCCCGGAACCACCGCGTCGAGCCACCCGCGGGCCAACGCGGTATCCGCATCGATCGTCTTGCCCTGCAGCGCCGCGCGACTCGCGGTGATCCCCATCGCGTCGCGGCATATCTCGAGAGCGGCCACCGGAAATGGAACACCGACGGCGAGCTCGGTGAGGCCGATCGTCCCGCCGGACATCAGTCGCACGTCGGCACACATGGCCAACACGCATCCTCCGGCGATCGCGTGCCCGTTGATCGCCGCGACGACCGGCGCCCGGTGGTCGTAGATCGCGAGAAAAGCCTCCGACAACGCCGCGACGAAGCGGCCGGCGTAGTCGGTGCCGCCGTCGGCGAGGGCTCGCAGGTCGACACCGGCGGAGAAACTGCGGCCGGCACCGGTCAGGACGACCGGGCCCGCCACGCTGCGCATCGACGCGATGATGACTTCCAGCAGGTCCAGGTCGAGCGCATTGACCGGTGCATTGTCGAATCGGACGATGGTGACGCCGTCGACCGTCTCCAGATTTGTCACGTCTCCTCCAATCCCCCACCCCGTTGCGAGGCCGCGCGGGCGAAGAATAGCATTCTCCTCATCTGCGAATGTGTGTCTCAGGGCTCGCGATGAAGGGGGCTCGGCTGCCGGTGGCCAAGACGTTGAGCGTGCAGCGGCCGCGCGCGGGCGTGGCCGTGCTGGAACTGAACCGACCGAAACGGCTCAACGCGATCGACGACGCCATGGTCAGCGAGCTCAGCTCGACACTCGATGCCTTGGGCGCCGACGGCTCGGTCCATGCCGTTGTGTTGACCGGTGCGGGACGCGGATTCTGCTCGGGCATCGACATGCGCGACTTCGGCCCGCGAACACCGGAGGCGACTGCGCCTGCAATCGCACGCCTCCGATTCCAGGAAATGATGGCCGCACTGCCGCAGGCGATCCGCGACATTCCGCAGCCGGTGATCGCCGCGGTGAACGGTCCCTGCGTCGGCGCAGGTCTGGCCTTGTGTCTGGCTGCCGATATCAGAATTTGTTCAACCGCAGCCACATTCGGCAATGCAGCGATCCTGCTCGGCCTGTCCGGCGCAGAGATGGGGATGAGCTACTTCCTGCCGCGCATCGTCGGGACCAGCGTGGCCGCGGACTGGATGCTGACCGGCCGAACGGTCTCGGCCGAAGAGGCCGATCGCCGCGGGCTGGTGAGCGAGCTGGTCGCGCGCAGCGAGCTTCTCGACCGCGCTCTTGAAATAGCCGCTCGGCTAGCCGATCTCACGCCGCTCGGTGTGCAACTGACCAAGCGGGCCCTGCAAGTCAACGCCGATGCGTCCGGGCTGCAGTCAGCCCTGGAGCTCGAGAACCGCAACCAGGTGCTCAGCCACGCCACCGAGGAAGCCGCAGCAGCTAGACAACAGTGGTCGTCAACACCTGAGTAGCGAAAGGACGAACGGTGGCTTGGGACTTCTCGACCGACCCGGAATGGGCCGAACAACTCGCCTGGGTTGACGAGTTCGTGCGTTCGGAGTGCGAACCAATCGACCTGATCGTCAAGGAGTCTCACGACCTCAACGACCCTGTCCGCCAAGCGCTCATTCCGCCGCTGCAGCAGATCGTCAAGGAGCGCGGACTGTGGGCGACGCACCTGGGTCCGCATCTGGGCGGGCCCGGCTACGGCCAGGTGAAATTGGCTCTGCTCAACGAGATTCTCGGCCGGTCCGAATGCGCACCGATCGTGTTCGGCTCCCAGGCACCGGATTCCGGCAACAGCGAGATCCTGGCCCACTACGGCACCCCCGAACTCAAGACGCGTTACCTGGAGCCGCTGCTGGACAACCGGATCATCTCCTGTTTCTCGATGACCGAACCGCAAGGCGGCGCAGACCCGAAGGTGATCACCACGACCGCCACGCAGGATGGCGACCACTGGGTGATCAACGGTGAGAAATGGTACTCGTCGTTCGCATCGATGGCGTCATTCATCATCGTGATGGCGATGACCGACCCCGAAGCTCCTCCCTATCAACGGTATTCGATGCTCGTGGTACCCGGCGACACACCCGGTATCAACGTGCTGCGCGACGTCGGGCTCGGCTACCAGCCGCTCGGCGGCGGCAGGGAGGGTTACGTCCGCTACGAGAACGTTCGGGTGCCCGACGACCACATGCTCGGCCCGCGTGGCGGTGCGTTCGTGGTGGCGCAGACGCGACTCGGCGGCGGCCGCATCCACCACGCCATGCGGACGGTCGGGCTGGTGCGGCGGATCTTCGACATGCTCACCGAACGCGCCGTGTCGCGCTACACGCAGGGCGAATTGCTCGCGCACAAGCAGATGGTGCAGGAGATGATCGCCGACTCCTGGATGGAGATCGAAGCGTTCCGGCTGCTGACCCTCCAGACCGCTTGGAAGATCGACAAATACAACGACTACAAGGCTGTCCGTGCCGACATCTCGGCGGTCAAAGCGATGATGCAGAAGGTGCTGCACGACGTGTCGTCACGGGCGCTGCAACTGCACGGTTCGCTGGGTACGTCGCACGAGATGCCGTTCGTGCAGTACCTGACCGAGTCGTTCGTGCTCGGTCTGGCCGACGGGCCGACCGAGGTACACAAGGTCACCTTGGCGCGACAGCTGCTCAAAGAGTGCAAGCCGTCGCCTGACGTGTTCCCGTCCGAGCACCTGCTGCGGCTACGCCAGGCGGCGGAGGCAAAGTTCGCCGACCGACTCGCAGGAATTCCGCGAGGCTGTGTGGCCGACGAGTCAGCGGAAAGCGCTCAATAAGTGGATATCTCGTCTTCGGCAGGCCGGGTACCGGTGCTCATGAAAATTACGCGGCGGCCGATTTCCACAGCGTGGTCTGCGAACCGCTCGTAGAAGCGGCCCAACAGCGCCGTCTCCACACCGACGGAGACGCTGCGCTGCCAATTGCGATCTAACAGCACAGTGAACAAGCGTCGGTACAGCTCGTCCATAGCGTCGTCTTGTTCGTGTAAGCGAGCAGCCTCCCGCGGATCGCGAGATTTCAATACTCTTTTCGCGCTGTCGCCCAGAGCGATTGCCACCTTGGCCATTTCACCGAAGTAGGCACGGACCTCTTCGGGCACTGCGTGCTTCGGATATTCCCTTCGGGCGATCTTGGCGACGTGCACAGCCAGTGCGCCCATCCGTTCCGTATCGTTCAGAATTTCTATCGAGCTGAAGATCGCCCGCAGATCGCCGGCGACCGGTTGCTGTAAGGCCAGCAGCCCGAAAGCTTCTTTCTCGACTTCTGCTCGCATCGCGACGATCCGCGAGTGGTCTCGGATCACCTGCTCGGCCGTCCCAATGTTGGCTTCCAGAAGCGCCTGTGTCGCACGTTTCATCGCCATCTCGGCCAGTCCGCACGTTTCTGCGAGCTGCGCGCCTAAGTCGGCTAGCCGCTCGCGATACAAAGTCCGCATTAGTGGACCCCTTTCTTCCGCGTGGCTGCAGGTCCGCCTTGTACACAAAGCTATTCAGGGGCTATTCGCAAGGGACTAAAGCCACTGAAAGCGGGCGTACGGCTCCTGCCCTCGACTCAGAGTCCTGACTAATCTCCAGCGACACACCAATGACGCTGTCACTCCCCCGACCGGTGGGTTCGTGCCGTAGGACTTGCTGAGCAACAGGCTAGGGACTTCCTCCCCTTATCGAACCGACCGGGCCATGATGTCCTGGTATCGCACAGCAGCGACGAAATGGAGTGCAGGTGAACAAAGTTCAGCAAGGAAGCAGACTGCAGCTTAACCCTGTCCGACTTGCCTCGGAGCATATCGACGGGGTCTGGTGGCCGCGTTCACGACAGTTGGTCGACGAGTTACCGGGCCTAGTGGCGACAGTGTTCGATCAGCTTGGGCAGGTCGTTATGGTCGGCTACCACCGAAAAGGCTGGGATGAGACGCCGCTACTGGCTGAGATCGCCGGCCGCACAATCGAATTACTGAGCTTCACCAGTAGTGAGCCGGCCAGTCTCATCATCATCGGAGAAGACGGGCATCACATCACGCTGCAAGTCATTCCGCCGGAGGCGGGTGAACAGGCTGCACAACGCGTGTTCGGCGAATCGCAGCGGCGCTTCGACGTCGGCGTCGCCACGACACGCCCCGCAGCGGTTACGCGATCTGTGGCCGATGTCGCAGCAAAGTTGGCTCAGCATGAGGGGCGCGGCGACGAGCAGCGAACCGCCCAGATACGGCGGTGGTGCGACGAGGTTGCGCAGCAGTTCGTCTCCGCTCCGGTTCAGGCGTTTGTTCCGATCCTGGTCGAACACATCGTTCGCAATCGGATGATCGAATCTCACCGCGCAGCAATTTTATTGGCACACCCTGATTGAGTGTCCGGAGAGCGCCCATCAAACCGCCGACCGACCCCGGCACGTCTCTTGATCACGTAGCCGCGGGGCGTACGCGCTGCGAAGCGCCGTTGCCGTGGCTGAACCGAGCGGCACGCCTGTTGATACGGTGCCGTCGGCCCCGAGTGCGACGTGACGCTGCAACCGGCCGCATCGACTCCGCATAAAACAGCTTCTTCACCAGCTCAACAAGAATCAGGTAACTGAGCGTAAATCCGGCCAGCGCCGCGTAGAACGGCCACGGCAACGGGGTGAAGCCCAGCACCCGAGCCAACGGTGAGATCGTCAGCACCACCCCGCAGGCGACCACGGTCAGGCTGGTCGCCGTCAACCACCAGCTCGGTCGGCTGCGAAAGAACGGCACCTTGCGGGTGCGGATGGCGAAGATGATCAGCGTCTGCGTGGCAAGAGATTCCACGAACCAGCCGGTGCGGAATTCGGTGACGCCGGCGTGCAAGACGCCCAGCATCAAACCGAATGTCAGAAAATCGAACAACGAACTGATCGGTCCGAACACCAGCATGAATCGACGGATGAACGCAACGTCCCAATGCGACGGTGCGTGCAACTGCTCGGCGTCGACGCGGTCAGTGGGGATTGCCAGCTGCGAGCTGTCATAGAGAAGATTGTTCAGCAGGATCTGGCTGGGCAGCATCGGCAGAAACGACAACAGCGCCGAGGCGGCGGCTGCGCTGAACATGTTGCCGAAGTTGCTGGAAGTGCCCATCAACACGTATTTGATGGTGTTGGCGAAAATGCGTCGGCCAGCAGCAACACCGGTCGCGAGCACACCCAGATCTTTTTCGAGCAGCACCACATCGGCCGCGTCTTTTGCGACGTCGGTCGCGCTGTCTACCGAAATCCCCACATCGGCGGCGTGCAACGCCAGTGCGTCGTTGACCCCGTCACCGAGGAAGCCAACGGATCGCCCACCGCGGCGGGCCGATTCGACGAGGTGCGCCTTCTGCTCTGGCGAGATGCGCGCAAAAATGCTGTGATTCTGTACCGCCTCGGTGAACTCATCGTCGCCAAGGTTGTCCAACTCGGCACCGGTGATCGTGCCCTTTGATCGCAAACCCAGGTCGGTGCAGACCTTTTCAGCGACCCGTGGGTTGTCCCCGGTCGCGATTTTCACCTCGATGCCCAGCGCAGCCAGATCATCAAGCGACTTGCGTGCAGCGGTTTTGGGCTCGTCGGCGAAAACCAGGAAGCCGGCCAGCTTCAGGTTGGACTCGTCGTCAGGCGTGATGCTGATCAACTCGGCGGCGGGCCTGACCGCCACAGCCACCACCCGCCGCCCGGCGGCAAACAGCGCGTCGAGAGTGTCCGCGGCGTCGGTGCCCACCCCCTGGCATCGGGCCAGTACCTGTTCCGGGGCGCCTTTGACCACCAATACCCGACTCCCGTTGTCGTCGACCAGCGCCGACGTCGCGCGGCGGTCGGGATCGAACGGCAAGATCGCGCGGCGCACCGCCCCGTCTACCAGCGTCCGAGCTTGAGGAGCAGCCCACAGCGCCGCGTCGAGTGGGTTGGCGCTGGCCCCGCCGGATTCTAGATCGACGTCGGTGGCCAGCAGCCCCAGTCGTTGTACGGATGAGCTGTGCGCGCCGGTGGCATCGACCGTATCGATCAAACTGATTCGGCCTTGGGTGAGCGTGCCGGTCTTATCTGTGATGAGGACGTCGATATCGCCGAGGTCCTCGATGCACACCAACCGCTTGACCAACACTTTCAGCTTGGCAAGTTCGCGCGCCCCGGTCGCGAGACTGGCACTGACCACCGCGGGCAGTAGTTGCGGTGTGATGCCGACGGCGATCGCCAGCGAGAAAAGTACTGAGTCGATTACCGGCTTCCGCAACAACAAGTTGCTGACCAAGATGACCACCATCAACGCAAGGGCCACCTGTAGGAGTAAGTAGGAGAACCGGCGCAACCCCAGCTGAAAGTCGGTTTCAGGTTGAGCCTGATCGAGACCTGCTGCGATGCGGCCGAATTCGGCATGTCTGCCGGTGGCGTACACCACGCCGAGACCCCCACCCGCGCTGATGATCGTGCCCATGAACGCCACATTGCTCGACTCGGCCAACTCCGTTCCGGCGGGCACCGGCTCTGGTGATTTTTCCGCGCTCATCGACTCACCGGTCAGAATGCTTTCGTCGCATTCCAGGCCACTGGCCTCGATAAGTCGCACGTCGGCAGGTACGGCCTCGCCCAGCGATAGCCGTATTACGTCTCCCGGCACCAGATCGACGACGTCGAGCTTGACGAATGCTCCGTCGCGGCGCACGACGGTACTGTGGCGCATCCGCGAATGCAAAGCGGCAGAGGCTTGTTCGGCGCGGTACTCGTTGAAGAAGCCCAACGCGATACTCGCCCCGAGTATCACGAAGATGATGACCGCCTGGATACTGTCGCCGAGGAAGAACGACACGACTGCCGTGCCGAAAAGCAGAATGAGCACCGCGCTGCGCAGTTGCCGCCCCAGCACGGCAAGCGCACTGACGCGGTGGGTACGAACCGCGTTCTGGCCGTAACGCGATACGCGCGCAGCCGCCTCGGCGCTGGACAGGCCGTCTATCGAGGTGGCCAGCCAATCCATCACCTCTTGGACAGCAGCCGTTGCAACTCTGGGTGCGGTCAACTCCGGGGATTCCGGGCCAACGCTTGTCCCCGCGGTCATCGAGATGGCCAGATCCGCTGATGGCGCGGAGACACGCTCTCGAGGATCACCGAACTATCTTGGTATGAACCGACAACCCCGGCGTAGGGGACAAAGGCCCCACCGCCGAGGACGGAACGCCCGACGGCGCGCCCGGCCGGCTGGGTGGGGCTAAGCGCCTCGGCCGCTAACCACGACATCGCCGAAATATACTGTGACGCAAGCCGCTCCGCGAGCTGCAGGGCTCGCTCGTCGCTCAGCGCAACCATCCAATTTCACGTAGAAACGGCTGCGTGTGGGCAATCCGCCCAGTCATCGATTTCGGATCGGCGGTGACCAGGGTCAGCGCGGTCTGCGTGATGAGCTCGATGTCTTCGGTGTCGGTCTTGGCCAGGTCGAGCGCCCCGGCACCCTCGGTTGCCACCGGGTTGGACGGCGCTGCGGCGTTCACCGCGATCCCGTCGTCATAAAGCTCAGCCGCAAAGCTTTTGGTGAGCCTGTTCAGCGCTGCCTTGACGGTGCCGTAGACACCGAAGCCGGCGGTCCGGTCGAATTCGGAAAACGGCGGTCCGTCGGGCAGATCGCCGCCGACCGAGGTCACGTTGAGGACCCAGCCGCGGCCGCGTGCGCGCATAGCCGGAATCGCCAGCTGGGTCAGATGCATCGGTGCCAGCACGTGCATCTCGATCATCAGCCGCGCCCGGCGATCCGGAAACTCGTCGAGTGGACGCAGAAACGTCACCGCGGCGTTGTTCACCAAAATGTCTGGCGCACCGGCGCGTTCAATCAACTCGGCGAAGAGTCGCTCGCGGTCTTCGGATTTCGACAGGTCGGCTTGAATGGCGATCGCCGCGCCGCCGGCGGCGATGATCTCGTCGAGTGTTTGTTGCAGTGATCCGTGATACTTGGGATCGGGATCCACGGTGCGTGCGGTCAGCCCGACCGTCGCGCCCTCGGCGGCCAGTCGCTGCGCGATCGACTTGCCCAATCCCCGGCTGGCGCCGGTCACCAACGCAACTTTGCCGGCACATGCTCCCGTCACTTCCGACCCGCCTCCCGCTGCATCGTTGCGCGCGAGGACGCCTTCTCCTGACGAGAGAATCCCGTTCCCCACCTGCTCGGAGTATAGGCACCATGTTCGGGCTAACTGGGGCAGCCTGCAGCATCGTCATCCTGTCTTCAGACCGGGTGACGATGCTGAGTTTTCTGTGAGCTATCGACCAGATTATCTCAGGGGCGTACTGTACCGACGTATAACAAAATCGCAGCTACGACTGCCGATTGAGGCTGTGGCCGTCTTGCCACCTGCCCTAACGCCCCCGGCGTCAGTTACCTGGGAGTCTCCTGCAAACCTGAGAGTTGCCCAAATAATGTATTGACTCCCTATATTACCTGTGAGTAGGGTCCTGCAACGTTACTCACGGGTAATAAACACACGTAAAAGGAGAGGACCTATGCATCGTCGCTTGTACCTCGCCGGTGTGGCAGCCACTGGAGGGCTGTTGACCTCGGCATTCTTGCAGGTGGCTGTGGCCGCCGCTGACGTCGGCGCCGACGGCGCGGACGCTTTCACCATCGGCAGCTACACCTTCGATCCCTTCACCTCGCCGGGTGTCGAGGGCTGGGATCTGGTCAGCCCACTCGAGGGCGCTTCGCCGCTGTTAACCCTCGGCGGTGGGACCGTCCTCGGCATTCTCCCGCTTGCTCAGCAGAACCTCGAGGTGTTCAACCCGACCAGCGGAGCGGATCTCGGGAGCATCGAGGGAAACGAGACCTTGACGAGCCTGTTCGGCTTGACCAATGCCGAATTCACGGTGGCCAGCGGCACCCCTGCCGACGGTGCAACCACGGCATTGCCAACCGATGGGTCCGTCTATGACGTGTTCAACCTGGGCCATGGATACGAAAACGTCTACACCGACCTCGTGAGCAGCACCGGTGGACCCGACACCGTCAGCGATACGTTCGTGACGCCGTTCGGGAGCTACAACCTGGACTCGCTGTTCGGCAACATCGACGCAGCCGCACTCATGCAGCCCGGGGACGCCTTCACCGGTCTTGAGGTGGGCAACATCAGCGGCGCTGCAGACGCATTCAGCATCGGCGGCTTCACGCTCGACCCGCAGTTGGCGGCCGGCGGCGAAGGCTTCGACGGGGTCACCCCGCTTGCCAGCTCGCCGCCGCTATTGGAGATCGGCGGCTCGTCGCTCGGCAACCCGGATATCCCCACCGACGACTTTGCCACCCAGAGTTTCGACGTCCTGAGCGGCGGTTCGAGCAGCACGGAGCTCGGAACGATCACGACCGGCGAAGACGTCACGAATCTGTTGGGGCTCACCAACACTCAACTCATCGTCACAGGTGCTACTCCGACCGGCGACGGCACCGCTGCGGACCTGCCGACAGTCGGCTCGGTGTACGACGCGTTCAACCTGGGCAACGGGTATGAGAACGTCTACACCGCGATCCCGGGCCTCGATGGCGCAAAGGACACCGTCACCGACACACTGGTGACGCCGTTCGGCAACGTCAACTTGGACTCGCTGTTCGGCAACATCGACGCCGCTGCCCCGCTCAACCCGGGCGATGCCTTCACCGGCCTGGCCGACACCAGCGTCGGCGCCGATGCCTTCACTATCGGTAGCACGACATTCGACCCCATCACCACCGCCGGCACCGAGGGCTACGACACCGTCTACTCGATCATCGGCGCTCCGCCGCTGCTGGAGATCGGCGGCGGCACGCCCGATTTGGGCGGCTTCATCCTCTCGATCGCGCCGCAGGACTTCAACGTCTACGACAGCACCGGGACCGAGATCGGCAGCATCGTCGGCAACCAGGATGTGACCGAACTGTTGGGGCTGACCAACACGGAGTTCACGGTCGCAACTGTGACCGGCACATCGGCGGATCTGCCCACAATGGGCTCGGTGTACGACGTCTTCAACCTCGGTGGTGGCCTGGAGAACGTCTACACCGCGATCCCGGGCGTGGCCGGAGCCGCGGACACCGTCACCGACACCCTGGTGACGCCGTGGGGCGACGTCGATTTGAGTTCGTTGTTCGGTGGTATCGACGCCGCTTCGGCGCTGAACCCCGGCGATGCTTTCACCGGCGGTCTCGTGGCGTTGACCTCGGCGGCCTATGCTATCGACCCGCTGTCGTTCCTTGGTCTGTAATCCCAGCGAGCCGAAACCCGAACGGCCCAGGCC
>JBAWAV010000219.1:0-14050 GCA_049589475.1 Mycobacterium sp.
CCTGAGCCTTGTCCTGCTGCGCCTCGCCCTCTTTCTCGAGGTCCTTGTTGCCGACCACGCTGCCGATGGCTTCCTTGGCGAGACCCTTGGCGCCTTCGACTACGCCCTTTACAGCCTCTTCAGGCCCACTCTTGTTGTCGTCCGACATGACGTCCTCTCTCATTGGCTCAAGTCAATGAGCTTGTTCTACGAACCCGGCACGTCGATGTGCCGATTTCGGCGCTGCCCTGATATCGCGGAAATGCGCACCCAGGCTTTGTGCACCGTGCAAGCGGCATTCCCGCACAGCGGAATGGTCAAACTTGCGTCACGCCGAAGGGTTCTCGCATCACCCGTGTCTTTTATTTCCCTGCAGGTAGTCGCACCTCGGCATCGCTGTGTGACGGTGAACACGCTGAAGTGAACCGGGGCGGTTTGCGGGCCGGCGTGAAAAGAATCTTGCCGCAATGGGATTCACAAGCGGGACAGACCTCAACGCCGACATGGCTGCTGCGCGGGTCCTCAGCGGCGGGTTCGCGTGGCAGTCACGTGCAGCGTTGCGTGCGCTGACTGATTTCCGCACGGTGACACAGGCGACCCAAGGGGCCGGCGGAGAGTCGGACGTAACCATCCGAGTCCCGGGACGGACGCCCTGGCGATAGGGCAGGATAGGACGTGCTGTTTCGGGGGTTAGCCGGATGGCGCCCTCCCACGCGAGGAGTCTGATGACGGAGCAGGAGCCGACGAACACCAACGGCGCCCACGCATTTTCACCGGACAACCGACCCCGCGCCGACGACTCGGCCAGCCGTGCCAAATACACCCGCGTGCTGCTCAAACTCGGCGGTGAGATGTTCGGCGGCGGAGAGGTCGGGCTGGACCCCGATGTGGTGGCGCTGGTCGCGCGTCAGATCGCCGAAGTCGTCCGTACCGGTGTCCAGGTTGCCGTGGTCATCGGCGGCGGCAACTTCTTCCGCGGCGCGCAGCTCCAGCAGCGCGGCATGGAGCGCACGCGCTCGGACTACATGGGCATGCTCGGCACAGTGATGAATAGCCTTGCGTTGCAGGACTTTCTGCAAAAAGAAGGCATCGACACGCGGGTCCAGACGGCGATCACGATGGGCCAAGTCGCCGAGCCCTACATTCCGCTGCGAGCTCGGCGCCACCTCGAGAAGGGGCGCGTGGTGATCTTCGGCGCCGGCATGGGGCTGCCATATTTCTCCACCGACACGACTGCCGCGCAGCGGGCGCTGGAGATCGGCGCCGATGTGGTCCTGATGGCCAAGGCAGTCGACGGTGTCTTCACCGACGACCCGCGAGTCAATCCCAGCGCCGAATTGTTGACCGCGATCACGCATCGTGAGGTCATCGACCGGGGGCTGCGGGTGGCCGATGCCACCGCATTCAGCTTGTGCATGGACAATCGGATGCCGATCCTGGTCTTCAATCTGCTGACCGATGGCAATATCGCCCGGGCAGTCGCAGGTGAGAAGATCGGAACGCTGGTCACCAGCTAGTGAGGAGGAGCGGCGCCAATGATCGACGAGACTCTCTTTGACGCCGAAGAGAAGATGGAAAAGGCCGTGGCGGTGAGTCGTGACGACTTGTCGACGATCCGCACCGGGCGGGCGAACCCGAGCATGTTCAACCGCATCGTCATCGACTACTACGGTTCGGCGACCCCGATCACCCAGCTCGCCAGTATCAACGTTCCCGAAGCGCGGCTGGTCGTCATCAAGCCGTACGAAGCCGGCCAGCTCGGCAATATCGAGGCTGCGATCCGCAATTCCGACCTCGGGCTCAACCCCAGCAATGACGGCACCCTGATCCGGGTGGCGGTGCCCCAGCTGACCGAAGAGCGTCGTCGCGAGCTCGTCAAGCAGGCCAAGGCCAAGGGAGAGGACGCCAGGGTCTCGGTCCGCAACATCCGCCGTAAGGCGATGGAGGAGCTGCACCGCATCCGCAAGGACGGCGAGGCCGGCGAGGACGAGGTCGGGCGCGCAGAGAAAGACTTGGACAAGGCCACTCAGCAGTACGTGACGCAGATCGACGACCTGGTCAAGCACAAAGAAGGCGAGCTGCTGGAGGTCTAGCGGCCGCTCAGCAAACTATGTCCGTGGCAGACACCGATACCGGCGCGAATTTCCCGGCCGAGGGTTCGGTACACCGGCCCCCGGCAAAGAAGCCGAAGAAGTCGCGGGCCGGACGCAACCTGCCTGCGGCGATCGCCGTCGGCGCGGCCATCGGCTTCACCATCATCGCGATCCTGATCTGGAACCGGTACCTCTGGGTTGTGCTGGTCGCGGTCGCCATGCCCGTGGCGACCCACGAGGTGGTCCGGCGGCTGCGCGAATCCGGTTTCGTCATTCCGTTCATTCCGCTGCTGGTCGGCGGCCAACTCATGATCTGGCTGACCTGGCACTTCCATGCGGTCGGCGCGTTGGCGGGCTTCGGGGTCACAGCCGTGGTCTCGATGTTCTGGCGATTGGCGCTGCAGGAGCCGCCTGCGGGGGACGTCGCCGAGCCACCGCCGTCGAACTACCTTCGCGACGTCGCGGCGACGATCCTGCTGGCCGCGTGGGTGCCGCTGTTCGGGGCCTTCGGCGTGCTGCTGGTCTATCCCCACGACGGGTCCGCGCGGGTGTTCTGCCTCATGATCGGCGTGGTCTTTTCCGACAGCGGCGGCTACTTCGTCGGCGTGCTGTTCGGCAAGCATCCGATGGTGCCGTCGATCAGCCCGAACAAGTCGTGGGAGGGGCTGGCGGGTTCGCTGGTCTTCGGGATCACCGCCGTCACGTTGAGCGTGACGCTGCTGGCCCATAAACCGGTCTGGATCGGCCTGCTGCTCGGCCTGACGATCGTGGCCACCGCGACCATGGGCGACCTGGTGGAGTCGCAGATCAAGCGTGACCTGGGTATCAAGGACATGGGTCGCATTCTGCCCGGCCACGGCGGCCTGATGGACCGGCTGGACGGGACCCTCCCGTCGGCGGTGGCCACCTGGACCGTCCTGACCCTGCTGGGCTGAGGTCCGCCAATCATGAAGCAAGAGTTGGTCTTCGAGGCACCGCGTCGGGCGCTGCCGCCGCGTCACCTCGCCGACCTCGACGAGGCCGGGCGCGTCGAGGCCGTTGCGGCACTAGGCCTTCCGTCGTTTCGCGCCAGGCAACTCGCGCACCAGTACTACGGCCGCCTGATCGCCGACCCGCAGCAGATGACCGATCTGCCGGCCGCGGTCCGCGGTCAGGTTGCCGAGGCGCTCTTCCCGGCGTTGTTGACGCCCTCCCGTGACATCACCTGCGACGACGGTCAAACCCGCAAGACGCTGTGGCGGGCCGTCGACGGCACCACCTTCGAGTCGGTGCTGATGCGCTACCCACAGCGCAACACGGTGTGCATCTCGTCGCAGGCTGGCTGCGGCATGGCGTGTCCGTTCTGCGCGACCGGTCAAGGTGGACTGACCCGTAACCTGTCGACCGCCGAGATCGTCGAGCAGGTGCGCGCCGCGGCCGCGACGCTGCGCGACGAGTGGGGCGACCGGCTGTCCAACGTGGTGTTCATGGGCATGGGGGAGCCCCTGGCGAACTACGCCCGAGTGCTGGCCGCGGTGCGGCGCATCACCGAGCAGCCGCCGAACGGGTTTGGCATCTCTGCCCGATCGGTGACGGTGTCGACCGTCGGCCTGGCGCCGGCGATCCGCAGACTCGCCGACGAGCGGCTCGGCGTCACGCTGGCGTTGTCATTGCACGCTCCCGACGACGAGCTGCGCGACACCTTGGTGCCGGTCAACAACCGGTGGAACGTCGGCGAAGCGCTCGACGCGGCCCACTATTACGCCGAGCAGACCGGCCGACGGGTATCGGTGGAATATGCCTTGATCCGCGATGTCAACGACCAGCCCTGGCGAGCGGACGTGCTCGGCAAGCGGCTGCACCGCGCGCTGGGCCCGCTGGTACACGTGAACCTGATTCCGCTGAACCCGACACCCGGCAGCGACTGGGACGCCAGCCCGAAAGCTGCGGAGCGGGAATTCGTCCGTCGGGTCCGCGCCGGCGGCGTGGCCTGCACGGTGCGCGACACCCGCGGTCGTGAGATCGCCGCCGCGTGCGGCCAGTTGGCCGCTGAGCTACCTACCTGAGCCAGCCGCGCCGGCGGCCCCACCAGTCGCGCACGACGAAGAACAGCACCAACAACGCGAAGCCGACTAGGTACAGGTCCTCGACGTGGCCCACGTGGTTGCCGCGCAGAAAAGCCAGCAGCAGCACAACGATCAGCAGTCCGGACATGCGCCAGTTGCGGTGGTTGATCTTGCTCCAGCCCCATTCCGCGGACGGCACCTCTGCGACGTCAACGCCGTTAGAGCGCTCCACCTCGGTGCTGGCCACGGCAACTCCTAGGGTCGGGATCGGGATGCCAGCACATTCTGGCACATCGGGATTCGTCGGGCGCGGCAGTGGCGCGGCACAATGTGGGGGTGAGCAGCCGTCGCCTCAAGACCCTGGTGCTGGGCAGTACCGGTTCTATCGGCACGCAGGCGCTCGAGGTCATTGCCGCCAACCCGGATCGCTTCGAGCTGGTGGGGCTGGCCGCCGGCGGCGCGCATCCGGAGCTGCTGGCCCGACAGCGTGCCGAGACCGGCGTCGGCAATCTCGCCGTCGCCGACGAGCATGCCGCCCATGCCGTCGGCGACGTTGCCTACACCGGGCCCGACGCGGTTGTCCGGCTCATCGAGAACACCGAGGCCGACGTCGTGCTCAATGCGCTGGTCGGCGCACTGGGGCTGCAGCCCACGCTGACCGCGCTGGCATCGGGCGCACGCCTGGCGCTGGCAAACAAGGAATCGCTGATCGCCGGCGGACCGCTGGTCCTCGCGGCGGCGCAGCCCGGCCAGATCGTGCCGGTGGACTCCGAGCATTCCGCGCTGGCGCAGTGCCTGCGCGGCGGCAGCGCCGACGAAGTCGCCAAGCTGGTGCTCACCGCCTCGGGTGGGCCGTTTCGCGGCCGGACGGCGGCCGAGCTCGAGAGCGTCACTCCTGAGCAGGCCGGCGCGCATCCGACCTGGTCGATGGGCCCGATGAACACCTTGAACTCGGCGTCGCTCGTCAACAAGGGGCTCGAGCTTATCGAGGCCCACCTGCTATTCGGCATCCCTTACCGGCGCATCGAGGTCGTCGTGCACCCGCAGTCGATCGTGCATTCCATGGTGACGTTCACCGACGGCTCCACCATCGCGCAGGCCAGCCCGCCGGACATGAAACTGCCCATCGCGCTGGCGCTCGGCTGGCCGGCCCGCGTGCCCGCGGCGGCCGCGGCGTGCGACTTCTCCACAGCGTCGAGCTGGGATTTCGAGCCGCTGGACGACGAGGTCTTTCCGGCGGTCGCGCTGGCCCGGCGGGCCGGTGAGACCGGCGGCTGCATGACCGCCGTCTACAACGCCGCCAACGAAGAAGCCGCCGAGGCCTTCCTGGCCGGTCGGATCAGTTTCCCCGCCATCGTGCGAACAATCGCCGACGTCCTGAGCGCCGCCGACCAGTGGGCCGCACAACCCGCTACCGTGGAAGACGTACTCGACGCGCAGCGCTGGGCCCGTAGTAAGGCGAGGCTTGCGATAGAGCGAGCCACACAGGAGGTTCTACCAATTCGATGATGTTCGTTATCGGCATCGTGCTGTTCGCGCTGGCCATCCTGATCTCGGTGGCGCTGCATGAGTGCGGCCACATGTGGGTCGCGCAGGCCACCGGTATGAAGGTGCGCCGCTACTTCGTCGGCTTCGGGCCGACGCTGTGGTCGACCCGGCGCGGCGAAACCGAATACGGTCTCAAGGCCATTCCGGCCGGCGGTTTCTGCGATATCGCCGGTATGACCTCAGTCGAAGAACTGCAGCCCGACGAGCACGACCGGGCGATGTACAAGCAAAAGGTGTGGAAGCGTGTCGCGGTGCTGTTCGCCGGGCCGGGCGCAAATTTCGTGATCGGCTTGGTGCTCATTTACGCCATCGCGGTGATCTGGGGACTGCCCAACCTGCATCCCACTGCGGTCATCGGGCAAACCGCCTGCGCCGCTTCGGAAAGCAAACAGGGCGAGTTCGACAAGTGCGCCGGCGACGGGCCTGCGGCCACCGCGGGCATCCGGGCGGGCGACGTGGTGGTCAAGGTCGGCGACACACCGGTGTCCGACTTCTCCGACATGGCTGCCGCAGTGCAGAAGTTGCACGGCACTGTTCCGGTCGTGATCAAGCGCGACGGTCAAACGATGACCAAGTACGTCGACATCGCCCAGCGGCAGCGGTGGGTGACCGACGGCAAGGGCAACCCCAAGCCGGCGACGATCGGCGTGATGGGAGTGGTGGGCACCTCGAGCGGACCCAGCCACTACAACCCGGTCAGCGCGGTGCCCGGCACCTTCACCTTCACCGGCAATTTATCTGTGCTGCTCGGCAAGTCGCTGTTGGCTATCCCGACGAAGATCGGCGCGCTGGTCCACGCCATCGGCGGTGGGGAGCGTTCGCTCGACACCCCGATCAGCGTCGTCGGGGCGAGCATCATCGGCGGTGACACCGTGGATCACGGCGTCTGGATGGCGTTCTGGCTGTTCCTGGCGCAGCTGAACTTCATCTTGGGCGCGATCAACCTGGTGCCGCTGCTGCCGTTCGACGGCGGCCACATCGCCATCGCGGTGTACGAGAAACTGCGCAACATGATCCGGTCGGCACGCGGCAAGGTCGCCGCGGCGCCGGTGAACTACCTCAAGTTGATGCCCGCGACGTACGTCGTGTTGGTACTGGTGGTCGGTTACATGCTGTTGACGGTGACCGCCGATGTGGTCAACCCGATCCGACTGTTCCGGTAGCGCACCAAGCAAAGCGAGAGAAGGCAAAACAGTGACCACAGGTCTGGGTATGCCGGCGGCGCCGGCGCCCACGCTGGCACCGCGTCGCAAGACGCGACAGCTGATGGTCCGCGACGTCGGTGTGGGCAGTGATCATCCCATCTCGGTGCAGTCGATGTGCACCACCAAAACTCACGACGTCAACGCAACGCTGCAGCAGATCGCCGAGTTGACCGCGACAGGCTGCGACATCGTCCGGGTGGCGTGCCCGCGTCAGGAAGACGCCGACGCGCTTACCGCGATCGCCAAGAAGAGCCAGATCCCGGTCATCGCTGACATCCACTTCCAGCCGAAGTACATCTTCGCGGCGATCGACGCCGGCTGCGCCGCGGTGCGGGTAAACCCCGGCAATATCAAGGAGTTCGACGGACGGGTCGCCGAGGTCGCCAAAGCCGCCGGTGCCGCCGGTATCCCGATCCGCATCGGCGTCAACGCCGGGTCGCTGGACAAGCGGTTCATGGAGAAGTACGGCAAGGCCACACCCGAAGCGCTGGTCGAGTCGGCGCTGTGGGAGGCATCGCTGTTCGAGGAGCACGGCTTCGGCGACATCAAGATCAGCGTCAAGCACAACGACCCGGTCGTGATGGTGGCGGCCTACGAGCAGCTCGCCGCGAAGTGTGACTATCCGCTGCACCTCGGCGTCACCGAGGCCGGTCCGGCGTTCCAGGGGACAATCAAGTCCGCGGTCGCGTTCGGCGCGCTGCTGTCCCGCGGCATCGGCGACACCATTCGCGTGTCGCTGTCGGCGCCACCGGTCGAGGAAGTCAAGGTCGGCACTCAGATTCTCGAATCGCTGAACCTGCGGCCGCGCGGGCTGGAGATCGTGTCCTGCCCGTCGTGTGGTCGCGCGCAGGTCGACGTCTACACCTTGGCCAACGAAGTCACCGCTGGACTCGACGGGCTCGACGTCCCGCTGCGGGTGGCGGTCATGGGATGCGTCGTCAACGGACCGGGGGAGGCTCGGGAAGCGGACCTCGGCGTCGCGTCCGGAAATGGCAAGGGCCAGATCTTCGTCCGCGGCGAAGTCATCAAGACCGTGCCCGAAGCGTTGATCGTCGAGACGTTGATCGAAGAAGCGATGCGAATTGCCGCCGAGACCGGCGACGCCGGAACAACGTCGAGCGGTTCGCCAGTTGTCACCGTAAGCTGACCGTGGTCCAATCGGGCTAACTGTTCGGGTCCCCAGAAGAGGGTCAGTATGTCCGCTCCGCCGCTGCGCCGCATAGTCAGCGAGCGACGGGTGTCGGTCGTGCGCGACGGCACGGCAGTGCGCCGGGTTTTCGACGAAGATCCGGTGGGGTCGTGCATGGTGGCCGCCCGGGTCGCCGATCACGGCATGGATCCCAACGCGATCGGCGGAGAATTGTGGACGCGCCGCGGACCTGACGAGTCGCTGTGCTACGCCGGGGCAAACCTGATTCCGTTGCGCGGCAAGCTCAGTGATCTGTATGCGTTCGGCGACGCGGCGATGACCGCCTCGCGGCGCTGCTCGTCGCTGGTCGGACGGGCCGAGCTGGTGATGCCGATGTGGCAGCGGCTCGAGGCGGCCTGGGGACCGGCGCGCGATGTGCGCGACAACCAGCCGCTGATGTCGCTGACCACGATGCCGACCTGCGCAATCGATCCCGGTGTGCGGCAGGTCAAGCCAGAGGAGATCGACACCTATCTGGTGGCGGCCGTCGACATGTTCATCGGCGAGGTCGGCGTCGACCCGCGGCTGGGTGACGGTGGCCGTGGCTACCGGCGTCGGGTTGCCGGCCTCATCGCCGCCGGCCGGGCTTGGGCCCGCTTCGAGAACGGCGAAGTGGTTTTCAAGGCCGAGGTCGGGTCCCAGTCGCCTGCGGTCAGCCAGATCCAGGGGGTGTGGGTGCATCCCGAGTGGCGGGGCAAGGGCCTCGGCACGGCGGGCACAGCCACGCTGTCGGCGGTGATCGTCGGTACCGGGCGGATCGCCAGCCTGTACGTGAACAACTTCAATACGGTCGCGCGGGCCACCTACGACCGGATCGGGTTTGCCGAGGTCGGCACCTTCGCCACGATCCTGCTGGACTGACCCGAGTACCGGGGTTCTGCACCGATATCGACGTCGCCGCGATCTGCTCTGGTACTTCTGCGCGCTGCCGTCGATCTCGGCGCGAACGTCATCACGGTTTAGTCTCGGTGCGCCTCCGCCGTTTTCGCGGCTGGGGTTTCTAACATCAGCCACAATGACAACAAGAGTCACACTGGCAACAGCATCTCATCTCGCTCTGGCGGCGCTCGTGGCGACGGGCATGGTGTCGGCGTGCACGCCGCGGCCAGACGGCCCCGCGCCCGCGGCCGACAAGTTCTTCGCCGCCCTGGCCACCGGTGACACGGCTGCGGCCGCCGACCTCAGCGACAGTCCCAGCGATGCGCGCGAAGTACTCAACGCGGCATGGGCCGGCCTGCAGGCCACCCACCTGGACACCCAGGTCCTAGGCTCCAAATACGCCGAAGACACCGGCTGGGTCAACTACCGCTACACCTGGCATCTGCCGAAGAACCGGACGTGGACCTACGACGGCAAGCTGAAAATGGCTCGCTACGAAGGCCGTTGGCAGATCCGGTGGAACACCACCGATGTGCATCCCCGCCTCGGCGAGCACCAGAGACTGGAACTTCGGGCCGACCCGCCGAAGCGTGCCTCGGTCAACGAAGTCGGCGGCACCGACGTGCTGGCGCCCGGGTATCTCTACCACTACACGCTGGACGCGTCGAAGGCCGGAGCCTTTCTGATCAGCACCGCTCGTTCCGTCGTCGACGCGCTACGCCCGTTCGACAACACCCTCGACCCGCAACTTCTGGCCGAGCAGGCCAGCGGCACCGGCAAGCCGGTCGATCTGATCACCTTGCGCGTCGACGACAACAACAACGTCGCCCCGGCGATCGGCACCCTGCCCGGTGTGGTGATCACGCCGCAGGCCGAATTGCTGCCTACTGACTACCATTTCGCGCCGGCCCTGATCAATCAGGTGAAGAAAGCCGTGATCGACGAACTCGACGGCCAGGCGGGCTGGCGAGTGGTCAGCGTGAACCAGAACAACGTCGACCTGGCGGTGCTGCACGAAGTGGAGCCGTCGCCTGCGCCGTCGGTCTCGATCAGCCTGGACCGCGCCGTGCAGAACGCCGCACAGCACGCAGTCGACAACCAGGGTCGCCAGGCCATGATCGTCGTGATCAAGCCGTCGACGGGGGAGATCCTCGCGGTTGCGCAAAACGCCGCGGCCGACGCTATCGGCCCGCTTGCCACCACCGGCCTCTACCCGCCGGGGTCGACGTTCAAGATGGTCACCGCGGGTGCGG
This sequence comes from Mycobacterium sp., assembly GCA_049589475.1. GTDB lineage: Bacteria > Actinomycetota > Actinomycetes > Mycobacteriales > Mycobacteriaceae > Mycobacterium. Next base: position 10,192 of record JBAWAV010000219.1, read on the forward strand.
CGCTCGAACGCGATATGGCAAGCCCGAACACGCTTCTGGGCTGTCCCGGGCATCTCGACATCGGACAGCGAGTCGTGCCCAACTATGGCGGCTTCGACCTGGGCACGGTGCCGATGTCGCGGGCCTTCGCCAGTTCGTGCAACACCACGTTCGCCCAACTGGCCAGCCAGTTGCCGCCGCGCGGGCTGACGCAGGCCGCCCACCAGTACGGCATGGGTCTCGATTACCAGATCGACGGGCTCAGCACGGTCACCGGATCCGTACCGCCCACAGTCGATTTGGCTGAACGCACCGAGGACGGCTTCGGCCAGGGCAAGGTGGTTGCCTCCCCGTTCGGCATGGCGATGGTCGCGGCCACGGTCGCGGCGGGCAAGACGCCGGTACCCAAGCTGATCGAGGGGCGGCCGACGAATATCACCGGCGACACGACACCGATCAGCGACAAGATGATCGAAGGCCTGCGCCCGATGATGCGGCTGGTGGTGACCAACGGCACGGGCAAGGAAATCGCCGGCTGCGGCGAGGTGTACGGAAAGACCGGTGAGGCCGAGTTCCCGGGTGGCTCGCATTCCTGGTTCGCCGGCTATCGCGGTGATCTGGCGTTCGCGGCGCTCATTGTCGGCGGCGGCAGTTCGGAGTACGCAGTGCGGATGACCAAGTTCATGTTTGAGTCGATGCCCGCCGACTATCTGGCCTGAAACGATTCTGCCGCAAGGCTTTAGACATGAAAAAGCCTGTGGCCTGGGCGCGAGGGGCGCCCAGGCCACAGGGTTTTATTCGCCGAGCGAGTGGAGATCCGGGGGCTCCGGCGTATCCGCTGCTGGCCCGACGGCTGGCGTCTGAACCGGTGGGGACTAGGTCCCCCCCAACCCCACCGGTCCAGACAGCCACCTCTCATCGAGGTGGATTCAGTGACGCTAGATCAGCCGAACGGCGTGCCCGTCAGAATGTCGATCAGCGGGGTGAGCACGTAGTCCAGCCCCGTCGGGGTCAGCAGGCCGTAGTCCAGGCCCGTTGCCAGGTAACCAAGGAAGCTGTCCGGCACCAGGTAGTCGCCGAGGCCGCCGGCCAGGGTGCCTGTCACGCCCTCTGTCGTCTGCTCGTAGAACGCGCTGGGGTCGATCGCGAAAATCAGGTTCTCCAGGGCGTGGTCACCGGCGGTTTGTTCGAAGGCGACGACGTCGGTAGTGAATGCCTCGTAGCCGGTGAGGTTCGACTGAGCATCCGAGATGTCAAGAGTGCTATTTGCTATGCCCTGGGCGCCCGCAGAGCCGAACAAGATGTCGTACGCGTCATCCGGGTGGAACGTGTCGCCGGCGGCAACGACGCCGGCGGTGTCGGAGTAGATGTCGGTCACAGGGTCTGCGTGAGCGGTGCCCATGCCAACGAACGCGGCGATTGCTGCGCCGCCAAGAGCTGTGCCGATCGCTGTAGAATGCTTGTGACTCATGTGCGAGCCTCCTGTCTAGGTGTCTCTCCTTATGGGATGTGGGGTTGCCGCCCCACAGCCGTTGGCTCGCACATGGGTCTTAAATCTCCCCCTCATGGCGGACGAGCCGTCGACGGGTCGAAGCATATAACAAGTTGGAACACCTGTTAAGCAAATTTCTAATTAAAAACTCAGGTGAACTTTTAGCTGCGTTAAGCCTCCTCTTAGGCACCATTCGACCATTGATCGCACCTCTGACGTGACTACTCCGCCTGATCATAGATCTCCCCAAACCCGCACGTGAATGGTGTTGCTGGCCTGGAACAGCAGGTCAGCGATCTGTCGCGCGATCGATCCGGATAAATCGGTATTCGCGGCCTCCGGTGTATCAGGGCCACTGGTCGGACAAAAAATTTCCAAAGTCCGACAAATTGGACGATAAATCCGAAAAATCGAACCACTTGTCTGAGAGGCTCTAGCAGCGATACCAAGGCCAATTATTTAAGCAAACAAGATCGTTTCGACCGATGTCATTAAACGGGATGGCTTGCTCGAAATTCACCAGGATGCCGGTTTCGAATAGGGGCGGGTTTCATGCTATTTGGATCACTAGGCCAGTCTGGGCAGGGTGTCCGTTCCCGCGGTGTTCGCCGTGGATACGTTGGCGTGTCCTGGCGGTAGATTGGTATCGCTATGACACGTCCCGACGAACTGTCCGAACTGCGGGTGTCGGATGCCGACCGCAACGGCACACTGCGGCGCCTGCACAACGCTGTCGCTCTCGGGTTGATTGACATCACCGAGTTCGAGGAACGCTCCTCGCGTGTGTCCTACGCCCGCACCCACAACGAACTGGACAGGCTCGTCGGCGATCTGCCCGGGCCGGGAGCCATCGTCACGTCTGCCGCTGACCGGGTCGAGTTACGCGGCTGGGCCGGCTCGCTCAAGCGGCACGGGGAGTGGATGGTCCCGACGCGGCTGGCGTTGGTGCGCCGGATGGGCTCGGTCGAGCTGGATCTGGTCAAGGCCAGATTCGCCGGACCGGTTGTCGTCATCGAGCTCGACATGAGGTTCGGGTCGGTGGATATTCGGCTGCCCGAGGGGGCCAGCGCGTCGATCGACGATGTCGAGGTCTACGGCGGTAGCGCGATCGATCGCCGCAAGGCCGCGCCGGCTGAGGGTCGACCGCACGTGGTGCTGACCGGTCGAGTGGTGTGTGGCTCGGTGAAGATCAGAGGTCCGCGCCGCCGGTCGCTGCTGCGCGGTCGCGGTCGTTCGAACTAAGCAGATACGCTGGTAAACATGCCCGTTCGTTCCGCCTTGTCCGCCGGTGTGCTGTCGCCGACGCTGCCGGTGCCCAACTCGATTCCGCGCCCGGAATACGTGGGCAAGCCGACGGCGCGCGAGGGTTCCGAGCCGTGGGTGCAGACGCCTGAGGTCATCGAGAAGATGCGGGTCGCCGGGCAGATCGCGGCCGCAGCGCTCGCGGAGGCAGGCAAGGCCGTCGCGCCGGGAGTCACGACAGACGCGCTGGACCGGATCGCCCACGACTACATGGTCGACCACAGCGCCTATCCATCGACGTTGGGCTACAAGGGTTACCCGAAGTCGTGCTGCACCTCGCTGAACGAGGTCATCTGCCACGGTATCCCCGACTCGACGGTCATCGAGGACGGCGACATCGTCAACATCGACGTCACCGCCTACATCGATGGCGTGCACGGCGACACCAACGCGACGTTTCTGGCCGGCGACGTCTCCGAAGAGCACCGCCTGCTCGTCGAGCGCACCCACGAGGCGACGATGCGGGCGATCAAAGCCGTCAAGCCGGGCCGTGCGCTGTCGGTCGTCGGCCGCGTCATCGAATCGTATGCAAACCGGTTCGGCTACAACGTGGTTCGCGACTTCACCGGCCATGGCATCGGCACCACCTTCCACAACGGATTGGTGGTGCTGCATTACGACCAACCTGCCGTCACCACCATCCTCGAACCGGGGATGACGTTCACCATCGAACCGATGATCAACCTCGGCACGCTGGACTACGAGATCTGGGACGACGACTGGACAGTGGTCACCAAAGACCGCAAATGGACCGCGCAGTTCGAGCACACCCTGCTGGTGACCGAGTCCGGCGCGGACATCCTCACGCTGGCGTGACGACAAGGCCGTGAGCGGCGCGCTGCTGGTCGCCGGCACCACATCCGACGCGGGCAAATCGATGGTGGTCGCCGGACTGTGCCGGCTGCTGGTGCGCAAGGGAATTCGCGTTGCGCCGTTCAAGGCGCAGAACATGTCCAACAACTCCGCGGTGACCGTCGAGGGCGGCGAAATCGGCCGCGCCCAGGCGATGCAGGCCCGCGCCGCCGGCTTGGCGCCCAGTGTGCGGTTCAACCCGATTCTGCTCAAACCCGGCAGCGACATGACCTC
>JBAWAV010000220.1:0-4199 GCA_049589475.1 Mycobacterium sp.
CCGGCAACCGACTCTGCATCCAACAACTCACGCTGATCATCAGATCGACCCTGCACCCACCAATCATCCCCAAAACCCCAGGACAATCACGCCCGCCACGCGGGATTAATTCAGCAGGCTCCTAGGCGACTAGCGCGGGCCCGGCGGAACGTCGAACACGACCGCGGCGATGCACACCGCCACGGTAAGCGAGAGTGCCAGCCAGTCCGCCGCTTTCGGGCGCGACGGTATCGCCGAGATCTGGCCGATACCGCCCCGCGCCGTGATGGCGTCACCCATCTCGTCGGCTCGTCGCAATGTCACCGTCAGGGCCGCGGTGAGCAGGTCGAGGATTTCCATCGCCCAACGCCGGCGACGTGCCCTGCGCGTGGCCGCGACACGCTTGGGCCGCAACCGCCGCGCTGCGTACAGGACCCGGAATTCGTCGATCAGCATCGGAAAAGCGCGCAGCGACAGTGCAACCGTGGCGGCCCACTCGTCGATCGGGATTCGTACCAGTCGCAGTGGCCGACCCAGAGTGGCGACCGCAGGTGCTATTTCGGCGACGTTGGTGGTCCAGGACACCATCGCCCCCAGTCCCAGCAAGACGATCGACAGCGCGGTGATCCGCAGGAAATTCAACAGCCCGCCGAGTCCGAGCGACGTACCGGCCAATTCGATCACCGGGTTGCCGCCGGCCAACGCCGCCGAGATGCCACCCAACGCCAACAAGACCCACAGCCAGCGCGGCACGTTGGGAAGCGCGCCGCGCGGTATCCGGGCGAGGCGCGCCGCCGTCAGCACCAGCGCTGCCACCAGTCCGATGGTGATCCATCCCGGACTGAACGTCAGTAGTATCGAGATACCGCCGACGGCAAGCAGTTTGGTGCCGGCCCACAAGCCGTGGATCGCTGAGGTGCCCGGCACCGGACGCAGCAACACCACCGCTCGGCCCGGCTTACGGGTCGAGTTCTCTTCGGCTGGGGCGGTTGTCACGTCAGTCCCCCGGCCGTCGTCGAGACCGCTTCGAGCACGCCGCCGCTGAGGTCGACGGTGTTCGGGCACAGCTCGTGCATGCCGGTGTCGTCGTGGGACATCACCACGACGGTCAGACCCTGCTCGCGCCGAAGGTCTTCGAGCAGTCGCAGCAGACCACTTTGCGTGACGGCGTCCAGCCCCGCCAACGGCTCGTCGAGGATCAGCGCCCGCGGTGAGCGGGCCAGCAGGCCGGCCAGCACGACCCGGCGCATCTGACCACCACTGAGCTGATCGATCCGCCGTTTCGCCAGCGCGCTGTCGAGCCCCACCACGGCCAGCGCGGTAGCTACCCGCTCGTGGTCTTTGGGCGAAAAGCCCGCCGCCGAAGCCACTTCCAAGTCAACCCGGCTACGCATCAGCTGCAGTCGCGCCGCCTGGAACGACAGTGCGACCGCGCCGACCTGCTCGTGCGTCGGGCGGCCGTCGAGCAGGCAGGTGCCGGTCGTCGGCACCGTCAGCCCGGCCAGGATCCATGCCAGCGTCGATTTCCCCGAGCCGTTGCCGCCGTGGATCAACAAGCCGTCGCCTTGCTGCACCGTGAAGCTGACCTCGCGCAGCGCGGTCTTGGCCCACGGTGTGCCGCTGTCGTATTCGTGACCGACGCCGGTCACTTCGAGGACCGGCGGGCCCGATTCGTGACCCGTCACCGGGTCCGTCGCCGGGGCGGCCGTCGTTTCCACCATGCCGGTGTTGTCCCCAGATTCGCTGAGATTGATGGTGCTGTCGGCGGATTCGGCCTCGTTGTTGTAATGCGTGATGTGAATGAGCGCCGCCCGGTGCCGATTCTTCAAGCCGGACAGCACACCGAGTAGCGCATCGCGGCCCTGCTGGTCGACCATGCTGGTGACCTCGTCTGCGATGAGTAGCGCCGGCTCGCGCGCCAGCGCCGCCGCGACCGCCAGCCGCTGCAATTCACCACCCGACAGACTCCCGGTGTCACGATCGGCGAGCTCATCGAGGCCGACTTCGCCGAGCAACCGGTGCACGTCGACCGCCGTCCCCGGCGGCAGACCCCACACCACGTCGTCGGCCACCCGAGTGCCCAGGACCTGACTCTCCGGATGCTGCATGACCACTGCGGTACCACCAAGGCGGCCCAGCCCCACCGCTCCCGGACGCTCGATGGTGCCCGACGTCGGCTCCCGGCCGGCCAGCAGGAGCATCAGCGTTGTCTTACCCGACCCGTTGGCCCCGGTGATGGCGAGATGTTCGCCGGGCGCAACGTCCAGGTTGACGGGGCGCAGCGCGTCGCGGTCGGCGTGTGGGTAGCGGAAGCTGACCTGGTCCAACCGCACCGGCACGGGCCCGACGGGCGCACTGTCGAGCGGCGGGTCCAGCTTGTGCACGTCGGGGATTCCGCTCATCCGGTCGAGCACCCGCGACAACGCCCACCACCCGATCAAGGACACGATCATCAGCGAGACGATGCCGTTGGCGAACAGCAGCAGCGGCCAGTAATGCAGCGCCCGGCCGACGAACCACTGAAGTCCACGTGCAGTCGACTCGAGACCGGGACCGATTTGCGTGCTGAGCGGGAATGGGTGGGAGACCGCGAAACGACCGAGCGAGGTCAACACGGCCGCAATGCCGTCGACGTTGGCGGTAATCGTGTCGAAGATCAGGTGCCGCAACCGCGACAGCACCGCTAACGCGCCGACCGCCGCCAGGTTGAACACCGCTCCGGCGATACAGGAGACGACAAGCACCGTCGGGGTCCCACGGCCGCGGCGTTTGACGACACCGGTGAGACCGCCGACGTAGGCGTTGTGCGCCACCGTCATCAGGCCGCCGAGTCCGGCGATCAGGAAGGCGATCAGCCCGGCCGCGACCGTCGCGGTGACCAGCGCGCGGACGCGGTAGCGGTAGGCGAGCAACCCCATCGGCACGGTGCCCAGCAGCGCGAGCGCACCGGCGAACGGCACGACGATGGAGATGATTGCGGTTGCCGCGCACAGGGCGGCCATGACCGATGCCTGCGCGAGCTCGCCGGGACGCAGCGATCCGGAACTTCGAGTCCCGGACGCGGAGCGAGTCGCGTTCATCTGATCGATTCTGCCAGCTGTCGCGGGGTGCTTCCGCGAGCGAACCGTGGCGGGTTATCGGAGTTACCGGCAACGAAATTGCTCGGTAAGTGGTCTATATAGCCTAGCTATGCAACTATATAGGTATGACGCCATCCGCAACCACCGAGCGTGGCGCGGCCGAGGAGGCCGTTGCCGGTCTGGGCGCGGATCTGCTCGCCGTCGTTGCCCGGCTGAACCGCTTTGCGACTCAACGAATCCAGATGAAATTGCCGGCCGCCCAGGCCCGACTGCTGTCGACCATCGATGCGCACGGCGAAGCGCGGATCTGTGATCTGGCCGCGGTGGATCACTGCTCGCAGCCGACGATGACCACGCAGGTGCGACGGCTCGAAGACGCCGGCCTGGTCACCCGAACGGTCGACCCCGGCGACGCCCGTGCGGTCCGTATTCAAATCACCGCACAAGGTTTGCACACTCTTAACCGAGTCCGCGCCGACCGGGCCAGCGCGATCGAGCCGCAACTCGGCAGGCTGAACGCGACAGAGCGCAAGACGCTGGTGGACGCGGTGATCGTGCTGCGCGGTCTGCTTGACGATTCGGCTCCTGCCCCGCGCCAAACCGCGTCTCGCTAGCAAGCCCCCGGCGGCCAAATGCCCGCGCCGACGCCGCTCGCTCGGCGCTCGGCGCATCATGGCGAGTGGACAAGCGTCGTCCGACTCCAAGATGATGGGCGCGAAAGGGGGTGGCAATGCCGACCGATGGGTCGTTCGGTCCACCCCTGATCGTCTGGCTCGGCCCTCGTAGGTACGCCTTTCCCCCGGGCCGGGACGTCGTCGTCGGTCACGACAACGCCGCCGACATCCGCCTCGAGGGCACGATCGCGCCGACCCAGGTCGTGCTGCATCACAGCGGCAGCCAGTGGATCGCCGTCGACCGCGGTGAAGGCGGGATCTTCGTCGACGGGGTGCGGATGTCGACGGTCTTCATCCACGATGGCAGAGCGATCACTCTCGGCGATCCCCAACATGGTCCGCGGCTGGTCTTCCAACTCGGTGCGCCACCACCCCCACCGCGACCCATGCCACCGCCGCGGCCGGTCAGGTTCGCGCCACCACCGCCGCGGCCTGCCACGTTCGCGCCACCAGCGCCGCCCCCGCC